>JBHLOC010000009.1:0-109866 GCA_048940925.1 Promethearchaeota archaeon | reverse complement strand
AAGAAGTGGGAAAATTTTGATGCTAAACTTAGGATTTGGTTGGTTGATAATCCCAAGGAAGAAATTGACATCCCTTGTTTTCCAATTCCTTATACTAAACCTAAATCTAACCTTGAAGGAGAATTATGCATGATTTCAGATAATTCTCCTTTATTAGGAAAGATTGGAGTCATGGATTTAAATTTATTTGAGTTACCTGCAAAATTACTTAAGTCTTTACCAGGTGCAGATCGATATTATGATCCCAAGGAAGAATTTGATGATTTAAATCAAATGGTGCCTTTTGATTTTAAAATGCGAGCTTTTATAGATCCTCCATTAGAAAATAATATATTTGGCTTTATTGGAATTCTTTCAGGGTATCCCTGGGAAACGGATAAATATTATGTACCTTATGACGCTATTGAGAGAAATATATCTGGTGTATATGTTAGTCGAAATAATGGAAAAAAAATTTCAAAATTACTTGAAAAAGGGATAGTAAGAGGTAATATTTCATATAATGCTAAGATCTCTGAGATTATTTCTCACAATATCACAGGTACATTACCAGGAATATCTGATGAATGGATTGTAATTGGTACTCACCATGATGGACCTTGGAATTCAGCAGTAGAAGATGCTTCAGGAATGGCTTTAGTTCTTGCACAAATTAAATACTGGACTCAAATTCCTAAAGAACAGCGTCCATTCAATCTAATGTTTTTAATGAATTGCGCTCATATGGCGGGAGGAAAAGGCGCCTTAACTTTTGTACAAAGAAATAAAGAGCTTTTAAATAAAACTATTGTTGCTATTCATTTGGAACACGTTGCTCGTGATGTAAAATCTCAAAATGGAAATATGATTACTTTAGATGAGCCCACAATTCGTTGGTGGTTTGTGAGTCGTATATTACCTCTTGAAGAAATTGTTGAAAACGCCATCATAAAGGAAGATTTACAACGCTCAATTATATTGCCTCCAGATGGTTTTCCCCCTGGAAGTGATAAACCTCCTACAGATGCTGCTTTCTATCATCTTGGAGGAATCCCTTTTATATCTTTTTTAACGGCACCGCCCTACTTATTTGATATAGCGGATACACTAGATAAAATCCATGAAGAAAGTTATGAACCTATCACTCGAGCTGTTATCCGGATTATTAATGATTTAAAGAATCATACAGCTCATGAGTTAAGAGCTCAGGTTTTAAGTAAGAAAGAACGGAATAAAATAAGAAAAAATACAAAATAGGATTAACAAAATGGAATACAAAGATATTTTAAATATTCTTGCTCCATGTGGACTTAATTGTTATAAATGTTTTGCTAACTCTGAGGGTGCAATACGAAAAACTGGCATAAAACTTAAAAATTTACTCGGATCATTCGATATTTACGCTGAAAGATTTTCCTCCTTTCAACCGATTTTTAAAAAATATCCTTCATTCAAAGCACTACTGACCTATTTAACAGAAGAGAATTGTGAAAGATGTAGGAAAGGTACTTGTATATATCCAGACTGTGGAGTAAAAGATTGTTATAAAGACAAAAAAATTGATTTCTGTTTCCAATGTGATGAATTCCCTTGCGAAAAAACTAATTTTGATTCCCATCTTAAGCAAAGATGGATTCAAATGAATAAAAGAATGAAAGTCATTGGAGTAGAAGCATATTATCAAGAGACTAAGAATTTACCAAGATATTAGTTAAAGCCTATTAATTGTATTTTTCTTCTACATTAGAATTTAATTAATTTATTAAGGTTAAATTTATTTTCTTCTCAAATTTTTTCTTTATAATTAAAATTCTTAATGTTAATGACATTATCTCTCTAATTTTTAATAAGAAAATGATGTTTTTTATGTCTCAGGTTTTAGAAAAACTTATATGATTACATTTCAGAATTTGATTGTTTTTTCTTTCTTTTTTTAAAGTATAGCCTTTTTGAACAATTGGCTGGATTCTAAGAAGATAATATCATTTATACCTTCAATTTCAAGCAGAAATAATAATTCAATAAAAAGAATCTAACTTTCACGAGATTGATCTTCTTCACAAGTTCGAATTTTGTCGTTCAATTTTTTCTATTTTATTCTTCATAAAACTATGCATGAATAAAAATCTTTAAATATCTGAAAGATATATATCTATATAACAAACTCTTAAAAAATAACAAATTTCAATACTAAAAAATTATAAATTATATAAAAGTGGAGGAATAAAAAATGTCAGAATATATTAGTTGGAGTCCTATTCGAAGATTAATGAAACATAATGGTGCCATTATTGTAGCTCGTGATGCAGTAGATGAACTAGTTGATTGGATGGGTCAATCAGCTGAAAAAATTACAAAAACTGCGTTAACCTTAACCAAACACGCAAAAAGGAAGAAGGTTACAAGGGACGACATTCTTTTAGCTATTAAATACTTTTAAAGGAATTAAATCAGTTTTTAAAATTTCTTATTTCTTTTTTTTTCATTCTGTTTTATTGAATATTTTTAGTAAAATATTGATAATTTACATGAATCTTATAGATTTATTGGATAGCGGTGATCTTATAGAAAGAATGGTTCAAATATTAAGATTTAAATTTGTTTTTATCATATTATATCTCTAAATGTTATTAATTGAATATTAAGGGAATCTACAATAAGTGAGAATAAATGTCAGAAAATGAAAAAGAAATAAAAAGCTTTCAAAATAAATGGTATGAATTTGCTACTCGATATCCAATTACGGTTTTAATGATAATTACGCTTTTATGTTTAATTTTCCGGCTTTTAGATACATTTGTGCTTCCAATAACTGAATTAGTAGGAGAATTAATCTTTTCCAAATCATTAGGTTTAATTCTTATTGTTTTCTATTTATGGTCAATAAATCGTAAGCCAAAAGCTATAGGCATTCATAGAAGTAATCTTGGTCAATCTTTTGCAATCGGTTTCTTATTAGCAGCAATAATGTTAGGTGTTTATTATATACTGACGTTAGTCGTAAACAGCATTTCTGGTATAGAAGGAGGTCTTGAATTTGCCCCAACAGATCCAAAAACGGGGTTACGAGGAGATTATTATTTTGCTCTATGGTTACTTTTTGGAAATATCGTGAATGTATTGATGGAAGAAGGATTATTTAGAGGTTTGATGACTCGTAAGTTTTTGGATAAAATGTCATTCTGGAGAACTAATATTCTACAAGCATTTTTATTCGGAATTTGGCATATAACTTGGCCAATTAAAGACTTCATTGATGGTGAAACCTCTTTTGGAGGTTTCATTTTGCAATCAATTATTCAAACTCTTTCCCCCTTTCTTATTGCTTTAATATGGGGATACATGTTCTTTAAAACTGCTAGCTTAATCGGTCCTTTAATATCCCACTATCTTTGGAATTCTACTCTAAACGTTATATTGTTTATTGCGACATCTGGAGAAGACACTAGTACTGCTTATATAATCGCTGGAGGTGGAGCAATAATTGCAGGATTATTTTCGATTTACTTAATAAAATTCTTGGTAGAGCGTTGGAATTTGCCTCAGCTAAAACCTTGGAGTGCTGGAGAAATGGATCTTAGAGTATAAAATTTATTTTTTTATTTATTTTTTCTATTTCTTAACCTAATTTGAAAGAGAAAACTTGATTGGATGGGTCAATCAGCTGAAAAAATTACACAAACTGCGTTAACTTTAAACAAACACGCGAAGAGAAAGAAAGTTACTCGGGACGACATTTTACTTGCAATCAAATACTTCTAAAAGGAATTAAATAAGCTTTTAAAATTTCTAATTTCTTTTTTTTCTCTTTATTTTATTACTTATTTAAGCAATGAATTGGCAATTAGAAATTTTACATTTGAGTAAGTATCTAAAAAGTTTACTTGTCATTCATTATTTGTAAAATGTAATATTTATATATTAAATTAGACTAGATTGTCATTAATCCAATAATTATAAATAATCTGAAAAAATGAAAAATAAAAAATGCTTTTTTATAGTATTTATTTTAATCTTGTACTCTTGCTGCGTATTATCAAGCTTTAACCTGCTGTCTAATGAACAAGATGACAATCTCAACAGAGAGAGAATAGTCTATTTATCTGCTAGCGATTCGCATGCTTTTGGGTGGTCTCGCACATGGAGTGGGAGCTATACTCACAAAGGCTATGGAGTAGCAGTAGATTCGTTAGATAATGTGTACATTGCAGGATGCAAAAATATTTTTGGGGAAGCAGATCCTGATATGATTTTAGTTAAATACGACAGTTCTGGTGAGGAACAATGGAGTCGTACATGGGAAGGGATTGTTACCATTTACGAATATGGAGTTGCATTCTGTTATGGGATTGCAATAGATTCATCAGATAATGTCTATCTTGTGGGATCAACATATAATCACGAGACGGGAGATCTTGATATGGCCCTTGTGAAATATAACAGTTCTGGTGTGGAACAATGGAATTGTACGTGGGGTGGGGAAAATGATGACGATGAGGGCTATGGAGTAGCAGTAGACTCGTCAGACAATGTTTATATTACTGGATACAGAGATATTGGGGGAGCGGGAGGGGGAACGGTAAATCCTGATATGGTTCTTGTGAAATACAACAGTTCTGGTGCGGAACAATGGAATTGCACGTGGGGTGGGAGTGAGGTAGATGTTGCCAATGGAGTGACAGTGGATTCGTTAAATAATACGTACATTGTAGGATACACATATAGTTTGGGAGCGGGAAATTCTGATATGGTTCTGGTGAAATATGACAGTTCTGGTACAGAACAATGGAATCGCACGTGGGGCTGGATAGAAAACGATAAAGGTCAGGGAGTGGCATTAGATTCGTCAGAAAATGTGTACATAGCAGGATCCACAGATTATTTCGTGGATAGCCTTATTGATATGGTTCTGGTGAAATATGACAGTTCTGGTACAGAACAATGGAGCCATATATGGAGAGGGAGTGATGATGATGAGGGCTATGGATTAGCAGTAGATTCGTTAGATAATCTATACCTTGTAGGATACACAGAAAGGTTCGAAGTGGGAAGATATGATATGGTTGTGGTTAAATATGATAATTCTGGTGTGCCGCAATGGAATCACACATGGGGCGGAGAGGGTTTTGATCAATGTAGAGGAATAGCAGTGGATTCGTTAGACAACCATTATCTTGGGGGATGGATATCTGGTACTACGGGGGGGAATCCTCATATGGTCCTGGTGCAACATCTTAAAGTTCCAGAAATTGAAATTATCTCTCCGAGTCAAAATGAATTGTTTGGATATATAACCCCAAGTTTCAATATTTCTGTTCTAGAGCCGAATTTACATTCCATGTGGTATACAATAGATGGAGGATATACAAATATATATTTTGACAATTTTACAGGAAAAATTGATCAAGGAGAATGGGATAAAAAAGAATATAGTGGTGTGGTAACTATTAAATTCTACGCGAAGGATATGGAAGCTAGAGTAGGGGTTGCTGAAGTTTCAGTTGAGAAAGATATTACTGAACCAAGAATTACTATAAGAAGTCCTGATCAGGGTCAAGTGTTTAAAGATCAGGTTCCTTCTTATAGTATTACTATCGAAGAGCCAAATTTAGATTCAATATGGTATACTATTGATGGGGGTGTTAACAACTATACAATAACTCCTCCCGAAGGATGGATTAGTCACTTAGAGTCATACATAAATACAATTAATCAGGAGGCATGGGATGCTGCCCTATTTGGTACTATAACAATCAGGATTTATGCAAATGATACTATTGGAAATATTGGATTTAGTGAAGTTGACGTAGGAAAAGCGAAACCAAGCCCTAGCCCTGCAATTCCTGGTTATATGTTGTTAATATTTATTAGTACCCTTGGTGTGATAACAGTAATATACTTAAAAAAAAAATATAAATAATTTTTTTTTAAATCCCCTTTTTTTTTTTCTTATTTTACTTAAAAAGCTTTTTACTGAGATTATAATGGAGTCTCTGGTTACTTATGTTGATAATATTAAGGAATATGGAATTGTTGGAACGGTATATGGGTTAAAGATGATAACTACGAATAAAAGAAATATAAATTTTCTTGATTGTGCAAAAATCTCGGAATTCTACATCGTGTGACGATCTGTAGGATAAGAAATAAAAGTTTTCAAGGATTAGATAAATTAATTAGATTCAAGAGTTTGAATCCTTAAAAAAATTGAATAGCTCATATTTAATTCAAACTATCTGAATTAATAAGTCAAATGATAGAAAAGAATGTAATTGTTCAACAAAATGTATCTTAATTAATTGTTTAAGATTAATAGAGGAATTAACCTTCTAAATCATTAAAATTGAGAGAGTGATATATTTTGGAAGAAAAGATTTTCTGGAAATATCTTTTAAAAAATAATATCTCTCAAGAAAAAAGAGCTGTTTTAATTTTTGGATTGAATAAATTTAACAAATTTCTTAAAAAAGAAAATATGGACAATGATTCAACTCCTAGTGGCGAGGAAATCACATACATATAGAGGATCTATATCTTAAACTAATTTGAAAGAGAAAACCTGAAATCAAATTCGTTGATTCGAAATCCAGTTATCTAATTTCACTCCTTTTCTATGAAGCCTCAAATTAAGAGCTCCTATGTGGAGCATTAAGTGACGAAGGTTATAAAGTAATGAACTTAAAACGCTATTTCCGTGCCATTCAAACACAGAAGGTTTTATTAAATCATCTGTAGTTAGATCTTCAAACCGATTTTTAGTTTTTTCTTTAAGGTTTGATAGGTATTCGAGTAATTGTTTACGAGTTAATGTAATTTCTGGCGATATATTTAAATCTCGCGATACCTCTTCACCAAATTT
Source organism: Promethearchaeota archaeon (assembly GCA_048940925.1). Lineage (GTDB taxonomy): Archaea > Asgardarchaeota > Lokiarchaeia > Sigyniarchaeales > SOKP01 > Loki-b32. The sequence goes on along the minus strand of JBHLOC010000009.1, from coordinate 103,028 downwards.
CGATTTGAAATTTTCACGTGCTTTTTTTGAATCCGAAAGATACCAATCTAAGAACCACATGGCGTGATAAGCTACTTGCCAAAAAGGAGGTCCGATGGTTTTATCATCCCATAATTCTTTAGGGCAACTATTTAGATTTTTCTCCAACATTCCAATGGCAGCACCATATTGCTCGAAAATTGCATCTGAGAGTATTTTAGATGTCATAATATTAAAAAAAAATTTTTAATTCATTAAAAATAATTTCAATCTTATTACAGTTAATACTCCGCCTAAACTTTTTGTCTTAGATAAATTGCTTGGAGTCTTAGGACTTGATAAATATGACCGATAGTGTGATGTATAATGAATCCAAACCAATCTTCATAGGTCATTTCTCTCCCAAAAGGGGATTTAAATTTACTTTGCAGATCTTCTTCTTTATATTTAGATCTTGCCTCTACATACGCTTCAATTGCCGTATTAAACAAGTCTAATAATTGGTCTTGTAAAGGTGCAGTGGATTCTGGGTCTAATTTTATTGCTATCTCCTTATTATCCACATTAGGATTAATGGTTTTTCTTGATGCCCAATTAAGTAGGCTAACAGCATGAATAAACAGATCGATAGCCGTTTGCTCTTTTTCAAATAGTGGATTTTTCAAAGATTCCTCAAAATGATTCTCCTTTCGTTTTTCAAACAATTCCTTAACATAATCATATACAAATTTCAATGCTTTGATACTTACTGGCATAATTTTTAATATAGGAAGTTTAATTTAAAAATTTTTAGAAAAGATTTTTAAAGATTCTATTGAGATCATTTACTATATTAAAGCATCGAGTACTAAAATTACTAGGAAAAAGGACAACACAATGGATAAATTCGAACTAATTAAAAAAGCTTTTAAAGTTGAACCCACCGAGAGAGTTCCCTATGCAATTTGGAAACATTTCCCTGAATTCGATAAAACTCCTGAAGGACTTTTAAAGGCACAGATGGATTTTCAAAAAAAATACGATTCCGATATTATGAAAATCTCAATCTCAGGTCGTGCTTTTGCTTCTGATTTTGGAGCGGAATTGGGAGGATATGATCCAGTATCAGGTTCAAGAATTTGTGTAAAATATCCAATAGAAGAAATAGAAGATTGGGGGAAAATTAAGAACATTGAGATAGACAGTGGTGAATTTGGAAATCAAATTAAAGCATTGAAACTTCTTCACGAGAAAGTTGACGGGAAAGTACCAATCATGATGACAGTTTTTTCTCCTTTAATGGTAGCCTCCCAAATTGATCCCAATATAATTATACATTTCAGAAAGGATCCTCAACAAATTAAAGAACATTTTAAGGTAATTATTTCGACAATGAGAGATTTTACAAAAGCTTCATTAGAAGCGGGTGCTAATGGTATATTTTTAGCCACACAACATTTTAACAATAGACTAACTGAAGAAGAGAGATTAGAATTTGCGTTTAAACCTATGAAATCCCTCATAAAAAATTCATTAAAAAAAAATAATTTTTTAGTCCTTCATCTTCATGGTGACAACCCTGATTACAATTTAGCAACTAAACTACCTATAGATGCGATTAATTGGCATGATCAGCAAACACCACCAAGCCTTTCTGAAGCGAGGCAAATATTTAAAGGAGGACTTCTCGGGGGATTAAATGCAGAATTATGGAAGGATATATCAGATCCCACGGAAGTTTCATCAATGATTTCATCCGTCTACACAAATTTTAAAGGGCTAGGATTAGTAATCGCACCTGGTTGTGTCATTCCACAATTTGTAAATGATGATATAATAGCAACGGCAGTAATAGCCATTCAAAATCTCTAGTAAACTTTTCAAAAAATAATTAGCTTAAGCTTCATCTGATCAATTAATCAAAAAATAGATCTTTTTAAAAAGTAACCTGTTCCTAAAAAAAAAAATTCTAAGTGTGAATTACAAGTGCAAAAATATATTTCAGAGTACAATAATGATGATACCTCGATTAAATCGAAATTTGATGCTCCAAAATTTGATGCTCATGTTCATTTAGGGAGTATCGATGGCATTCATAATTTGATTAAATTTAGAGAAGAGTTTAACATCAAAAAATCTGTAGGCATTGTCTGGGGGAATGATTATGACGAATTAGAGACAAAATTTCCTGATAATTTTGTGTTTGCTAAGTATTTTAGAAGTAGGCAGCTTTTTAAAATAAAGCCAAACCTTAAAATAATATTAGATTCAATTGAAAAGATTTATCAACAAGGCTTTCCTGTTATAAAATTTTGGTTTGGTCCGAGAGTGAGAGACTTTGTAAGAGAACAATTTAAAATTGATCCACCAAAAATTAGATTATCTGATCCCTTTTTCAAGTCAATATTTGCCAAGATAGAAGAATTAGGACTAATTTTATTAATTCATGTTAGTGATCCAGATCTTTGGTATGAGAAAGTGTATCAACCAGTTAGTCGGTATGGCACTAAGAGAGAACACTTAGATGATTTTGAGGAGGTTTTATCTAGTTTTCCTAATTTGAAGGTACAACAAGCACACTTTGGAAGTCAACCAGAAAATCTAGAAAACCTTGCGAGATGGTTTGAATCATATCCAAATTATCATATTGATACTTCTTCAGCAAGGTGGATGGCACGTGAGCTTGGAAGGTACCCAAAAAAAGCCAGAGAGTTTTTTATTAAATATTCAGATAGAATTCTTTTTGGGACAGATATTGTGCAAGATCGAAACAAACCTATTTCAGAATATTATCGGACTCGTTATTTTACCTTCCAAGCAATTTTAGAAACCCCTTGTCGGAATATACCATTACCTTTTCCAGATCCAGAGAATGATAATAATACCAAGATCAATGGCTTGGATCTTCCTCTTGATGTCTTAAAGAAGATTTATTGGGAAAATGCGAATAAATTCTTCAAATTAAAATGACTTATACATTACAGAAAGATTTCTAATCCAGGAGGGAGCCATGGCTTGTAAATTCGAAAGTAATCATTAAAGAAATTTGATAATCCATTTTTCAAACATAAATCCACCCAATGAAAAATTACCTCTTGTCCATATTTTTCCTTTGAGATTTTGCCGAACATATTACTTAAATAACTTGAAATGATATTTTTATCCTCAGGAGCTATATCAATTGATTGGATTTTTACTAAGATATTTTCAATTTGCCTCATGTATGATTGAAAATTATTTAAAATTTCTAACAATTTTGCCCTTTCTGGAACAGATTCCTTGAATTTATTGACTAACTTATTAAACTTCCCAAGATTATTCATTAAACCTTTGATATTTTCTAAAAAATGAGGAATGCTTAATTTGATGATATCTTGTTCTAACTTCCTAGTGATAAATGTATTCATTGTTATTTTATTATAAAAATAAATAACAGGTAGAGAGATATTCTTATCAAAATGCCTAATCAATGGGATTCCCATCGTATAGTATCTAGTTTCGCCTGTACCCGCAATATGTATCACTGGTAGGATAGTTTTTGAAACCAAATATTGTCGGGATTCAACCCTGGGGGTCAGAAAAGGTACATGCTCAGAAAGATCTGGATTATCCTTTTCAAGGCTAAAATCAACTAAATTTCCGCAATGATTACATTTACATTTCACATAAATCATGGATGTGTAATCTTCACAAGATAATTCCATTCTATTGCAGGAACACAGTTCATTATTACATTCATAGAAAAAAGGAACAAAATCATGTCTAATGTCTCTTAAAGGAGGGTGAATATTGCGTCCTATAAACTGTTTGCTTAAATCTAAATAAGTCTTAACATATCTAGGTTGGTTCTCTAACAAAGTCTCATAGAAGGGTGTTAATAGTTTCTTGTATTCTAAATCTGAAGCAGATATGAAAAGATATCCTTGATCAAAAATAATATTGGAAATTGTCCCTATTATATTTATAAACCAATCTGTATAGTTATCAGCATTATTGTGAGCAGTTTTAATTAACCGAAGTGCTTCCTCTAACCGTTCTTCTAAGAGTTTTTTATGCCAATTATCATCTAAACAGTTATTAATAGAATTGAGGTATTTTTTTCTAATTTCTTGAAATTTTTCCAAAAGATAGGACATAGATGGTAATGGAAGATTTTTTATTCTCATACCAAGAAATTTCTTTTCTATTTCAGGCTTTATTGAAATTGAAAATCCTTTGGATGAGTCACTTTGAGAAAATTTAGCTTTTATTAATTCGGAATGGACTTTATCATAATCAGCAACGTAAAAAATTGGAACTATAGAATTATCTAGATTAGTAAAAACTGCTCCTAATGCGATTTTATTAAAAAGAAATCTTTCTCCGCCTAAAAATTTAGGTTGATGTGAAACTTCTAAACTCAAACTATTATCATTAGTAATAAAATCTTCCAAATGTCTCTTAGCTTTATCAGTCAGTAGATTATATTTACTATTTGTGTTTTTGAAAATTTTACCCAGTGCTAATTTTGTTTCATTGTGATCTGTATCTTTTCTTATTTCACTATTTATTTTTTTGGCAAGTAAAATGGCATCACTGATTGATTGGGGTATAAGATCTTTCATACCTCTAGAAATCCAAGATTCTTGTCCTTCTAAAGCATATAACAAGTAAAACTTTAATGGATCTTCGAATTTATCGTTTGACATCTTTTTTTCCTAAAATTTAAAATTTTCAAAATCCACTAATAAATATTCAGAATTAATGAATCCTTCAGCGTATTTGACGCCAACTTGATATCCCAAATAAGCAGCACGTTCTCTTATATAATCAAAGATCCTTAAATACTTTTCGGTATCAACAAATTGTGATTTATAAACTCTCAGAGCATTTACTTTTTCTTCGATAGAATCAGAAATGTCGATTAAAAAGTCCAATTTTCGATTCTTATCCTTTAAATGTGAATGATCAAAATAAAAGACATATTTTGGGTAATGTTCAGGATATTTGGATTTGGTTTTTGTTAATTTTGCTTGAAATTTGGCCGCGTTTACAATCTGATGACAAGCTATGTGGTCTGGATGCCAATCATTAGAGGGATGGGTAATAAGAATATCTGGTTTGTATTTTCTAATCACTTCAGAAACTTTTTTTCTGTTCTCTATTGTATTTTCAATATATCTATTAGTCATTTCTAGAGTAATTCTTATATCTAAATGCAAAGTTTCAGAAGCGGCTTTAGCCTCAGCTAATCTTTTTTCAACAGTACCGAATGGAGTAGGTTCTCCGTTTGATAAATCTAAAATTCCTATTTTTTTACCTCTTTTCTTATAATGGGCAATAATTCCTCCACATCCGATTTCTGCATCATCTGGATGAGCTCCAATTACTAATATATCAAGTTTAATGGTCATATTAATCTACTAAGTTTCTAATTCTCTAATTTGTGTAAATATTGTTTCTTGTATTTTTTTAAAATTGTTTTTATTTATTTCATCCACATTATTGAAATAATTTGAAAAAATTGATTTATAAACATTAATTTTTGTTTTTAGAGAAGTATCCAAAAGTGATTCAATTAAATGAATATAATTTTCAATTCTTTCTTCTCCTTTTTGAAGCAAAAAATAATCTTTTGCGTTTTTTAAAATTGCATCTCTATCTTTATAGATGACTGGAACTCCTATTTCAATAAACAAATATCCCTTTTTCATTGACTTAATCCAGATTTCGATGGGTATTTCATAACCGTTTACTTTTAATTCCAAGTCATTAATTGCGTCGCAATTATATGCTTTCAATCCACAAAATGCATCTGTAATAGAAAGTCCGACAGTATTGAGAATTCCTGTGATAATTGTATTAACAAGAAATCTATCTTTCCACGGGTTTTGCCAGAATAGATCTGAATTTTTATATCGTGAACCAGAAATAATTTGCTCTAGTGGATTTTCTAGGATTAATTCAATAAATTTATTTAAACATTTTGGTTCATGTTGGCCATCCATATCGAATGATATTATCCAAGAAAAATTCATTGTTTTAGCATATTTAAAACCACTCAAAAGCGTATAACCATATCCTTTGTTTTCATTAAAGTTCATAATATTAAAAAAGGAATCTTGATTGTTTTTCTCCAAGACTTGCATGGTTCTGTCAGTAGATCCATCATTTATGATAAGGATTTCCAGATTAAATTCACCTCTTTTTTTCAGATTTTGTTTTACATAACGGAGATGTTCTAATATATGTTCAATGTTTTCTTCTTCATTAAAACAAGGGATAAGTAAAAGTATATCAATTTTTTCTTCAGAAATGTGGAACAACCCATTTTTCTTTATAAATCTTCATTGAAGCAATAAATCTAAATTTTTAGAATTGTTGAATATATTGATCCCAATTCAGTATTTAAAAACCATCTTTTTTTATTAAATAATTAAAATAAATTTTTATATTAAAATAGGAATAGTAAGATATAACGAGATATTTTGCTCATCTAAAATATTAAAAATATCAAACATAACATAAAATTAATCAATGGGTTAACTTTAGAAATGTCGGATTCAGACAAAACAAATCAAAAAGAAGAAAAAACGCAACAATATATCATATCTGAAGAAATATATAAAACCAAAATCCAACCATCGAGGTTTGCTAAGATTGCTCTGATAAGGGAAGCTATGGAAACCATGGGTGAATATCGATTTGATCCAAAACGTTCTATAGGGCTTCGAATTGAAGAAAATGCAATTGAATATTCTGATAAATTAGCTCTACTATATGAAGATGAAAAATATACTCATAAAGAGTTTAATGAATGGATTAATCGTTATACTAATTTCTTTATTAACTTCGGTTTAAAACGTGGAGATGTAGCTGTTATATTCGTGGAAAATCGTCCAGAATATTTGTTTATAATTTTAGCATTGGGTAAATTAGGGGTCATTTCTTCATTAATTAATACCAATCTACGTAAAAGTTCACTTATTCACAGTATAACACATACTCCCGGAAGAGTATATATTATTGGAGAAGAGGTTATTCAAGTGTTTGATGATGTTAAACCTAAACTAAGGTTATCTGAAGAACAAAGAAAAAATCTCTTTTTTCTGCCTGATAAAGGTGAATATAACATACCAAAAGGATACATCAATCTTAAAGATTGTATTAAAAATTCTAATACTAATAATCCTCCTACAACCTCAGAGATTTTAATGACAGATCCATTTGTTTATATTTTTACATCAGGAACGACAGGACTTCCAAAGGCTGCGATATTAAAAAATAGATCGATTTTAACTGCAATGAGGTGGTTTGGAGGAATGATAATTGGAATGGATACTGATGATATAATATACATCACAACACCATTATTTCATAGTCATGGGATAAAAGTAGCTTTTGCTGCAGCGCTTTATAATGGATCTGCAATGGTTTTAGCCAGAAAATTTAGTGTAAGTAAATTTTGGGATGAAATTCGAAAATACAATGCTACATGTTTTAATTATGTAGGAGAAATATGTAGGTATTTGTATAACCAACCTCCAAAATCAAATGATGCGGACAATCCTGTTGTAAAGATAGTTGGGAATGGGCTTAAATCCGATATTTGGTTAAATTTTAAAAAAAGATTTAATATTGAAGAAATAAGAGAGTTTTATGGAGCAACAGAAGATTTTACTCCGAATTTTGCTAATATGCATAATATTGATATGACTTGTGGAGTATGTTTAACCCCTTATGCGATAGTAAAATATGATTTTAAATCAGATAAGCCAATCAGAAATGAGAAAGGACGCATGAAAAGAATAAAAATAGGTGAGATTGGATTATTACTTGGTCAAATAAGAGACCCCGATAATTTTTATATGTATAAAGATGAAAAAGCAACTGAGAAAAAAGTATTTCGCAATGTATTTAGAAATGGGGATATGTATATCAATACAGGAGATATTTTAAGAGATATTGGGTATCGCCATGTTCAATTCGTAGACCGATTAGGTGATACATTTAGATGGAAGGGTGAAAATGTATCTACGGAAGAAGTTGAATCGATAATTAACACTTTTGAACAAATTGATATGTGCTCTGTGTATGGAGTCATAATTCCACATACTGAGGGTCGTGCAGGTATGGTATCTGTACATAAAAGCACTGATAGGGAAATTGATTTGAATGCATTATTGAACTTTTTACAAAAAAATATACCACATTATGCTATTCCTAAGTTTGTACGAATTGTTAATGAATTTAGTTTCACTGCTACTTTTAAGATTAAGAAAATTACACTAAAAAAAGAAGGATATAATATTAAAGAGATAAATGATCCATTATATGTACTTTTACCAAACAGTTCTGAGTATATTCCTCTAACAGAAGATATTTTTCAAGGAATAACTGCAGGAAAATATCAATTTTGAGAAAAGAATCTTATTATTCATATAATTAAACATTCATTTCTTTTCTTTTTTTTATTTTAATTTTATAATATTTCTTTCGAACTACTACTATTAATAATCCTGCGGGAATCGAAAGGGTAAAACCCCATAGTGGGGATTTAAATATAAATAGGATGCTTCCAACTGGATACAAAAACCGAAAAAGAAATTTCAATTTTCGATTTTTAAGTGGCTTGTTTTTTATTATTTGAATTGAGTATTGAGAAATTGAAGGAAGCCAGCAGAAGATGAAAAAAGTAAGAGCTATTGGAAAGTTAACAAAATTTATGATATAATAATAAAAAATATTACCTAAAAGTAATGCTATAATGACGCCCAAAAAAAAAGAAAAACAACCTATGCATACAGCATAGTTGAATATATAAAAAACATGGTCATTGAAATCATCACGGTTTGGATTATGATGTGCTAGCCATTTGATAATAATTCTTTTGTCTTTTCGAAGGTCATCTTTCAAAGGATTCATCTTCCTGTTCAAAACATAAAATAGAAAATTTGGTTATTTAAATGTTTATTTGAGAGTGTTGAATCTTTATATTTATTTAGGAACCAGCACAATCACAGTCACCACAATCACAACAACCTCCATCACAATCACCACCACCACCATCACAACCACCACCATAATATCCAATACCTCTACGACGACGACGACCCCCCATACTACAACAACTACATAATATACAAAGAATAATAATAGAGGCTATTACAAGCATTGAAATTCCAAAAGTAGGGAAGATATAAAGGTAGGATGCTCCAAAATATATTAGTACAATTCCAACTATTACTACAATAATAACAGCAGCTATTGCGCCGCCTGTCGGTCTTGATGGTGCTGGTTGAGTCACGGGAGTTCCTTGATATGGTTGTGTTGGCGGCATAGGTTGTGTTGGTTGACTCTGTGGAGTTACTGGTTGATCCAATTTTGATCCACAATATGTACAAAATTGAGCATTATCAGGATTTTCTGAACCACAATTAGGGCAATACATTTTAAATCATGATTTTTTTATTGTATTTCATTTTAATATTATAAGGTAAAAGAAGTAACTATCCAATTTAAATAATTAACAAACATTAGGAAAAAAGGAGAAATATATTATTAAATATCAATTCCGTAAAAATTTTTCAGAATAAACTTTCTATCTGGAACTTTAAGTCTGATATAATCACTTTTTAATTTAGATTCATCATATTTTAAGTTCTTAAAGAGAAAATTCCATCCATTTATATTTGGCTCAATTATACAAAAGGATATCGTAGAGGGAAATACTGAACATCATAAAGAACCAGGATTGACAAAAATTTTATTCTTTCTATTTAAAAAAAGTTGTTCGTGAGTATGTCCGAATAAGATTATTTCAGCTTTATCTGGATAATCTTTTATAAAATCATCTAAAGATTTCCCTTGATATAATAGGGGTAACTTCCATGTATTTTGAAATTGATTATCAATTTTTCTGGAATGAACCATAAACAACTTCATATTATTAATTTCCAGATTTCTTGATGTTGGTAAGTTTCGAACCTTCTCTAATAAATCAGAATTCAATAGGTTTTCAATCCATTTTCGATGCTTCAATTCTTCTTCACGTGTTTCAATATTCGCCTTTTCAGTTATGACAATTTCATTATTTCCTAAAATATTAATAAATCTATCATCTGAAAGGATAACCTCTGTTATAACTTTAGGATGAGGACCAATCTGAAGAAAATCTCCTAAATTTAATATGTAATCAACCTTTAATTCACTCTCAATATAATTAATAAATGTTGTTAAAGCATATTTATTTGCATGGATATCTGCTATAACAGCAATTTTCTTTATATTAACAAGTTTCATTTTTTTTTTCTATGGATTAGAATTTGTATGTAAATAGGAAATAGAGGATGCAAATATTATATATAACTATTGGATATCAATTTTTTTATATGTTCTCTTACTTTTTTAGATAATTATTGATTATTCTTGAGTAAATATTTGGGAGTGAATTTATTATGGTTATAGATATGCATGTTCACCCCTTCTGCAAAGAAGCTCACTATGGTGATAAGAGAAAGATTGCTGATGCGATGAGCGGTCTCAATCCTATTAAGTTAAAAAGAATAAATCGTATGTTAAAAGCTATAATGGAAGTTTATACATTAGAAGATTATGTAGCAATAATGGATAAATTTAATATCAAAAAAGCAGTCATCGTATCACTCAATGTTTCTTCTGCTTACGGATTTATCATGGTATCAAATGAAGATGTAGCAGATTTTGTAAAAAGATTTCCTGATAAATTTATTGGATTTGCTTGTATTGATGTTCCTGCAGCAGATGCATTAGAGCAACTTGAATATGCTATTAATTCTCTAAACCTTAAAGGTATTAAGTTAGTTCCACCAGCTCAAAAATTTGACATTTCTGAAAGAAAATATGATATATTGTGGAAGAAAATGGTTGACCTAGATATTCCATTATGGACTCATGGAGGTCATCAGGGTTCATTTTATGGATCTATTGCTCGATACGGTCATCCTTTATTAATAGATGACATTGCTCTAAGACACAAAGAATTGAAAATTATTATAGGTCATATGGGGGTTCCATGGATGTGGGATGCTTGGTCTGTAGTAATGAGACATGAAAACGTTTATATTGACATATCTGCTTATCCTAACCTTTACAATTGGTTCCCTTGGGATGCATTTATTACAGAAAATCTATCGCATAAAATACTTTTTGCTTCAGATTATCCTTTAAAACACTATAGTGAAATTTTCAATGCTTTTGATAAAATTCAAATTTCTGATTCCTTGAAAAACGCAATTTTAGAGAAAAATGCTACTAAATTATTAAAACTTATCTAATTTGGAAGAAAATGATTGATTTAAATGTACTTTTATAAATTCATATCGCTGATCAAAAATCAGTAATTCTAGCTCAAACGAAATTCGGTCACCCCTTATTAGTAAATGATATGGCAACAAGGCATCATGAATTAAAAATAATAACGGATCACCTGGGTTTTCCTAGTTTTGGGAAGCTTTTTCAGTAATTTCTAGACATCCCAATGTTTATATAGATGTTTCTAATAGACCCTTTGTTTATAAATATTTTCCATGGGATGCCATTATTGTTAATAACCTTGAACATAAGGTATTATATGCAAGTAACCATCCATTGCTAAATTGGAATGAAACTCTTCCTGCGGTAAACGATTTACCGATTTCAGAAGGATTTAAGAAGCAAATCTTTTATGAAAATGCAAAACAAATACTTAAAATTTAGAATCATAAACTTTTTTTATCCTTTTCTTATAGTCTTAAGTAATAAAAATAGCAGATAGAATTAAATTAGATTATAATGCATGCTGAAAAATCTAAAGTCTATTTTGGCTCAGTCCAACATGGTAAAATCGCATTATTTGCTTCATTTGCAGCAAAAGTAGACAAGATCACTGAAATGCTAATAAATCAGATTGAAATTGAAGAGAAAGATAAAATAGCCGTAAAAATGCATTTAGGTTATTATGATGGGTATCAAACTATTCCTGTTTTCTTTGTACGGCGTATTGTTGAAGCCTTGAAAAAAACAGGAGGGTATCCTTTCATTACAGATAATCCAACTGCGGTATATAATGCAGTAAATAGGGGCTACACTCAAGAAACTTGCGGATGTCCACTGATTCCAATTGCTGGCGTGAAAGACGGTTATACAACTCCTGTAGAAATCAGCTTTAGAGGGTTTGATTCTCTCGAAATGGGAGGTGTGTTAAAGGATGCAGATGTATTGGTTGATTTATCTCATGCTAAAGGACATGGTGCTTCTGGTTATGGGGGAGCTATTAAGAATTTAGCTCTTGGAGGATATTCAGGACCGACACGATGGAGGAAAATTCATGGTGTGGCACAAATTGATAAATATTGGGATAAAGAGAAAGGATCACCTGAACATGCAAAAAAACTTGTTGATGCTTGTCCGTATGGAGCTCTTACATATAACGAAGGAAAGGGTGATTTGATACGCAATTATCATAATTGTCGCCAATGTTTAACATGTTTAGAAATTGATCACGACATAGGAGCGGTTAGACTTCCAAGAGAAAGCTATACAGCATTTCAAGAAATGATGGCTATCTCTACACAAAAAGTGCTTGAAACCTTTAAACCCGAAAAAGTATTTTACTTAAATTTCTTAATTCAAATAACAACTTTCTGTGATTGTATGGGTATGGGGCAACCTTCTATTATCAATGATATAGGACTATTAGGTTCAAAAGATATTATTGCAATTGAAACCGCAACGCTTGATTTAATAAAAAAGGAGGGAATAATTGAAAAAAACATACCTCCCTATTTTAAAGATGTTAATCTTGATCCTAAAGATGATATCCATCCATTTACGAGATTACATGGTCCATATAAGGATCCATATGAGAGTGTAAGATTTCTAGAGAAAATGGGTGTAGGAAACTCCAATTATGAATTGATTGAGATTTTATCTCCTGAAGAAACAGCTGAAATGCAGCCAAAAAAAATAGAGTTTGAAGGAGAGCCTACCTTTTTTTAATTATTAATATTAAATAAAAATTTAACAATTTCACTTTTTTTCCTTTATGAGATTATGAACGAAGTATATCCTGGAATTTTTTTAATTGAGGAAAAGGGTAGATTCAGACCTTCAGATAATATCTATATTTTAGCAGGGAATGACGGTATAATCTATGATGCAGGGTATGGAGATAAAAAAGCATTAAAACAATTCTTTAAATCTTTTGAAGAAATTGAGACTCATTATAAAGATCGACACATAGAGTTCCAAATAACTCGTATAATCGTGTCTCACGCGCATTCAGACCATTTTAGTGGTTTAAAAGCGATAAGTACTAGATTAAACATAAAAGTTGTATTAACCGAAAAAATAGCTAGAGTAATAAAGGATAGAATTAGTTTCAATAATAGCTATCAAGCTGATGACTATGAAGATTATTTAAAAATTAGAAAAAAATACATGAGTAAAATCCGGAATTATCTTCGTAATTTCGGAGAGAAGACATTTTATAAAAAGATATTTGGACTTTCTTATTTTGATAATCCAGACGAAATTATTAATGAAAATGCTGATATTTCGATTAATGGTGAGATATGGAAAATTTTTTCTTCTCCAGGTCATTGCCCAGACCATATTTCCCTTTATAATAAAGAAAAAGGAATTCTCTTTTCGGGAGATAACGTTTTGAATATGAGATCAACGTGGTTAGGTCCACCAGAATCAAATATAGCTGAATACTTAGAAACTATTCGAAATTTAAAAAATTTACCAAATTTAAAATTAATTCTGCCGGCACATGGTGAAATTATTAAAAATCCAAAAGATATTCTAACTGCAATATTAGAACGCATGCATGATAGAGAAAAACAAGTATTAAATGTAATTTATAAACACCCACAAAAAGGATTATCACCAGATGATATCGTTAAAATTATTTATTTTTCTGAAAATAAAATTAAACGAATGATAGCACGTAGTTGGGTGGTTTTAATACTAAAAATGTTAGAAAAACAAAATAAAATTAAAAGAAAAGTCTTAAAAAAGAAAATATTGTTTTTTCCCTTTTAAATAAACTTAAATTTAAGAATAACTCCTGATGGAATAAATCATCCTCATTTTACTTGGAATTTATTAAATTATTTCTAAATTAATAAACAAATTCTATAAGTTAATCTTCGAATTAATATAATAAAAATCTTATAGCGACATCATTTTTATAAAGAATTAATCTCAATGTATTTTAAATATGCAAAAAGAACATCAGAACTATTTCAATGGACCATTTTTAAAAAAAAATCGCATTCTTTATCGACAATATCAAAATAATATTGTAAGTACCTGTAAGAATAAAAATTCATTGGTAGTCTTACCAACGGGTTTAGGTAAAACAATAATCGCTATTCTATTAATTAATTATACTCTTAAAAAATATTTACATTCAAAAGTAATAATTCTTGCACCTACAAGACCCTTAGTTTCACAACATAAGGATTCTTGTGAACAATTCCTTAATATTAACTTAAAAGAAATCGCATTACTTACAGGAAAAATTACTCCTGAAAAACGAATTATTCAATTTAAAAATTCAAAAATTATTATTTCTACTCCACAAGTCATAAAAAATGATTTGATGAGAGGACGATATGATTTAACTCAAGTATCCTTAATAGTTTTTGATGAGGCTCATAAAACTAAAGGTAATTATGCATATAATTTCCTATCAAAAGAATACATTGATACTTGTAATGATCCATTGATTCTCGGTTTAACTGCTTCACCCGGTAAGAATTATGAACGTATACAAGAAATATGTGATAATTTATATATTGAAAATATTATCTTTAAAAACTATGAAGATGAAGATGTAAAAAATTATATATACGAGATTGATACTTATATAAATTTTATTAGCCTTCCTATAAAAATAGTGGAATTAAGTGAAATTTGGCAAAATCTCTTTGAGAAATTCTTAAGATTTTTCATTAAGAGCAAATTATTACCTCCTAATAAACCATACTACTCAAAATTAGATTTCCTAGGAATAAGTCGTGATTTAACATTATCACTGCGATATGAAAAAGGTGACAACTTAGAAATTTCTGATGAAGAATTCTTGGAATATCTTTATTATAAATCTCCAAAAATTATTGATGTTGTCAAAAAAAAAAACCTTAATGTAGAATCAATTTTCTCATATTGTTCAAGCTGTATTTCTCTCCTCCATGCTAAAGATTTACTAGAAACTCAAGATATTTCAGTATTTAAATTATTTATAGAGAAAATTGAAGATAAGGCTAGTGATAATTTCTTATCTGCTAAAAGAATTATAAATTCAGAACATTTTAAACATATAAAAGCAGAATTAGAAAAGGAAGATCAAACAAAATTAACTCATCCTAAAATGAATAAGATAATTTCAATTATAAAAGAAGAAAAAAATGAATTTAATAATAAAAAACTTTTAATTTTTACTCAATATCGAGATATGGCTAAATATTTAAAAAGAAAACTAGCCAATGTATTTAATAATCAATTAAAAGTTGAAAAATTCATAGGCCAGACAAATAAGATTGATGATAATGGATTTTCTCAACATAAACAAATTGAAATTCTAAAAAAATTCAGAGAGGGAAAAATTAATATCCTGATTGCTACAAGTGTAGCAGAAGAGGGTTTGGATATACCTAATGTAGATGCAATAATTTTTTATGAACCTGTTCCCTCTGAAATCCGGTTAATTCAAAGAAGAGGAAGGACTGGAAGATTTGCTCCAGGAAGATGTTATATACTTGTAACTGAAAACACGGTTGATGTTCCGTTTCATATTGTTGCAAGAAGAAAAGAAGGATTTATGAAATCAGTATTATCCTCTCCTGAACAAATTAATCTAATAGAAAATCTTGATCGCAAAAGAATTACTTTTCCTAAACTACACTCTGAAAGTTCAGAATTAGATATTATTACTAATTTTAAAGATAGAAAAGAAAAGGAAAAGGAATTTTTAGCAAATCGTTCAATTGAGGATATAATTACTCAATTAGATAAATTTTGTAATAGCAAAGAATTTCAAAATCTTAAAAAATGTGGTGTGACTTTTTATTCAGATTTGATAAAAATGGAATTACCCTCATTAAAAGATAAAGTACTTAAATTAAAAAGTAAAAAATCTAAATTACATCAAATTAAAAAGACTTATTTAAATAAAAATTTAAGAACTTTAATAAAAATCGCTAAAACTTATAGTGAAAATGGAAAATTAGAGTTTAAAAAATTCCAAGATCTTGCATGTATAGAAGAAATAATCGATCGTAAGTTTTATGTTCATTTTAATCAAGCATGTAATTTAGGTTATCTTAAAAAGCAAGATAATTTAGTATATTTTCTCATGGATTATGAATAATATGAGTTTACTTTACTTTCTCTTCTTTTCTTTTTTTAAATAAGTAATAACCTACTACAAAAATTGTCAATATTATTGGAAAGGCAAGTACAGCAGGATTTCCTCCACTTAAAAGGAATAGATAATATGCTATTGTTATTATAGAAGTGAAAAATGCAATTATGGTGTAATATTGGCTGGTGAAGTTCTTTAAGCGATTAAGAGCCATATAGACTTTAAAATTGGTATTTTTAATCACTTCAAGTTCTTTTTCATCTAAATCACTTAGAACTTCTGGATTTTCATAATAAATCCCAAATCGAGGATCATATTTTCCATTCAAATCTCCTTCACTTATTAAATACAATAAATGATCTTGGATATTTTGCTTCTTAATCTTTAATTCATTATTTAGAAATCCAATAGTTAAGTATTCATTTGCTACTGCTTTGATTGCCATTTCAATATAGGCTTTTAGAAACAATCTTTCCAATGATTTAACTTTTTCATTTAGAATTTCTGTATATTCATTTACAAATTTATCAAAATCTTCTAAAATAAATTTAGAGATTTGACTAAAGTTTTTAGATTGTCTGTTAAATTCTTTAATCTTATCCTTCGCAGATCTATTTATTTCTTTTATCTCCATTTCAATGTTTTTTGCTCTATTTTGAATTATCACATTGATTTTTTTAAATTCCTTAATTTCGATGTTATCTTCAACTTTTCTTTCTAAATTACCGAGTAATTGGCTTAAATGAATTTTTTTATTATTAATAAATACTAATAATTTCTCACGGAAAGATTCATTTCTTAAAAGCTCAAATTGCTCATTAACATTTTCAATTTTATTGTTATATTCATTTAAGAAAGTGTTTTTTCTTTTAACAAAAAATTCTCTAATTTCAGGAATTAATTTTTCTGATTCATTAGTCTTATTGGATAACTTTTTAATTTCCTCCTCAATAACACCTTTTGATTGGTTTAATTTCTCTTTAAAATATTCTTTCCTATTTTTAAGTTTCTTTTCCACCTCAAAAAAGGAATCTGTTCTTTCAGATTCCTTTTGAAATTTGTTTAAGAATTCTTTTAATTCAACTCTAAGCGAATTATATTTTTTTTCGATGTAATTTTGCATATTATTAAAAAGATCTAAGTTGTTTTTTATGGATTTAATCGCTAATTCATCATTTTCTAAAGTAAAATCAAAGTATTTTTTTGTATCAATAAATTCTTTTCTTTCTTTATCTATTCCTAATTCTTCCAATTTATCATAAAATTGTTTCGGAATAATTTCTTTAAATATCTGTAAATCTTTAATTCGATTTTGAAGTTCAAGCATGTTTGTATTTAATGTTCTATTTCTAATACTTGAATCATAAAGCGCTAAAATCTTCCCAATTCTTTCTCTATTTAACTTCAATAAATTATTATCAATGTAATTCCTAAGTTCTTTATTTGAGTAATAGAAATCAGTAAAAACCAAGAGTGATTTATCGTCTTCATCAAGTTTTGCATTTATTTTTGAAATATCAATAATATCTTTTAATTTATTAATCAATACTTTACATGAAAGTTTTAACTCCTTCTTAAGGTCAAGAAGATCAATACAATCCGTTTTTTTCTCAATTACCATGGAACTAACTTTGTTTGCAATGATATTATTTATAAAATCTTCTTTCAAGACCAAAATTTCATTATTAAAAAAAATAGTAAATTTTTCCCATTGCATAATAGTTAATTTTGATTTCTCGTCAAAATCTTCGATTTCTTTTTGACATTCACTTAATTTTTTCAAATATAATTTACTAGCTTTTTCAAAATCTGAATTTAAAGAGTCACATTCTTTTATTACAATCTCAATCTTTAAATCATCTATTTGGTTAAAATAATTTCTGATCTCTGTCAATTTGGATTTAAATTTGAGAATTTCTTGTTTTGCTAAATTATCAAAAACCTCTATTTTAGTTCTATTTCTCTCCTCTATGACTTTATTCTTAAGGGTTTGAACCTGTTTTGCAATCAAATCAATTATATAAGACTCTAAATCATTGAGTTTTTCATGTAAATGCTTATATAATATAAAGAGCTTTTGATTTTGCTTTATCTCATTTTTAATTATACCATGAAGATCTTTAATTTCATTTATTTTTTCAGTTAATAATAAATCAGATTCTTTTTTAATAAAACCAAACGCTTCTTGAAATTGATTTGAATCAATTTTAACTTTAGCATTTTCACCAATTTCAGAAATATGAGTATTAACTCTTTCTTTTATATCTTTAATTTCATTTAATTTTTTATTAAAAAATTGAAAACCATCTGTGTAAAAATTGAACTCATTTTCGAATTTTTCTTTAACTTTTATCCAGTTATTAATTACTTTCTTATGTTTTTTAACAATTTTCCTTTCTTTTGATTTTATTTGTTGAGAGACTTTATAAATTAAGCTATCATATTTTCTAACTTTTTGAGTTAATATTTCTAATTCTTTAATAATAAGATTAAAATTCTTATCACTATACTCTTTTTCTAAGACTTCCCTAAAGATGTTTCTAAAAATATCAAACTTTTTATTTAAATCTTCTTCTAATATTATAATTTTTTCCTTTAAGTTATCTAAAACAACACTTAAATTTCTTAGCTCTTCTTTTTCTTGTATTTTCCCTTTTAGATATGCTTCAATTTCTCCTAACTTCTTTGGTAAGATAGAATAAATCTGCTCCCATTCTGCAATCTCTGACTTTAATACTGCTTGAAAGTTGATATAATATAAAATTTCATTAAAAGAATTTTCAATATTTTCATTTAAAAAATCAGCTTCCATTAAAGCATCTCTTATAATAAATTTTAATCTTTGTTTAGAGTAGTCAAATTCATTAATCAAAAGATAACTCTCAATTTCTTCTTTTATTTGAAGATCAATTTTTTTCAATTTTAAAGTCATATTGTAGATATCATTCTTAATATCAGTTAATTTCTCTTTTTCATCTAAAATTCTCTCAGTATTAATCTCAGAGTCACAAACGATTATTTTTTTTAACATATAATCCAAATAAAAAAGAAATCTTGTTTTTGATAAAAATTTTTTCTTAGCTTTAATATTTCCTTTGAAAAAATTTCTCCTGACCATTTCTTTAATAATAGGAAAGATATTTTCTCTCAGTTTTAATGGTTCATAGTTTAAAGTTTTATATTTCTTATGAAGCGCAGAAAGAGAAACAACACTATTTTTATTAATTTGATCATAAAATTCTTTAATGAATTCTTGTCTTCCTTGACTTAAATTTCTTAGAAAATTATTAAATTCGATTTTATTATCTAAAATTCTTAATTTAAAATTATAGTTAAGATTAATATATGATAAAATATCTTCAACATCGTTAAATAAACCAAAAGTAGTTTTTAATTGAATTAAATCAATATATTTATCCTTCTCAATTTGCTTAAATAATGTTCTTTCTACGGAGTCAATAAACTTTTTCCAAATAAATGATAAAAGAATTATTAACTTTGATACATCATTTAATTTGAAAGCATTCCAATTTGGTTGACTCATCAGAATCTCATTTAATTTATTATTGATAAAGGGAAATATTCCAGCAGGATTATAATCCAAAAACCATGAATATAAGTTAAGAACATATACAATCCAAAAAGTGTCATTAATAACTCCAAGATGATTTAAACTAAAACCACCACTTTCATTTTGAAATTGATAAAGATATTGGACTTCCTTTTCCTTAACCTCAGAATCTAAATCTAAATATTTTTGGCAAAGTAATTTAAAAATCAAACCATAACCTTTTTTACTATTATCATTAAAAAACGCCATAAATTGATCTCTTTTTAAACGCACATCAATTCCTATAAGTGTGAAAATTTCAAGTACAAAAAATAAGGTTCTTGCAGGCGAGATTTTTTTACATATAGCACATTGCTCATTATGACAGTGCTTAAAAGCATTTTTCTTTTCATGTGATAAAATAAAGTTTTTAATATCTGACTTAATATTTTCAGAGGACAAATACTCTTCTAAAAATCCCAAATTTTTCAAACACGCTAATGCTAAATATGTTGAGTAGATATCAGGGATTTTTTGTATATTAGAAGATAGTTTAAAGCCTAATCTTTCATTTTGATGAATTTCGCATTTCTTAATGAAATTAAAAATTGCATCCTTCTTTATCTTCTTTTTATTTTTGAGATATTTTTTTAATAATAAAAACCAAAAAATATTTTCTAGTGTTAAATTTGAAGCACTTAATAAGTTATCCTTAAAAAATTCGTAGAACTTAATTAGTTCATTATAGTTACTTAAATAAATGTTCCCAATATCTTTTTGTTTGATAAAAATAAAAGAAATGAAAGGTTCTTTTTTGAATTCAGTAATATATGGATAAGCAGATTTCTGTTGCACATTAGCCAATCTATTCTAAACCCCAGAAGCAGTGATTTTTTATTATTTTGTAAATAATGAAAATTTTAACATATATTTTTTTTGGATAAAAAATAAAAAGATCAAACTATTTTGTCGAAATTAAAATTTCTTTATTTTCTACTTAACTTTTAAATCTCTTTATGAACATTATCTTTTAAATTAAGATTCAATTTCTTCAATAAAAGTATGAGTTAAAGAATTATTTTTTTTCTGTAGTTCTGATAAAGGCACTTTTTCTTCTAAAGTAAACAAAAATGAGAGCGAAAATTATGCAAACAAAAAAAATATAGATTGCTACACTTAATATATTTGGAGTTAATTTTTCGGGTCGATTCATAATAACATAATATGCTTTAGTCCAATTAGTATTACTATTAAGTGATGAATCCTTAGCCCAAACTTCTATTTTGTAGACCTCGTAATTAGGATAAGAAGAAATATTATTCCAATTAAAAAACCAAATTCCGTCTCCTTCTATAGCCATAGTTGCATTAAATAATGGGGTAGTTATGTTCGAAATTTGAACAATAACATTACCAGATTCAGGTGGATTGTCATCGGATATATTGACGACGATCTCGATGAAATTTTTCTTAATTATCGACTCATTTTCTGAAGGTTGAATAAATGTAATTACAGGGGCAACTGAATCATTATTAGCAGAATTTTTTATTTTTTGAATATTTTTATGTTCGATTTTAGTGTTTGAAATTGATATAAATGGTTTTTGCTCTATTAGAAATAAGCTATTAAGAGCTATTAAAAAGAAAATTAATGAAAATATGAAGAATTTATTCTTTTCAAGCACTATCTTCAATTTTATCCGTTAATCGTATAGACTTAATTAAAAATTAATTCTAAGTATAATTTAAACTTAAGTTACAGAAAAATGAGAATTATTAAAAAACCAAAAAAATATCTAATTTGATTTTCCCGTTGATCTCTCAGATCTCATAAAAAATATATAATAAATATATATAATTATGAAATTTAGATCTACAATTGAGGAATGCTACTAAAACTCCAAGAGTCTTTAATTCCTAAATTATCTTTTATTAAAGGGCTTTGTATTTGAATAATAGGAATCTTTTGTCTTGCGGGAATATAATTCTTAGCATAATCAAATGCCTCCTGTATCGATTCACTCTGATTTAATTGATCCCAAAATGTATGAAAGAACCAAGAACCTGCAAAACCATCAGGATTACTATTATCACGCCAATACCAAGAGAAAATATCTGTAGTTGAAGTGATGAGAATTGAATTAGGTATATCATACCAACTTTGTCCTATGTTTGAATTTATATTTAAAAAATTACCACTGAAACAGATATCAATATTAATCAGCATACGTTCACAATCAATTTCTTTGACTAAATTATAAAATTCTGTTTCAGTGATGTAACTATCATCTGCTTCAAAATGAAAGGTAGCATTACCCTCACCAGCTATCTTATTCGATCCATGATCTACCACATAAATTATCAATTGATCTTTTGCCTTGATACTGGAAGCAAATGACCCCTTGATTGAAACATTTAATTCTTGTTTGAATCTACTAGCTTTAACATCGTCATTCTCCACATCAATAATAGCCCCTGTTAAATCGTTTGTTATACCATCTTTCGCATTTATATCAATTATATTATCATTTTTATGATACAACATTAAAAATATATTCTTATCGGAATACCCGTGATGCTTCAAGATCCAATAAACTTGGAGGGCTTGTGCAGGAAATCCATCTGAATCTATGCTACCTGGAGGAGGAATCGGATTTATAGGATTTGTTACATTAACCGAAATCCATCGCTCAACTCTCACATCATCATACCACACCATATCACCTTGACTTACATTACCCTCAAAAGCTAAAACTAAATGCAGCTGAGTTATTTTATTGATAGTAGAACCATCACATATACCTGTAATATTTAAATATACCCATGTTCCTTCCGTATCAATTATTCCTTTAGACCAATCCGTTCTTATTATACTATTATTGGAATTTAACCATCGTAATCCTATTCTAGCTCCTGGTGAACCTATATAGGTTGCATTTCCCGTTTGATTTAATATTTTCACCCAAGCAGAAAGATTGTATATAGCATATGTGTAAATTGGATAATATTTTGTCCAATTATATACATATTCAATGTGGGTATAACCAGTTGGATCTGGGAAAACATTAGCAATTAATTTTACAATACCTGGATTACCATCAGGACCAAGATCATTATCCTGTCCTATATATCCATTAGTGGCATTCTCAATCCATCTTCCTGATTCAGCACTAAAATTTGCATCATCACTATCATTGAAATCATCTTCCCCCTCACTTTTTTGAAAATCGTTCGCACTACTGACTATAATTGCTTTTCTAGCACTTGGTGTAGGGGGTCCTCCAAATGGAATAAAAAGTATGACTAAAGTAATAACTAAGGCAGCAATAATCACTAACGCTATAATTGGAATTACTTTTTTTTTTTTCATAAAATCACATTAAAGTAGAAAATTTTTAAACTAAATTTTATTTAAGGTAATCAAATTTTTAAAAATATCAATTATAATTAAAAGGAATTTAATAAAAAATTAAATTTTTAATAAAGTTTCATAAATGCTACTAAATTAACTTAATTTATTGTAACAATTTAGTCAATAAATTAATGTATATGTAAAAATATAAATATAAAAAAAGAAATAAAAATTAGATGAGCTGTTCACTCATTTTTTTGGTTTTTCTTCCATCTCTTCTCGAATAGATGGAATCATAAAATCTTTTTCTGTAGGCTTTACTACAATATCCAACAGATTATATTCTGTAATCATCTGAAGAACTCCCATAACAATCATGCCGTGATTATACAGATCATTCGCATCTGATAAATTTCTCCAACAAAATGGGCACTCAGTCGTTAAGATATCCGCACCAACCGCATTTGCTTCATCGCACCGAAGACTTGCGGTGCGTAGTGAAAAATCGGGATATCCCGCGCGAACACCTCCACCAGCTCCACAACACATACTATCCAATTTTATACGATACATCTCTTTGAAAATAATTCCTACATCTTCTTCAAGTTTTCTAAGAATAATCCGTGGAACTTCATACCAAGCTTCAATTGCCTCCCTTATTTTTCGATGGTCCATCAAAAGATTCTCCGATTTTTCGATTATATCTTGTTCCATGTCCACTGCGAAATGTCTTCCAGTGTGACAAGGATCATGATATGTAACGACCTTTCCTTTCAATTCCTTGTTTGGTTTGAATTTTATTTTTTCTTGCTGGATTAGTCTCGCAACAAGTTCAAATGCGTGCTGTGTTTTAAAAGGAAGCTTTTCTCCTTCAACCATCCATTTAGGGTAATCGATGGTAAACGTTCGATAACACCCAGCACAAGAAAAATATATCATTTTTATATTTTTAAATGATTCAAGATTTTTCTTCATTAATTCCTGTGCAGTTTCAACCGCCCCTATTCTAAAAAAAGGACTTCCACAACATACCTCATCAGTTATAATAGTAAAATTCATTCCTAATTGCTCAAAAAGTTTAGCAGTTGCAATAGCAACTTCTACTTGACGATAACTGGCAGTACAGCCTACATAATAAGCAATTTTTGCATCTTTGTTATCAATGTATTTTTCTAAACCTGCATCTTTAGCCCATTTAAATCGTTCCTCGGCTTTTCCTCCATAGGGATTGTTCAATTCTTTAACCAATCTATCTACTAATTGATGCTTCTCAATCATAGGTACCCCAGATTCTATACACGCTGCTCTTAAAGATTCAATTATATCAACGGTACGAACTTTATTTTCACATTGAGCGGAACATTGACCACATGTAATACATGGTAAAATGACATCTCGAACTTCTTCACTAAATTCTAAATCTCCATTTAAAATCGAACGTGCAATCCACATTTTACCCGCATTCCAGAAGGCTTCCCAACCATATTCAATTCCTGCTGGACATGCGTCTACCATCCCTTCATAAAGAACTGTACCTTGCTTTCCAGTATATTCTCCAATACCTTCCCTGTTAGGTTCATTGGAATAGGCAAATTTACAAGCTTTACAATGGATACATTTAAATATATCTTTTTTTAATTCTTCCAATCTTTCCATTCCTGTTTTAGCCAATATTTATCAACCTCCTTTAATTATGGAAGAGCAAGTCTTCCTGGATGCAATATTCCATTTGGATCTAATATTTTTTTAATTGCTCGCAAGTATTTCCAATACATTCCTGATTGGTAATAGGCTTTAATATGAATGTATGGATCAGGTCTGTAGTTAAGCCATCCTTGCTTTAGACCATATTCAGTAGTTTCTCTATTCAATTCTTGAACTCTTTCTAATTCTTCAGGCTTTGTGCTATCGAAACACACAATCGGCATACAAATTGCTTGTCGACCACGTTCAATTGAAGCAACCCACATCGTAGGAGGAAAACCATATTTCTCCATTGCGGCACAATACATTTCACAAAAATGGGCACATTCTGGCCAGGGAGTATACCATGTAATAAATAAAAATCCCGCATCCCATAGACCATACGGAACAGCAATTTTATTTGGCTTTTTTAATCTGCTTGCTATTTGTTTTGGATGAAGTTTCTGAGGTACTATTGAGTCAGGGTCTTTAGCTCTATTCTTTTTATAATCATTTCCCATCTCATCAATTCTTTTTATTACATAGTCTAATTCTTCTTGTGTTTGAGCCCAGCATTCAAAATTCATCCACCATTGGCTGATTCCCATCTCTTCATAAAACTTATAATCATGAGGAACCTTATCCTTTGGCCATCGAGTCATTACTAAAGGATAATTCCCGCCTTGTACCATAACTGCATTATGTGCTATTCCAAATTCCTGTTTTTGGATTTCCAATGTTAGATTCTGCATATCATAAGGATTTGACATGCCCCACACAACTACTGTTTTAAATTCGGGATGTGGATAAATCTTTACAGCTACTTTTGTGATTACGCCCATAGTTCCTTGACTACCCATCAAAAAAGACCATAAATCAGGACCAAGTCCATATTTATAGAATGGTTTCGCAGTTGGTAATGCCCATGAGCCAGTCCTTAAAACGTCACCATTTGCAAACACAACTTCAGCGCACATAAAGTTGTCTCCCTGGGGCCCTACACTAGATGTGTATAATGAAAACCCCCTATCAATGGCATCTCCCATAACTGTAGATGCTGGTGGAGCTCCATCTGGTATTGGTGGTGCCCAGTCAGGAGTATTCTTATGCATATATGCCCACAGTTCTCCAATAGTTACTCCAGGTTCTACAATTGCAAATCGATTTTCTTCATCAATTTCAATTATTCTTTTCATTCTTCCTAAATCAAGAAGAACTCCACCAGGTTTTATTGTTGGGCACGAGAATCCGCCAGATAATCCACCAGAAACAGGGCTTACTGCTATTTTTTCTTGAGAACAGTATACAAGAATTTTACGAATTTCTTCAACGTATTTTGGTCGAACGACGATATCAGGGATTTGGCTATTTAGTCATTACCCGCTTTGGGATAATTGATTTCTAAACCCATCACTGATTTCGCCAGGTACGATGCTGTAATTGCTTTGTTATTTGAAGCGTATTCCTTACCAACAATGCCTATCATGGCTTCCAGATCTTTTTCATCCGGTAATTTATAGCTCATTATTTCCAACCTTTTAGTTTATCTTTCTATGTTTGATTTTATATAAAATATTTGATATTTGGGAAAATTAAGTACAGAATATTAAATTTTCTCATATTTTATTCAAACGTGAGATGAATTTTTCTTATAACAAATATGTGGTTACTGAATAAAAGATAAGAGTTAAAACAATTTTGAAAAATACTGCAATATAAAAATATAACTTTAGTTTTTCTCAAAATATCAATATAAAGGAACTCTACTTCTGAAATAGGTATATTATATATAGAAATAAAAAAAAAAGGGATTTATTTTATTAATTTTAATCTTTTTTTAAACAGTATTACTGAGATTATGCCAACTAAGCCTATCAATACAAACACTGAGTATCCTGGAATTGCACTTGTAGCTTTCTTTATCTTGAAATAATCACTAAAACTGAAAACAGAAGGATTGGAATCATCTATGATTTTTACCTGATATTTTTCAGATGTTTGAAGCCCTTTAGGAACTACCCAAATAAGCTTACCGTTGTTAGTTAGACCTCGAGCTATTTCCATTTCAAAAATATCTTCTTTATAAAGCTCGATTTTTACTTTTGGAATAGTACCTCTTGATGTCCAATTAATCTCTTGAGGTTTATCGGTTACCCAAAGACTGGAACTGTTAGGAGTAATAATTGTGAAAGTTGGATTGAATATTTCGAAATTTGGGGAATAATCATAAGTTAAAGGGTTAGAAGCGTCAGAGATTTTTATTTGATATTGGTCAGAATCATTCAAACCGGAGGATATATTCCAAGAATATACACCAATACTAGCTATATTTGCAGCAATTTCCCTTTCAAATACACCTTTTTTATAAAGTTCAATTTTTACATTTGAAACATTGCTTGTTGAGCTCCAAATGATTTGCTCTACAGTGAAGACTTCCCATACACTAGATTTATCAGGAGTAATAACGTTTATACTTTCAGGATTGAAAAGAATTGAAAAATCATCAGTTGAATTGTCTAAACCAAGATATGTATTATAATAATCTATGTTCTCTCCTAAATTTAAACCACATGTATAACCACTATAGGGTTCAATATAATCAATATAATCATAGTTAAACTGGATTTGACCTGTTTCATATAAAACTACTTCAAATGATCCTAGTATGGGTCCGTCAATATGATAAATATCTAACCATTCAGCCACCCAATAAGTACCAAATGATTGAACATAGATATGACCTCCATCTGGGGGGTATATATCATCCCAAAATGGGGCAACCATATATGTAAAGTATGGATAATCTGTGGGAAATGGAATATTATCAAAATAATCAGGTGTAGTATCTGTAAAACTAAGATATCCATTTGCACTTAAATATACTGTTGAAAACGTTTGATTATAAAAAGTAAAAGTAAAGGGTAATAATATTGTAGCATAACCATCATCAGCTAAAACTAACTCTGTTCCACCCGAAGCGTCTATCCAATTATATGGAGTTCCTGGAGTCATACTATAATTTTCTAAAGGCAAAGCGCTAATCTTTAATCTATCCTCTTGAATTGAAGTTTCAGTAGGATTAACCTTAATAAATCTATTTAGTGTAAATAAACATATACAAAGAAGAAGAATAGTTGTTAAAGTTATATTTTCTGTTTTAATTATCTTTTTCATACAGTTTCACTCATTTTTATAGATTTCTTTTTATTTATGCAAAATATACATAAATACTCAATAAAACTATAATTATAGATCATATTTAAAAGGTTTAGGACTAAATTTTTACAATAACGACTCAGCTAAAAGAAGCAGATTTAATATATATTAAATCAAATTTATTGCTTTATTTCTAAGCGATTAATAATTTGTGGAAATCAAGATATTTTGAAGTTTCTCTTCGTTTTTTATCTTTTATAATAAACTTTCGAAATATTTTATTATCATCATCAATAAATTCCCAGAATTCTTCATAAATTTCTCTTAAACTCATTTGCTTATTGCTATTTTTAGTTTTTTGGTCTAAATCATTATCCTCTCTACTATTAATGTTATTTAGGGGATAATAGTTAATATTATTACCTTCAAGAGATATTTCTTCAAATGAATTTGAATTATCTTTTTCTTTATTATTGAAAGCTTTTACGCCATTTCTTAATTTTATTGAATTTTCTTGATTTAGTTCAAAATCTACTTTTTGGTATCCACGAATTTGAAAATTCTTATCTACAAAGACTTGAAAATGATGAGGACATAATAATCCTTTATGGATTGAAACCGTGGTTAAATGGTTATTCTTTTTTATTTCTCTTTCTGGAATACCAATAATATCTCTTGTATTGCAGATTGGACAAACTATCTGGACTTTATTGGTTTTACAATAAACAACCATTATAATTCTGAATTAATAGGCTTAAATTAAGTATTAGTAGTACTTCTAAATTGTATTATTTAAACTTATAATAAAATAAAAAGAACTATTAAACAATTAGTCCTTTAAGAATTTCTTCGATGAATACCTCATACCAACAAAAAGAAAAAACAGGGAAAATATTAAGGTTAGTGGTAAATGCCCAACAATAATGTATGCGAAATTAGGTGCTACTGAATAAAAATATAGCGTAATAGTTATAGCAAAGTAGATGAAAGAGTTTAAAAGAGCAATTCTCCAAGTTGAAGCTAAAAATCCTAAAATTAAATTTGGTAGCAAAAATAAAATAATTATATTTGCTGTAGATAATAATATTAAATAGGGCATAAATCTTGTAAACAATTGGTCAGGATTAATGAATCTATTTAATCGAAAAAGATCGTAAATAAAATAGGTTACATTTATACTTAATAAAATCAAAAAGTAAGATAAAGGCCCTGCGATCGACCAAGATAATATTAATCTTATCCTTGGGGATAGCATGGTTTTCCTTTTCAAATTATTATTAATAATCGTATCCATATCTTCAGGGAAAATTAGATCCGGATCATAATCAGGTGAAAATGTATCGATAAAATCTTGCAAAATATTAGTAAGTATGAGTCTAACAAGTGCGTTATTATCATTAGCACTTACTATAGCGGCTCCCAGAATTCTCTCTTCTATATTTGGTACTAAAATAAGTTTATTATTCTCCCCTAGATCAACATTTCTTACTATAGTCCCCAATGCTTCTCTACTAAAATTAGATATTGATGAGAAAAAACCAATTAATATATTTTGATCATAATTTTTTTCCATGTAATTTTTGGAATATAGTAAGATTCCATTCTCATCCAAGATATATAAACTTTTTATCATAATTCATAACTTTTTTTATATAATTTCTATTTAATTTTTATGTACCTTCAAAAAATTCCAAATAATCCCCCAAAGAGGCTTTATGTCTTTTAAAACTATAGAGATATTGCCCAAATAATTCTATTATTCGAATTACCATCTTATTTGGGTCAGACTTTAAAAATAATTTATATTTTTCATTCTTTCTTTCTTCTTTGATTTTAGCTATTTCCTCAAATTTAAAAAGTTTTTTTATCAAATTTCGATCAGGGTTATTCAATTCAATTGTTATTATCTCTCCTGATTGAGGTAATTCTTCTATTAATCTATTATATGTTCCAATTTTAGATTCATCTTTCCTAATAGTCAATATCTGATCACAATTGGATACTATTCCTTCAGGACCATGAAATAATAGGATCACACGGAATTCTTTTTTAATTTTCTCTATATAATTATTAAATTTTTCATATTCAAGTCGATCTAAAATTATTAATGGTATTAAAAACATAATTATGGAGGGTGATTGAAGTAAAGCTCTTCCAATTGAAAATAAGAGAAATTCTAATTGTGTTACTCTTGAAAATTTTTTATTTTTTTTATTTAATAATCCTGTATCTTCTAAAGCACTATTAATAAAAGCTCTTTTTTTGAAAATCATTCTCATCACTGCTTTTGCAAATAAATCACTCATAACTTCATCTAATTTAGGTGTAATTCCTGCTTGTTTTAAAATTTGGTTTATAATAGATTTTTTCTGTTTAATAATTTCTTTAATATCTATACCATAATGGATTGCCTTCTTAATTTTCATATTTAGGATTTTCGATTCATATGCTTGAGGTAAAATAAAAATACTCTTTTTTTCCTTTTTACCTAATGATTGAATAGGTATTCCAAATATTTCAACAGTTCCAGAGAAATCAGAATAACTACCAGAAATAACTTGAAACAAATTTAAAATATCATAATCATGACTGACATTCTTCAAGTGTTCATCTTCAAAAATGATCCCTATTGATTTGCCTTTATGGATTTTAAATGAAACATTCTTAATACTTTCATCAATAGATAGGTTGTTTATGACTAAATATTGAGAATCTTCATTTAGTTGATCAATTTTAAGACGTCTTGATACAAGTTCACATAATTTTTCGATTAATTGATAAATATGGGGTGGATTTACTTCATTCCAACTTTTAATAATTTCTTCTTCGTTTAATTCTCTTTCTTTTAAAACTTTTAAAAGGGTTTTTGAAAATGTCAATGACGGGACAAGGGGATAATTTTCAAAATTTACCTTTAGTTCTATAACAAAATAGGGATAAGATATTCTTATCTCTCTATGATAGGGATTATTATCGATAATATAATTTTCAAATCTTTCATCAATTAAATTCGCCTCATTGTCTAGAAGAGCTAGATGTTTTTGAAATTCTCTTCGAATTAATTTCCTCATACGGCCGATAATTTTACTTGGACTAACGAGACCATCATCATCAAAATCAGGTTCTACAATAAGTTCATTAAAATCAATTTCATCTTCTATTGGGGTATAGATTTTTAATAGTGGCACCCCTTTTTCCATAACATCTTTATTGGTAAAAAATAATACTTCAAAAAATGATTTTTTATAAATCAAGTTCAAAATTGATGCGATACCAAAAGTATTTTCTCTATACGTCATCCAAAAACGTCTGGAAAACCTAATCGCGTCTAAAATTTTTAATCTTAGGCGCTCCAATTCAATATTGCGATGTTCTTTTAATAATTTAGCTCTTTTTAAAGCACTAGAGTTCTTCAACTTTAGGCACCTCCATTGCTTTATAGCGGAAATATTGTTCCATTTTAGAATCAATTTGATTTATTTCTTTAATTAAACCTTTCCCTATCTCTTCTTCAATTTTATCAACCAGATTATCAATATTTAAATTAGTAAATATTGAAAAATCTGTACCTGCTTTGTTTTCTAAAACTTTATCGATTCCATCAATCGCCTCAAGTCTTTCTATCATATTCTCTTGTATATCGGTAAATACTATTTCAATTGATCTGCCTTTTCCTGGTAAATTACCTAAAAGCATTTTGGGCTCTCCAAAATCTATCATTCCGCGTTTTCGACCAAATATTGCAACAAGATTACAAAATCTTGATTCTTCCGGATAATGTGTTATAACTACTAATGTGGTGTTAAACTGTTCATTAATCTTTGTTAATACTAGCCATAGATGTTCCCTGACCACAGGATCAAGACCCGAGGTCGGCTCGTCACATATCAAGAACATTGGTGAATGAATTAACCCAATAGCGATACTAACACGTCTTTTTTGTCCTCCTGATAAATTTTTGACTAATTCATTCATTTTATCTTCAATTTCTAAGCTACGCAAAATTCTTTTAGATTTACTTATTATTTCTTTCTCGGTAAGCCCATATTGATTTCCAAAGTATAATAAGTTTTCCAGCGTAGTAAAATTGTGATATATTTTACCTAAATCCTGAGGAACGTAACCATAGATAGGTCTGATTCTTCTTGATATTCTTCTATTCATATCCATTCCATAAATTTGACAAAAACCTATAATTTTTCTCATACCCAGTAAACCTTTAATGAAAGTGGATTTACCAGCTCCACTCTCTCCTAAAATTCCTAATATTTTTCCATGCTCTACATTCATAGAAACTGAATCCACTATTAATTTCCCCCCTGCAAAGACACTTAGATTTTCACAATTAATAGCTGGATATTTTTCTAAATAAGCTCTATTAAGTTTTCCACCAATTCCTAATAAAAATTTAATTCTCTGAGGAATTGAAAGTCTTTGGTACAATTTGAAGATGATAAATAAAGCAATTCCCGCAGCTTCTATAAATAAAATATAGATTAATAACTGAGTCCATGGTTTAGAATCAAAACTCCGATCATATTGTAATTCATCTATGATAATAATGCCGTTAGCAGTATTTCTTAGATCTCCTCCAAATCCTGGATTGTCTCCAACCCCTCCTGTATTTGAACTTATACATTCAGTAAACCAATTCAAAGTATTTCTAATATTTTCTGGTTGAAATCTATAATCATAAAGACCTTTTGAACCAAAATAAGTTACTAAAAATGTTGAGGGCAATCCTAAATAGGCTCCAAGGGCAGGTAAAACTGAAAATGAGCCATCAGAAGTCTGTGCGTTTTTCAGAAATTTGATTGAATCTATTTTTGACATTGGTTCAGAATTTAATAATTTTGAAAATATCTCTAATGCAAAATAAGTTGAAATCACATCACTATGAAATCCCACAAATATCGAAAATCCTCCATCAGGATTCTGACATGATCTCAACCAATGAGTCAGATTAACATTATCAATTAAAGCTAATCCATCAAGAATATTAAGAGAATATAACCCCCAATATGTGCTTTCCATAGTAGAAATGTTGGAATTAATAAAATACAAGAAAACTTGATGAAATGGACCATACATTGATAATAATACATCCACGTCACCCCCGATCTTAAAACCACCATCAGAATTCTGGAGCTCAACCAAATAATTTGTTATATTCCCAATTTTAAATTCATCCAACATTTTGTTAGTAGAGGGATAAAGCATATTGTAAATATTCACCCCACAATAGGTTGCATATAGAGTTGCGTTTTCTCCTGGAGTGGATGCAAAACCACCTTCATATTGATTATAACATTGGTCAACAAAGAGCAAAATATGCTCTAAGGTATCTTTTGTAATAAAATCTTCGTCAATATATACCTTATTATACTTGTAAAGAGCTGATACTCCATAAAAATTAGCTTCAATTGTAGTACGACCAAATAAAGCATTTTTCCCTTGAAACATATGAAGCCATTCATAATATCTTAATATCTTCTTAATTGTGTCAAAATTATTTATTAAGTTTTCTTTATTAAGGATCTCAATTGATTTTATTGCAGCCCATCCAGGCGTAAAATCTGAAGCATATTCTGATCCCGGACGTGAACCAAAACCTCCATCTGAGTTAGAACAATTAATAATAAATTCTAAGGTTTTATTTTCATCAAAGAAAGGAAATGATAGATTTAATGAGTTTAATGAGGATAATACATAATATGTTGATTCTACTGTAGAACTCCCACCAGGAATATTCGAAAATCCCCCTTCTATAATGTTATAAAGTGAGCTAAAATATATCTGAATTGCTGTTCGCTCTAAAGTTGTATATGTCATATTCATACCTAAGAATGCCTTTATTCCATAATATGTGGTTTCTGTTGTAGCTATACTCAAATCATCATCCGTCAATTTATAGCTACCACTAAGCCAAGTAGCATTAATATATTTAGAAATGTTTGGATTCTTGAGAACAAAACCCGCATTCAAAGTATTTGCTAACTCAATTGCACAAGAAGTAGAAATTATATCAGACTCATTCAAGTAGGATATTGACTTGAATCCTTCTCCATTTTCTTTCAAGGAATTATTTAAATAATTTACAATATTCTCTGTTTTATTTTGTTGAATCTTACGATTCAAATATGATTTATTGGCAATTTCAATAGTTTTTATTGCTTGATGCGTAGAGATCATACTACCAAGTCCTCCAAAATCAGAATATGATCCATCATAGTTTTGCTTTTCAAATATATAATCAAAAAAGATATTTGGTCTTAATTTCCTTACATATTCATTTGAAATATTGTTAGGATTTACCAAATTGGAAAAATATTCCACAGCAATAGAGAAGTTTATCGAGTCAATTGCTCTAAAATTTTGTTCTAATTTAGGCTCAATAAATAACCCCTCGTCATTTTGATGGCTCCATGCAAAAAATGCAGCATTATCTTTTATAGAATGAACCTCATCTTCATCTATATATGATATATAGCGAATATTCACTAAAATTAAAGCAAGGCTAGGAATGCCAACTATAATAACCAGCACTAAAATGATTTTCAGCAATCGTTTGTTTTTACGGCTCAGTGTTATTATTTTTTAATCACCCTTACTTTTTCCGCATTTTCTTCTTTTTCTTCTTCCTGCTGAATCCGTATTTGAAAATATCTTCGAAAAGTAGCAGTATCTTTACTCATTGATTTAACTATTATATTATTTTCAATCATATATTGAATTAATTTTGGAAGATTTTCTTCAAAATCCCCCATAAGAACTTCAATTGCTTCATTTCCAACCCTAATAATTCTTCTAATCGGTGGAAAGTTTCTAATAAATTCGATTATCCTTTCATTTAAATTTTCAATAGTAAATCTTGCTATTAATCCTTCACTTGGCAAAGATGAAATTAAGTTTTGGGGAGTATCAAACTCTAATAGTCTTCCTTCCCTTAAAATAGCAGCTTTATCACATATTAAAGCGGCTTCCAAATCATGAGTAATTATAAACATTGTTGTATTCAATTTCTGGTTTAATTTCTTTAAATAACTTAAAATGTCATAGCGTTTTGAAGCATCAACCCCCGTTGTTGGCTCATCAAGAAATAGAACATCGGGGTTATGAATTAGTCCGATAGCCATTGATAACCGCTTTTTTTCTCCCCCACTCATCCGTTTAACACTCTTATTCCAAGTGTCTTCAGGGATGTCAAGAATTTTAAATAACCTTTCTGCAGTTTCTTTTGCTTTTTGTTTATTCATTCCATATGTAGAGGTAAAGACTTCTACATTTACCATTGGATCTAATTCAAAATATAAATTCAATAATTCGAGTTGGGGAACATATCCAATATTGCTAAGAATCTGAGCATGGTTTCTTTTCTTTTCAGGAGATAACCCGGTTACCTTAACCATTCCATTCCAATTCTTTTTTTCGATTTGACAAGTCATGACTCTTACTATAGTTGTTTTTCCAGCTCCTGAGATTCCAAAAAGTCCGATTATCTCTCCCTCATTGACAACAAAGGAAACATCATGAACAACATGTTTTTCACCAAATTTTACATTTAAATTATTTACGTCAACCATTCTTTTCTTTGATTTTATTTTACTTATTTTTTTCTACACCTCATATTTTCTTCTTTTAAATATTATAAATGTAAACCCTATTAACACTACACTAATTGCTAATAACCAAAAGAAGTGGAGTCCTAATATAGACTGACCTTTTTGAAGTATTCCACGAATTAACGGATCTCCATGAGATAATGGCAGAATGTATGCAATAACCTGTAAATATGGAGGCATATTTTCAATAGGAATGAATATACCACTTAATAAAACAGCAACAAGAAAAATCGCAAGAAATAATTGGTTAGCCTGAGTTTTTGTTTTACTCTGTGAACTAATAAAGACACCCATAGTTAATCCAGAAAATCCTATCATAAATAAAGCCAGAAATAAGTCTGCAACAGTACCAGCTATATATAAGCCCATAGATAAGCTACTGATTATTAAAAGAGTAACCTGAAATAACAATACAAGAGTATAAGTTATATATTTAGAAAGCAAAATATCTGTTCTCTTTATAGGTGTAAGTAAGAGTCGTGCTATTGGTTTCTCTTGGACAATTACTAAAATAGATAAAACTAAAGCAATACCAAAAACCATAAAAGAGAGAGCCATAATCATACTAGTGTTGAAATTTCTGCTATATCTCTTAGGTATGGTAAATTCTTCAAAACCTCGAACTATAAATTGTGGAGTAAGATTATTGTCATGTATGAATATTTTGATTGAGTCATAGACTGAATTAAGGTTTTGTTGAATATATTGAATATTTGAGGAATCAGGAACACAATCAATCAAACCAGGTAACCCCCATTCTAGGAACTCAGTAAAATCAATAGGTAATGATATGATAACATTGATAGTTCCTGCTAATAATTCATTTCTAGCCTCTTCCATAGCATAAATCTCTTCTGTTGCATTATAAAATCGAACTAAATCAAGCATTTTTGACTTATTCACAGCTTCCACGTAAGGCATAGTATAATTATCTAATTTTGATTCTGTAAAGTCATTTTGATTGATAAATGTATTAGAATCATAAGATATTACTATACAGGGAAGTGCATGTGCTTCTTGAGGGACATCTGTCATTGTAAAACCTAACAATATAATTATTAAAGGAGGCATCACAATTGCTAGAAATAAATTGAATTTATCTGTCCATAAAAGCCTAAACTCTTTCTTAATTTGTTTTAAGATTCTATAAGTATTATTTTTTAAGCCTGATATTTTGCTAACTATTTTTTTAGAATCAGGTTTTAATCTTGGAATTTTATTTTTGAATTTTTTTAAATTAGGCTTTAAAGATCTTTTCTGCGATTTTTTCATGTCACACCTCCAATTTCTTAAACATATAGATAATATAAGCTAAGGTGACATACATCAAAGAACTAAAGTTAAGCCAAAACAGGCTTATCAAATTTGGTGATAATCCTTTTAGAGTTATATCTGTTATCATTGGTATAGCATTAGATAATGGGAGTAGATTCATAAAAATTAGTAATGCTCCCTGAGGATTACCCAATGGAAGGAGACTTCCTGAAAAGAGAAGTATTACTAAGAACATAATTAAATACATTTGATTTGCACTTTGTTCTGTAGGACTTAAGGCTGAAATAAATAATCCAATGCAAACACCACTAAACCCTATCATAATTAATACTAAAAAGAAATAAAACAATGAACCTAAACTGTATAATCCAAAAAAAGCGGTCATTACAAAAATTTCAGTTGATTGAAGCAACATAATTATCGAATTTGCAATTAATTTACTTAAAATTATCTCTCTTTTAGCAGTTGGAGTTATTAGCATCCGAGGGAGTGGTGCTTCAGAAACTATTGAGAGTGAAGTTAAATTCATAGTAGTTCCTATAATTATTATAGGTAAGATGATCGGGATTGCATAATTCAGAATAGCTGACTCCCAAAAAGGTACATCAAATTCTAAATAAGGAACCATAATCGTAAAATTAGCTATCATATCTGTTTGAGTTCTAAATAAAGCGATCGGTTCTTGAATAGCTATTTCAAATGCTGATATAGCTTGGAAATCAGATCCATCGATATGATAAATTAAAACGGGATTCGTTTTATTTTCGACTGATTCTGAGAAATTTTCTGGTAAAATAATGATTACATCAATATCACCCCTTCTTAAAATTTCATAACAATTGTGATATGCAGTATTATATTCTTCTAAAGAAGTTGAATTATAATACGTATATAGATCCCATGTTGAAGTTTGATTTTGCATTATTGAAATGAAGGTACTATCGTATTTAGAAGAATTAGATGGAAAATCATCATAAGTTGGCATGGAATCACGAGTTATAATAGCTCCTACAAAAAATTTTGTTGGTCCCCCTCCTGTAGTTAAACCGAAAACAAGAATCAAAATTACAGGGATAATGAATAATAGAATTAACGTCCTTTTATCTGATTTGATTCTGCCAAATTCTTTTCTGATTAATCCAGTTAGATACATTATATAAGGCTGAAATTAACTATATTGTTAATCTTAAAAGTTAATAAGATGCTCTAATAAAAAACATTTATCGTCAAAATTATCCAATTTACATTATTTTTTTTTAAAAAGTTAATTTTTTTCAAATCAATTGCTCGCTCCTAGCTAATTAATCTAAATCTTTAAGTTATGCCGATTATTTTTTTAATTATTATATCTTATTCAATGGAATCTGGAAAGAAGTTGACATTTACGTCAGATATGGAAATATTTTTCAATCCTAAAACAGTAGCGATAATAGGAGCATCAGAAAAACCAAAATTTGGTACTGGCACAACCACCTACCTTCTAAATTCTAAATTTAAGACTTACCCAGTCAATATAAACAGTGAGACAATTTTTAATCATAAAGCTTATAAAAATGTTAAAGATATACCAGACAGCATTGATTTAGCCATAATAATCGTTAGCAATGAATTTGTACTTCAATCCATAAAAGATTGTGTTGAAAAAAAGGTAAAAGGAATAATTATAGAATCAGCTGGATTTGCGGAAACAGGTACAGTAAAATATGTTAAAATGCAAAGTGAAATCGAAAAAATTGCTAAAGAATCAAAAATTCGAATTATAGGTCCGAATTGTATTGGAGTAACTAATTTTCATAATGAATTTACAACATCAGACATGGATTTTGAACAAGCAATAAAGGGTAACATTGCTGTTATTGCCCAATCGGGAGTATTAGGAAATGTATTTATTGATTGGGCTAATAGTCAAGGGATTGGGTTTTCAAAAGCAATAACAATTGGAAATAAAGTTGATGTTGATGAGGTTGATCTTTTAGAATATTTAAATGATGATCCTCAAACAAAAATAATAACCCTTTATTTGGAAGGAACAAAAAGAGGTAAGGCACTTAAAGAAACACTTAGGAAAATGACCAAACCGATATTAATACTTAAGAACGGGAGAAGTGATATCGGAACAAGAGCAGTAAATAGCCATACCGGTTCAATTGCTGGAAATGATAGAATTTATGATGCTCTTTTTAACCAGTATCCCTATGTCTTTAGAGTTGATAACTTTTATGAATTATTTAATATTGCCCATGTTTTTGCTACACAACCTTTATTACGAGGAAAAAATATTACTATTATTACTGGCTCAGGAAGTTTAGGGGCTTTAGCGTGCGATGAAATTAAAAAGCATGGTTTGCAACTTGCAGATTTAGAGACCAGCACGATTGAAAAAATAAAATCCGTTATCCCAAACTGGGTATCAATTGGTGGAACCATTGATTTAGGTCCTTCGATGTTTCAGACACTTATCCCCTCTATTAAGGCAATTTTCCAAGATAGTAATACCGACGGAATATTGTACATCTTTTCGGTTCCAAGAGTACCACTCCAAAGAATGGCTTCATATTCATTAGAGGGAATTAAAGAACAATTTACTGCACTAAAACAAATTGCTGAGAAATTTAATAAACCTTGTATTATTATTTGTTTTGGTTCAAGATGGGTTTTTGATTTTATAAGTAAAGCAGCCGCACAATCTGAATCAAAACTAATTATTCCCATCATGACTACCATAAACCAAGCAATAAAAGCCTTCAAATTTATGTATGAATATGGTTTATCCTTATAAATTAAATTATAATTATTTCGATCTATTCACCTTTGATTTTTTTGATTTTAATATAACTCTCTAATCTTTAAACTTTAAAAATTGGACTCCAAATTTTTTTAATTCTATTAAAATCTCCTTTTAATTAAGTAAAAAAATTAAATTTGGAGTGATTACAAATGGATAATGTGTATGTGTTTGGTGTCCCTTGGCAAGAAATTCTTGATTGGTATTTAGCTCAACCAGTATACGGTCAGATTTTTATATTAATTGGTATTTTCGCGTTATTAGCGTTAGCTGTGGTAATTGTCTATTACGTTTTGAAAGGAGTCGCTTACTTAATATATTATGTTCTAAAAGGTGTTTATTATCTTTTAAAAGGATTAGGTCTTCTCTTTTATAAGATTTTTGAAGCACTATATTATGCTATTTCAGGAAAACCTAAACCCAATAAAAATCAAGATGCTCTACAACAAGAACCACCTCAAGTTATAATAGTTCAAAAAGAAGAAGAACCAATTATTCCCATTCAAAAGACAGTACAAATTATACAACCTGACGTAAGCTATTGTAGTGAATGTGGAAATAAATTTTCTAATTCGATGCTTGAAAGCTTATCAGAGAAAGGAGTTGCCTATTGTATTCATTGTGGACACAAAAAAACTCAAGAATACCAAGTTAGTGTCGAAAGTCAATAATTTGTTTCAATTCTCTTTTTTTTATAATTTTAAAATAATTATTTTATTTCTTCTTTATTCTTCCATTTATTTTTAAAATATTTATTAAGGAATTTCATCGGGAAATCTTAAAATAAATGACTAATTCTTTTTTTCTATTTTTTATGATTTTTAAGGGAATTTATTTGCTTATTAAAATTTCTTAAAAAAAGAAATCTATTAAATCATAAATATCTAACAATTTTTCTACAGTTAGATTAGCATGAGCCTTTAGTTCTTCAAGATTTTTGCTTTGTATCGTTTTTTGATCTTTCCAATAGATAGTGTAAGCCATTCCGAGATACTTTCCATAAATTAATACACCATCTTCAAAGTAAGTATCAGTATTAACGTTAATTGTTCCAAAAGTATTGATACTCTCAGTTTCAGTTAAAAATTCTATAAGTTGAGAATAAAATTTTGAACTCATGAATGCTCTATCCTGCACGTTTGAAACTTTGTGTTCAAATCCTCTTCCTCCTCTCCTCGGTACCTTCAAATGGTAAAATCTTACAGTCTTATCTAATTCATCAATTTTACTTTGAGCATCTTCGAGCAATTGTTCATTTTGTGAATTATCTACCTCAACATTATCAATCTTTTGAGATCCTCTATGTCTTCCATTATTATCTATAAACGCTATAAAGGGAGGACAATTTTCTCCTTTAGGATGATTTTTTATTAATAAATTAAAAAGACCAGACTTCTTCTCATACTCTATTTGCTTTTTAAAACTTTCTTTGCAATAAGGACAAATGAAATTCACTGATATCGTCTGATCTGAATTAATCATATTCTTACAAATCCTTAATTAACTGAGCACTTTTAAACTTTAACAAAAGGAAAACTAAAATTAGTTCTCATTGAATAAACAGGAAGCGATGAATTAACAAGTAAAGTTTAAAAAATCTTCTGAATATTCTTAAATTTATATAATCTTTTAAATGCATCCAATTTTTCTTTATTATTTAAACGGGCTTGATCAATTGCTTGTTCCAGTATCGTTGCACATCTTTCCATCCTTTTAAGGTTCACTGAGTATGGAATTCCATCCTTACCTCCAACAGCATAAGAGTATTTGGCAGGATCCCTCCAACTTGGGGGTTCTCCCCAAATAAATTCTGATATAAGTGCTAAAGCCCTAATCATCCCAGATCCTAAACCATGAATTCTCAATAAATCTGTATAATCTTTCACGGTTAATTCTTTAGCAATATCAATACTTTCCCATTTAAGTGAAAAAGGAATAGGCATATTTAAATGAGAAATCGGTCTTTTCTTAATTTTCTGTTCAGTTTCAATAAAGTCATCTAAAGATGTTTGATTTCTATTTTTCAATTTACTAAGATATTGCTTTATTCGATTCGATCCTTCTTCAATCAAATCAATTGATACTTTCCTACACTTTCTACTTTCACTCGATACCATATTTAAGGTTTTATCTTTCACTACTTCTGTACTAATATCTTTATGAGGATTTTCTAAAAAATTAGTCAAGCTTTCAGAAAACCAGTGGTACCTCCTTGCTTTTCTAATATTTACATCAAGTCCTTGCTGGATTATCCCCCAATTTTTTTCAGAGACAATCATTAAATGATGATATAAATTAAAGCCATCTTGGACAGCAGCATTATCAATTTTAGCTACCAATCGACTAATATCACAGAATTTTTCAATATCATTATCATTAAAACTTAGAGCCCTTGCATTGTCTTGAAGATGTTCCTTTACTTTTGTAGAATTTTTACCTTTTCCGCCAGCGATTATTAAGCCATGATCCCGAGGATTGATAATTTGTTTTAGAACACCACCTAAGACTGTTGTAACTCCCGACGAATGCCAATCGAAGCCTAAAATACATCCCAAACCTTGAAACCAATATGTGTCAGATAATCTTCTTAATATACCATCTGAACCTTCCATGTCATATAA
The DNA here is from genome assembly GCA_048940925.1 of Promethearchaeota archaeon. Taxonomy (GTDB): domain Archaea; phylum Asgardarchaeota; class Lokiarchaeia; order Sigyniarchaeales; family SOKP01; genus Loki-b32. Next base: position 60,655 of record JBHLOC010000009.1, on the reverse strand, counting down.
GATTTTGAAAATTGGCTTTCCGAGAAGTGCCATTCGCTTTAATAACCACATGGGGGCTTTAGAACTGTGTAATGGGAGTGTCGCAATACCAACTTTACTCATCAAACTTCATCCAAAATTCATTAAGCTATTAAAAATAATCTAATATTATGTATTAAAATGAATGATACCATTGGATTATTAATTTTTTCAGTATTTTTTTGTAGGTCAAGTAGATGGTAAGAACTAAAAGAATAGTATTGATTGGTGCTGGAAGTGCTGCATTTGGACCAGTCACTTTAATGGATATATTTTCGAGTGAAATATTATTTGGATCTACGATAGTTCTCCATGACATTAATAAGGAAAAGTTAGAGAGAGTCTATGATATTGTCCTTAAAGAAAATGAAATCAGTAAATATAGATTTAATATTGAACAAACTCTGGATCGAAAAAGTGCTTTAAAAGATGCTGATTTTATCATTTGTTCAATTGAAAATGGGGATAGGTTCTTATTACGACGGCAAGACAATTTAATTCCTCGGACACACGGTTCAACAGAGATGATGGCAGAAAATGGGGGTCCTGGAGGATTTTTCCATTCGGCTCGTCAAATTCCTGAACATATTAGAATTGGACAAGATATTATGACTTATTGTCCTAATGCATTTCTAATCGTGTATTCAAATCCCGTGTCAAGAATTTGTTTAGCACTTAAAAGATCCATTCCGGGATTAAAATTTGTTGGGCTTTGTCATCAAATTGAATTATTAACAAAATATCATCTATCGGATATGCTAAATAAGGAAATAACTGAAATGAAATTAACTCTCGGTGGTTTAAACCACTTTGGGTTTCTATTCAGATTAGAAGATTTATTAACTGGAAAAAATTTAATGCCCGAGTTTAATGCAAAGTGTATGGAGTATTTTCAAGATAAATGGGATAGATTTCATTTTGCTGATCTAACATTTGAGCTCTATAATAGAACTGGTTGTTTTTGTTATGCTGGAGATAATCATGTCTGTGAGTATTTACAAATTGGATCTCAATATACTAAAATCGAAGATATCTTAGACTGGTTGGATAAAATGGAATCTGAAAACAAAGCAGTAAACACATGGTTAAAAAAATATCATAAAAGACTTGAAAAGGGAAGATATCCCAAAAAAGGCATAATACTAAACGCTCATTCAGAAGAAAGAGGGATACCAATTATCAAGGCAATTATTACGGATAGTAATTCATATGAAATGGCAGTTAATATTTCTAACAAAGGTATTATTGATAATCTTCCTCAAGATCTCGTAATAGAATGTTCAGGATATGTTAATAGAGAGGGTATCCATGGAGTTAAATTAGGAAATATCTCTAAAAGCGTTGCTGCATTATTACGGATTGAAGCCTCTATTCAAGACGTGTGTGTAGAAGCTATTTTAAACGAATCAAAAGATCTCGCTATCGCTTGTCTTGCTATGGATGTTAACTGCAAAAATTTTGAGATGGCAGAAATTATTTTTAAAGAAATGAGTCAACTTCAAAAAAAATATTTACCTAACTTTAAATAAAACTTCAATTTCTTTCTTTCAAAATTAAAATTCCTAAAATTTGTTTTGCAGCTTTTGGAAATATAAAATACAAAGTAAAATTGATAAATAATGTACTTATTTTGATTAATTTTGAACCTGAATTGATTCAATTTAATACTTCAGATCAAATATTAAACGAGTATCAGAGAAGTTTATTTATTAAACAATTTTTTATTTTGTATGACTTTTTTTGCCTTCTAACATAGCCATTGACATCTCCATTACTCTATTAAAAGGTTCCTCACGGTCTTCCCTTAAATGTAAAACAATAGCTTCTTCAGGGCAAGTGGTAGCACATAAACCACATCCAAGACATTTTTCTCTTGAAACTACAGCAGTATCTTCTAATATTATGGCTCCAACAGGGCATCGGTCGACGCATGTTCCACAAGATGTGCATAGTTCTTCATTCACGATAGATTCGAACAGAGCATTCATAAACTTATGTTTATCAAGCCCCTTCTGTGTTATTCCTTTCATTGATGCACAACAACATGGACAACAATTACATATATTAGAAAGGTGTTTAGAGTTAGCACCAGCATGAACTAGACCAGCTTTATCAGCTTGTTTGATAATTTTAATTGCTTCTTCCGCAGAAATTTCACGCCCTATACCATTTTCAATATAATATTCTGCTGCTACTCCAAAACTGAGACATGTTTCTATTGGATTATCACATCCCTCCCCGTTTAATTCTGCTTCTTTACGACAGATACATTCTGTTACTGAAATTACTCTCGCATTCTTTATACTTTCTTTCAATTTATGATATGGGAAAAGAACAGTATTATATTCAATTGCCTCCTCAATTGGAACCACTTTAAATCCTGGAACATTGCTTAAGCCCATTTCTTCTTGATATGCAGTGTCATAATATTCTTTATAATATTTAGCAAGTTCTTTATCTATTTTTTTGACAGAATATTCATATAATCCAATCATGAAAGGAATAGCATTGAAGAACGTTTTATTATCTCGTCGAATGCGAAATATTAATCCTTTTTTAGCCATAATTTCTAGTCTTTCCTCTAATTGTTTTTCGTCTAATTCAGACTTTTTAGCAATCTGAGAAACAGTATTAGGTGTTGGGGTTAATAATACAGTAATTTTAGCCTCTTCTTTAGTAAATAGTCTTTTTAAGATTTTTAACTCAACTTGAGAAGGTGTTTCAGGAAACCCTAGAGGAAATTGATTTAAGAATTCTCTCAGTTTCAAATAGGCATCGTCAGACATTAACATCTCCTATGTATAGTTTTTTATAAATGTAAATATGATTTATTTATTTAAATCTTTTTCAAATAATACAACTCCGAATGGTTTTCCCTCATAATAATAAAAACCTATTGTTTCAATGAGGTTTGCAATATCGGGATGACAAAAAACTTCAAAATAATTACTCCCTTCATTTTGAAGTTCTTTTTGAAGTACAGCTTTAAGAAGTCCAAATGCTATTTTTGGAGTACCATATGCAATTAACCAAATTTCATTTTCTCCTGGAAATTCTTGAAGAACAGTTCTTTTATATTTAATTGTTTGTACTATTGCATCAGAATCATGTATATACCATTCACCATCATTATCTGTTATATAATTTAATGGTGTATAAGACCACCCAAAACAAATCTCATCTCCAAGGCTTATATCAAATGATTTATAAAAAGATTTAGCTCTATGAGCTGAGATTTTGGTAAATTCAGGGTTTGAATCATCTGTTATTTGAATATCTTTTTTCTCAGCATTTAAGACATTCATAGATTTTTTTCTTTTAAATCCAAAATGTTTTGCTAATGATTGCGATCCTAAGTTTGTTGATGAGGTATCAAACTGAGCCACTTTCGCATTTACTTTATAAGCATAATCTAATGCATATTTTATCATCTCTCTTCCAATCCCTTGTCGCTGATATTCTAACTTTACTCTTCCTCCTTCTAACCAAGCTAAATAATTATTAATAATTTTTATACGTCCAAAACCGACCATCATAGATCTGTTTTCATCTATAAATGCTCCATAGTTTAAACAATTTTCATCTTTAAGCCATTGTTCAATGATCCCAGGAATATAATCCCAACCTTCCCAAATATCTTTGCTAATATCTTTAATAGCGGGAATATCCTCAAATTCTAATTTTCTAAAGTAAATATCCATTTTAATCATATAAATAGGTTTAAATATATATCTGACAATAAAAATACTAATAAAAAAAGTTAAATCTAATTAAAAAAATTTTTAATCTTGATCAAAAATGACAGAAAAAATGATGAAGAGCAGCCCATACTCTGAAAAAATATGGCTAAAATCATATGACAGGCATGTAAAACCTGAAATCGACATCAAAATCTATTCTTTAGTAGAAATGATGAGAAGAACGGTTCAAAAATACCCTGATAGCCTTTGTTATGATTTTCAGGGAACTCGTGCAACTTATCAAGAAACTGAGAACTATATTATAAGTTTTGCCAACTTTCTTATTGATAATGGAGTTAAAAAAGGAGATCGAGTCATTATTAACTTGCCAAATATTCCTCAGTTTATTATATCATTGTTTGGAATATTCTATGCTGGATGCGCAGCGTCAGGTATGAATTTCCTATTACAACCTAATGAAATAATATATCAATTAAAAGATTCTGGCGCAGTTGCAATTTTAACACTTGATTCTTTTTATGAAGAAAAGGTTAGACAAGCAATTATAAGTGGAGAAACTGATGTGAAGATTGTTATTACAACTAATGTTGCTGATTTTTTAGATATAGAACCTAAAATGAAAGAACAATTAATTAAAATAGGAAAAGTCCCATTTGGAAAAGTAGAGCCTATAGAAGGAATTGAATTTGCTAACTTTAAAGAGATATTAGAAAAATCTCCAAGTGAAACAATTCCAGATATAAAAATTGAACCAGAAGATGTCTTATTACTTCAATATACTGGTGGAACAACTGGTCCTCCTAAAGGAGCTATTTTAACCCACCAAAATTTAATATCTATAATTCAAATAGTAAATCATTGGTTTGAACCTGCCCTTAAACCAGGAAAAGATGTTTACATCTCAGGTTTTCCTTTTTTTCACTTAGCTGGTCTGCAATTTTGTCTACAAACAGTTGCACAAGGGTGTATGCAAATTTTAGTTCCAGATCCAAGAGATACGAACTATATGGTGGGGAAAATGAAAGATTATGAAGGGAAAGTTTCACTAATGTATAATGTTCCAACACTTTATATGATGCTCGTAAAGAATCGAAGGTTTAAAAAGCTAGATCTTAGCTCAGTAATAGGATATATTTCTGGTGCAGCCCCATTTCCAACTGAAAGTATATATGAATTTGAAGATGTTGTTGGTAAAGAAAAAGTTGTAGAAGCTTATGGTATGACTGAAGCATCTCCAGGTGTTACAATGAATCCCTATTTAGGGAAGAAGAAAATAGGAACTGTTGGTATTCCTTTCCCTAATACTGAAGTAAAAATTGTAGATGTTGCAGATCACGAAAAAGAAGTTCCTTTAGGAGAACCTGGAGAGATAGCTATTAGAGGTCCCCAAATATTTAAAGGATATTGGAATAAACCTAAAGAAACAGATAATGCTCTTCAAAATGGATTTTTCTATAGTGGTGATATAGGGGTCATGGATGAGGAAGGTTATATTACTATTGTTGACCGAACGAAAGACATGATAAATGTAAGTGGTTTTAAAGTATTTTCTGTAGAAGTTGATGATAAAATGAATGAACATCCAGCAATTGAACTCTGTTCATCTGTTGGAATTCCCGATCCAGAGCGTCCTGGCTCTGAGGTTGTCAAATTATTTGTATTACTAAAGAAAGGATATGAAGCTACAGAAGAAACGAAAAATGATATTCTAAAACATGCAAAAGATAATTTAGCTAAATATAAAGTTCCAAAAATCATTGAATTTATTGAAGAAATGCCTCTTACTACCATAGGTAAAGTAGATAAGAAATTATTGAGAGAAAAATGATTTTTAGCACTTTTCTTTTTTAATTTTTATTTTCTTCATTTTCTCTTTTAAAATATCTTCTATATAAATTGTAATATAAAAATAGAGCTAGAAAATAATGAACCAAAATACATGGTATAATCCCTAATTTTAGAAATAAATACCCATTGAATAAACCTAATAAAAAGGGATTACTAAGATTAATCAACCTAAGTCTTAGATTTTTAATAACAAACCACGTATGTATATGATATAGCGAGAAAATTAAGCTGGATGATAGTATTAGTAGAAAAGATTCTAATCCCAAAATAAAAAATAAGAAACCAATCAAATAATATCTAAAGATTAATTCTTCAATTATCATTATTATTGGAAAAAAAACCCATACAATTATCTGATTGTGGTTATTAATAAACACCTCTATAATATCATGATCTTTCATAATTTCAATGTGTCTATCGCTATAACCATATATTTCGGTCAATTTACTCAATATCATAAGGACACAAAATCCTGTTATTAAAACTAAAATCACCTTTAGATTTATATTAAATATTAAGAAAAATTTTATAAAAACTCCGAAAAACAGAGGAATAGTTAGTAAAATAAAAATTATAGTTATAATAGAATATTTTCTAATCTTATACAAGGTTTTCCAACCCAAAATAACAGTAAATCTAAATTACTAATATGAGTTAATTCAAAATATTACAACCTTATATTATCTAGGATAATCTTTTTTTGAACCTATTAATGTGGTTGTTTCTTCTATCCACTGCGATAAATCTTTATCTACCTTGCAAAAAGTAGATATTTTATCTAAATCTCTCATTTTAGTAAATGAACATTCTACCATTATATCCCAACCCCCATAAATAGGAGTTGCATATGTGATTTTCCAATCTTCGTCTAGATCAGTAGATTTTAAATTAATCAATTTTTCAACAACCTTCCATTCAGTACCAATTGCTTTTAAACGTATTAATATATATCCTCGATAATAAATTTATTACACCCTTGATTCCCTAATCGTTTAGGTTGCTTTCTCTATCTCGATTTAACTTAAATTTAATTTGGAATATATTTAAGTAATTTAATGTTTCTATTATAAATTGCTTTATATAAATTTAATGAGTTAATATAGAAATGTCTGATTTATATCAAAAATTAGAGAAAATTGTCTCGAAAAAGTATCTTTCGAATGACCTTTATGTTCGTCATGCTTATTCGCGAAATGTAGATATAGTCTTACAAGGAATACCTGATATAGTAATACGACCAAAAGATGCACAAGAAATCTCAGAAATTCTTAAAATTGCTAATGAAGAAAATATTGCTGTAATTCCTCGTGGAGCAGGAATATGTGAGTTTGGGGGAAGTAAACCTATTGGAGATAACGGAATTGTATTAGATATGAAAAGAATGAATAATATTCTAAATTTGGATGAGGAAAATCTTATCGTGACTGTTGAAGCAGGAATATCTTGGGGAAAATTAAATGAATATCTTTGCCATTTTAATCTTTATACTGGATGTATGGGCCCAGGATCAGGCATGTCCGCATCAATAGGAGGGGGTATTTCACATCATTCAGTTGGTGGAGGAGGATGTGCTAAATATGGTGCCTGTACAAATCAATTAGTATCTTTAGAAGTAGTCTTGCCGACTGGAGATATTATAGAAACAGGTTCTCAAGCAAATAAATATTCAAAATTCCCATTCAACCGATTTGGTAATGGTCCAGACTTAGCAGGACTATTCTGTGGGGATAATGGGATTTTTGGTGTTAAAACTAAAGTATCTTTACAAGTGTTTCCTAAACCAGAATATGCCGAGTATAAAACATTCTTATTACCTCGAAAAGAAAGAGAGGTATCAGCAAAAATTTTGTCAGAAATTAGACATAAAGGAATTGATGTCTATGATGCAATGTATATTATGGATTTACTTGTTAGAATTGGAGTTGATCAAGGCTTAATGCCCATGTATGAGAATTTAAAAAGGAAAAGAGGTTTAATTTTTTATACTATAGAAGCCAATTCTGAAGGAGAATTGGAAGAGAAAGCAAAACAATTAGATGAAATCATGATAAGTAATAAAGCAGAAAACGTAGGTTCAGAAATTTCGGATGGTAATATTGCTAAGTGGCATTATGTTGAACAAGGACATTGGCAATTCTATCACAATTTATGGGGATTGGTACCATCCAATCAACCATTAACAGCTGAATCTTTTTGTCCAGTAAATAAATATCCAGAAATTCTGAACGATATTGATCAATGGGATATGGAAAATAATGAGAATATGCAAAAAATTTTTAATATTACTAAAATGAGACCTATTTCTGGAAGTGGTCCTATATTATTAATAGATGGTAATAATGTAGAAATTACATGTGGTTTTACAAGCTTCTGGAGTTATTTTAATGGTGAGAACTATGATGTCATTCAAGAAACGAATTTAAAATTATGGAAATCACTTTTAGAAAGAGTTACAAAACATGGTGTTCAATGGTATATGATGGGAGATTTTATGTCTCGTTTAATGGTTGATATTGGTGCATACACTGAGGAATATTATAATCTAATGAAGTCAATCAAGAAAATACTAGATCCTAATATGATTCTGAGTAGAGGAAAATTTAATTTTTGGGGGGATTAATAATATGAGTGAATTAAAAAATTTGAAAAAAGAATGGGATGCTATATTTACCTGTATGAATTGCGGAGATTGTGGATTTTCCATTAGACCTTTTGTTGGGAGATATTTAACTTGTCCTGTGAAAGAAGCAAAAGATGAAGAGGGTTTTGAAATATACTTTTCTCGAGGTCGAATGAATGTACTAAAGAGTATTTTGAAAGGACAAATTCCACTGAGTAAAGAACTCGCGGAGTGGATATATAAATGTTCTGAATGTGGAAACTGTACAGAAGTTTGCCATATGACACATAATGAAAATATCATATTACCAACAAGTAAATGGATCGATCATGTGAAGGTTTGGGATGCCTTGAGGAAAGACTTAGTAGAAGCTGGTTTTGCTCCACTTGATAGACACGCAGAATTGATTCAATATATGAACAATGATAATACTAAAAATCCTTATGGCGAAGATATAGCCAAAAAATTTGAGTGGGCTCAAGAATTTCCAGCTATTAAAGATAAAGGAGAACTTGTATTTTTTGCAGGGTGTACGATGCCTTTAAGACAAGCTGATACATTGAAGAGTATGATGAAAATATTATCAGTATCTGAGATAGAGATTGCATTATCGAAAAATGAATGGTGTTGTGGCTCTATTGGAGCTCGTATAGGTGATTATAAATCGGTAGACGAACTTTTAAAGCATAATATCGAAACTTTTAAGAATATGGGAGCAAAAACAATATTTACTGCTTGTGCAGGATGTTATAGAACTTTAAAGAAAGATTATCCAGATTTATTAGGAGAAGAATTACCATTTGAAGTGAAACATATTACTGAAGTTTTAATTGATTTGATTAACAATAACAAAATTCCTTTCGATCCTGCTAAAGAGGAACAGATAAAAGTAACATATCATGATCCTTGTCACCTAGGGCGTCATATGAACTTATATGAGATCCCAAGAGAACTGATTGTAAAAATTCCAGGAGTTGAATTGCTTGAAATGAAAAGAAATCGTAAACATGCATGGTGTTGTGGAGCAGGTGGAGGTATGAAGAGTCAATTTCCGAATTTAGCAAAAGATATTTCAAAAGAGAGAATTAGAGAAGCCGTAGAATCAGGAGCAGATATATTAACAACCAGCTGCCCGTTTTGTATTGGAAATTTAAGTGATGCATATGAAGAAGTGGAACCGGAGATTAAAGAAAAAATAAAATTACTAGATATTATCGATTTCATAGCTTCGAAAATTTAATATATCATGTTTATTTGATTTATTTCTTATTTAATTCCACTAGAAATATAACTCAATTAGATAAAAAAATTGATTTTATAGATTTAATCAACTTTAAATATATTTACTTTTATTTGATTATAAAGTAGCTTGAATAATTCTTGCAAATCATAAACTTTTAGATAAGAATATGAGGTAAAAACATGGCTACAAAAATCACATTTATTGGAAAACCAGAAATGGGAAAAACCACAATTCAAAAGGTAATCTTCGAAGGAGAAGATCCAAATGAATTAGTACTTTTTCCACTTGAAGCAACTATTAAAATGCAATATTCTGTCCATGATTTTATGAATACAAAAGTTAGCCTAATTGATGCACCTGGTCAATCATTATCCATTATATTGGAAGATGAACAGAAACAAATATTAGCGTTCGGAGATACCAATGCAATCATTTATCTTTTTGATTATCCAACCTGGATCAAAGATTCACAAGATATTATTGATGATGTGAAGAAAATTTATGAAATTAGAAAAAAGCTGGGATTTGATGCTAAAATTGTTTTATTTCTGCATAAAATTGATCTATTAATCACTAAGAAAATTGGAAGTATGCTCGCTTTAATACGAAGGCAAATAATTACCCAATTAAAACTTCCTGAAGAAATACAAATTTATTTCACAAGTTTGCATCCAAATTTAATATATACCACTTACAATGCATTGTCAGCCACTATAAGTGGTTTCTCAAAAGATACTTCCAATCTAAAAGAAATTATCAAAAACATTGTCAAAAATTTGTCTAAGACAAGTTGTTTTGTTTCTAATCAAGAAAATAATCTGATTATTCAAGAGATGTCAAACGATTTTGATACTAGTATTCTTTTCTATTTATATGAAAAAGTATATCATTTAAGCAAATCGTCTGGGTTTACTACAACAAAAACTAGTATAATAAGCCCAGGTTCTAAAATTTTAAATATGTTAATAGAAGATATAAATAAATATCATAATAATTTTAAATATTTAATTTTATTATCTGAAAATTTAGACCAAGAAGTTATGACAGAGATATTAGATAAATTAAAGAATGAATTAAGTCAATACTATCAATAAGACTAAAATGATAACAAATTATTCAAAATGTTGCGACAAATTTTTATAGTTATAAATGATTCAATAGCATATCAAAGGAGTTATGCTAAGGGTTTAGACAGTAATCTTTTTTCAAATGTGTATCAAATAATCAAAAAAGCAGCATTTTCGAAATTTGGAGAAGAGGCAGGCTCATACGAGTTTTTTAAATATAAGCTTTCATATATTGCTGATCAGAATTTAAACATGATTTTACTCTTTGTTTCAGGCCTAGGTGACAATTTTGATGATATAAAACCACAATTAAAAAAATTTAAAACTGAATTTTTAGAGTTTTATGGAGATAATATTAAAGATGATAATTTCGAAATATTAAGTGATATATTGGATCCAATTGTTGATAACGTTCACAGAAATTTAAAACCTAAAATTTCATTAGTAGGCTTTTCAGGAGTAGGAAAAACCACCACCACTAAATTAATAAAGTCTGAAGAAATTCCTATGCAACATATTCCTACAATAACGGGTGAGGTTGCAACTATTAAAATTGGTAAACTTTTCTTCTTTTTATGGGATTTCGCAGGTCAAGACCAATTCGATTTTCTCTGGGAGAAATTTATCAGAGGAAGTGATGCTGTATTACTAATAACAGATTCCTCTTTAGGAAATCTTGAGAAGAGTAGGTATTTTTTTGAATTAGTTAATAAAGTTGTTCCTACTGCTCGTTTAGCAGTCATTGGGAATAAACAAGATTTACCTAATGCAATGAAAGTTGAAGATATTGAAAGATTATTGGGGCATAAGACATATTCTTTTGTGGCTATTGATCCAAATAATCGCCCTAAAATGATACGTATTATAGCTGATCTCCTAGATATGGATGCTGGAGTATCACCATTATTACAACCTATATTTGAAAGAGATATTTTAATGGATAAACTTGAAGACGCATTACAGCAAGGAGATTTTGAAAGTACTATTGAAATATTTGAAAAAATAAGTAATTTGTGTCTTCATTTAGGTGATGATTCTCTTGCGTTTGAATTTCAAAATAAGAGTAAAAAAATTCAGGAAATGTTAACAAAACTTAGTGACTAGTAATAGTATGTCTTTGTAACCTTACCAGGTTCTTGTTAAATTTTGTAGAAATACCAAAACTTCTTTATTTTCTAAGGGAACGATATTAGATTTAAAAATAATTTGATTGTCATTTATCGGCAAAACAAACTTCATTTCGATTGATTTATTTATTTTAAGTGCTTTTTCAATATTGTTTTGGGTCTCCTCCGCGGTTTCTTTTGGTAGGAAATCATTTATATTTTTCCCTATAAATTCTGTGGTTGTAAATGTCTGTTCAATAATTTGTTTGATATTTTTATCTAATTTAATATCTAAAAAGATTCCATTTTTCGAAATTTTAAAAATCGAAAATGGAATATGATTAAGAAGAATATTATTCCTTATTTCACTTCGTCGTAATTCTTCTTTATTTTGGATACGTTCTATCGCTGTACCTAATTCCATACCCAAAGAAATAATTAATTCCATCTCTTCAGAGCTAAGTATTTTGTTACCATTAAAAATCATAAATACAGCACCAATAATTTCGAATTTTGAAAATAGAGGGAGTACAGCAGCCGAACTAAACTCAATTCCTTCAAAGAATTGGTCTAATAATTCCGGAAAATTTTTATTATTAAGTACAACACCTTTATTAAAGACTATTTCATAAGGATTTTTTGTTATATCTAATCTATTATTTTGTTGGATAAAATAGGGAGGAAATCCCTTGTGAACTTTTACTCTAGCGAGCTTTCCAGCTTTTTCGACCAAATATATACAACATCCTTTAAGATCAAATAATTCTATAGAATTATCAAGGATATCAGTTAATAACTCTCGTAAATTATTAGCATGGTTCGCAATACTGATGATTGTATTTAATATATCCATTTTTTTAACTTGATCCTTAAGTTTCTCCTCTATTACTTGAAGATCAGTAATATCATGAAACATATACTGAATAAAATGCTCATCTCCTAATTTAATTTCATTAACACTAACTTCTAAATATAACTTCTTACCAGTTGACTTTTTTATCCTTGAAATTATTGGAGGTGGATTATCAATCAAATAATCAATCATAGATGGATCAATTAAACCTTCATCAAATAATTCAAGTTTAAGCGCATGGAGTCCAATTATTTCTTCTCTAGATTGTTCGATTAATTTTTCAGTTTCTAAGTTAGCATCAACAATCATTCCATTTTTACGATTTATAATAACAATTGCATCTTTAGCAGCTTTAAATAGAGCTTGATAACGATTTTCAGCCATTCTTATAGTTCTAAGAGCAGGTTTAATAGATTCAAAATATGAGAAGAAGTATTTTTCGATTTCTTTCAATTTTATAGGATCACTCTGGACATCTTTAACTTTATTATCAAAAGCTAAATAAATTCCTTCTAAATTTGTTAGATTTCGCGCAAAACTTTCAAGAAGGTCATGAGCTAACATCAATGATATATTACTTTTAAGGTCAGTTATAATACTTATCATTAAACTTTCATTTCCACCCCTTGCATGCTCATTAGGTAATTTAAAGAATAAATTTGCTGCCTTAATTTTTTTAAATATATGAATAAAAATTCCTTTTGTTTGGAGTTCCATTAATGAAGGGATTTCATTTATAATTTCATCCTCTAATGACTTAGGTGCTTTCAAAAAGATTTTTGGACCATAAAATGGGTCAAATCGACTAAGTATTAAAGCTTCCAAAGTATTCTCAGATTTATTATAATTTAAATCTCAATTTTAAGGTATAATTGAATTATTAAAATTTATATTTATGTTATAAACAATAAAATAGAGATCTGAATAATTTTTTTTAAGAGAAATATTATAAAATGATCTATTTTTTTTTTAGTTATGGACTCAATGAAGGAATATCTCCAACCAACTGAATTCCTTGATTTTGATAAAAAAACAGTTAGAGACAAAGCCTTGGAGATAATCAATGGATTGAAATCTGATAAAGAAAAAGCAATTGCACTCTTTTACTGGGTTAGAGATAATATAAAGTATAATATGTATACATATAATCCAAGTAATAGGGCAAATCTTAAAGCTTCTGTTACCTTACGCAGAAGTAATGGCTTCTGTATGTCAAAAGCTGTATTATTAGCTACTTTTTCTAGAGCAGTTGGCATTCCTGCAAGAATCCACATGATAGATATTATAAATCATAAAATTCCTAGTTGGATCGAAGAATTAATGGGGACTAGAACATTTCATTGTCATGGTTATAGTGAATTATATATTGAGGGTAAATGGAAAAAGCTAACTCCTGTTTTTGATAAAGAAACAGCAATTAAAGCAGGTTATGTTCCGTTAGTAGAATATGATGGAGAAAATGATGCCCTTTTAGCTCCTTATGATAATGAAGGGAATTTATTCGTGGAGTATGCTAAAGATTGGGGTATCTATACTGACGTACCATTAGAAAAAATTAGAAAGATCTTTTCAAAAAATTATGGGAAAATCTATTCTAAAGAACAACTTCAAAAGCTAGAGAAATTAAAAAGGTAATAAAAATTTAATTTTAAGAAAAATAATTTTCTTTTAAACCTAGTTCTCGCAAATATATTTTATATTTACCTAATTTTCCTCCATAATTTCCAGAGGATATTTTGATTAAACCCTCTAAATCAATAATTCTCTCAATTACTCTTAACATCGTTTTTTCAATTGTTTTAAGATCTAAAGCATTGAATACTATTTCTGGAATAGATAAAACACCTTCAGGGACTTTAAAATCTTCTGGTGCGAGTTTAGATTTCAATGTAGGACAGAATGGATGATTGGTCGATGGACCTATTTCAGGAAATTTTGTTTCCGGTTTGGAACCTGCTGAACATACTTCGAAAGGTGTGCAAACATCATCAATTTCAGCAATAATTTTAACAGTTTCTCTGCCTACTTTAATTCCAGATTTCACAGAATCACAATACAACCATAAGTTCCCCCCCATCACACCCTTAGCATAGGAAATTTCTTCTTCTATTAAAAAATCATATCCCATCATAATAGGTACTGAAATCATTTTTTTTTGAAATTTTTCAACAATCTCTTCATAACCATCTCCACAATGGCCGACATTATTCATCATGTTAAAATTCATTTCAGATTTATATGGATAGTAGTTAAAAACAGCTGTCGTAGGAACGACAAGGATACCTTGCCTTATCCGTTTACCTAATTGATCATATAATTTTAATGTGGATTTCTTTCCTGTTCCTGTGACCCATAATTGAACTATTGCCCCTAATCTTCCATCGAATGTTTCTTTTTCAGTTAGCCATCTAACAATACCTCCTTCAGCATCTCCAAACACAGTTGAGGGTAAAGCAGTAAATGCATTAGCTGCTCTATTCAACAATTCGCTATCTTGAGCAGTTACCATCAATTGGCAACAAAGACCTTCAAAAGCTTCGCAAAATGTATCCTCTATAATAACCATAAGGTCCTCCCTTACTTTTTTACTTAATTTCTACTTTATTTATATATATGTGACCTTAATCATCTAGATGGAATAAAAATTTAAAATCAAAACCTTATTAACTCTATAATATATAAATTAATCACTAAAAATTTATTAACAGAGCTATAATAAAATGCCACGTGCAATAATTCTATATGAAATTGATCAATCATTTGGGCCCAATATATTAGCTGAGTATTATTTAAAACAAGATGAAAAAATACCACCTGCTATTTTAAAGGAATTTTCTGAAAAACATGTAAAAAAAGATTCTTTAACTGTAACCATTCGTAAAGATAATAATCGTTATTATTCGAGTAAACTTAATGCTGAACCTATTGATAAAGAAAATCTTTATATAAGTTTTATACTACAGGAGGAAGAAGACCTTATCTCATTAAAAAGTATCTTTGAAAATGTTGAAGAAAAGGTTATTCAAGGTTTTTCTACTGATAAAAAAAAAATGAATGATATTTTAAAAAATAGCTTGAATACAATATTAAGTTTAATTCAAAAATTACAAGAGCCAGAAATTATAAAGGATATTTTGAATGAGAGAACTAAAAAGATGCTTGACGATGGACAGCTTCAAGAAGCAAGAGAATTGATAGACTTAGGAGAAGATATTCCTCTAAAACTTGCAGCTGAAGTAAAGATCGCAGATCAATTTCTGAAAGATACCTTTTATAGAAAAGCAAAAAAGAGCTTCCAAAAGGCTGCAGAATTAGCACTGCTTATTCAAGAAGAAGAAATTGCTTCATTTTTACAAAATAAGGGAGAACAAGTTGGAAGGTTCCCTGAATTATTAAAAGAACGAGAGAGTCTTTATAAAGAAATTGCAAAATTATTTAATGAATTTTTTGGTGAAAAATTAGATATATATACTCAATTAATTGAACCATTCGATAGATTAATAGAAATTTCAGACAATTTTGAAGAGCCTGAATTAATTGAGGATTTGACAAAAATAAAAAACAATATACACAGAGCTTCTCGCTTAGGAAAAGATCTTTTTGGATTAGAAAATAAAATAAAAGAATTTTTTGAAAATATCTAATTTAATTTTATAATTCTTAATCTTTAGTTTCTTCAACGATAGGTTCTATATAGTCTCCAATATCAGGGAAAATAACCCGAGTGATTTCCCAACCTTCCTTCGTTGGATGTTTTAATGCATTTTCTATCAATTTTTCTCCCGTGTCATTATTAAGCTCTATTTTATGAATATTTGGGTTATTCTTCAAAATACTTTCAAATTTCGCACCTTTACTACCCTCAGGAACAATTAATAATGCTTTATCTATTGCTTGTTGATCGAGAGCATCTTTCAAACGTTTTGCTGCATAATATCCAGCAACACCAGCACTCCGATCGAAAGTTTTTATAGATGGGATCTCTAAACCCCATTTTTTTCCTTCAGCTTCTATTAATGCAGCTAAAGTTTGAGATCTTTTACCAAGCTTGAATTTGAATTCCATTTGAGTTTTGAACTTTTTCTTTTTCTCCTCCCCTACCATACTAATACATTTTAAAGTAGCTCCTGCTACGGACTGAGGATTGACTTCAATTGAATATTCTTCTTCAGCTAGGATATCTTCAATAGTCTTTTTAATAACTTCCCTAGGTTTTGAGAAATCTATAACTTCTTCTTCAATTTCAGATGCTGGTTTAGCTGTTGCGACAATTTCAGAACCAACTTCCATAAGTTGATCAATAGTCATCTCTTCCATTACAACTTTATCAATAAACCTTCTACATAGTTTAATTGAATTTCTTGGATTTCCTTTAGTCTTTTCAAAAATCATTTCAATAAGCTTTTCATTTAACGGAAATAGTGGGTAAAGTGGAGGATTCAAATTATTATCATCCCAGAAGGATTCCATAGATTTTGAGAAAAATATTTTTAGATCATTTAAACTAAAAGGTTTTAATTCTTGCTCAGGTTCCATTCTTGATCTTAGAGGGGCATCAGCAATCTCAATGATTCTTGGCCAAATCTCTTTTAAAACTGCAATCGTAATTACAAGCCCTTTGACTTCATTATACAATCGTTTTAAGATTTCTAAGAATTTTCTTTCTGCTGCTTCTCCCAAGTATCTGTATGGAGATTCTAATTCGTCAAAATAAAGAATTAGAACTCGATCTAAATTCTCAGTAATAATTTTAATTAATGCTAAGCATACATCATCATCTTCGAGGACTGAATTAATTCCTAGCTCTTCTAATTCAACATCTTCTAAATCTTCTCCAAGAAGCCATCTTTCTGCTAATGCTTTCTTATTTTTATCTAACTGATAAGTTACCAATGCTTTTACACAATCAGCAAATACACCTGGAAATTCTCTTATTCCCATCTGGATTACTTCTTCAGCTTTTGCTTTTTGGAATATTCCCTTCTTTTCTCCAGCCCATTTTTTAACTAACTTTTCTGACACAATATCGAGTAATTCAGCACCAAGTTCCTCAATGATACAGGTATATACATGAAGTAAAACACGAATACTTGCAGGTGGGCTGGGAACATAAATGATACTCCAATCTATGGGTTCCAATTTGCTTACATCTATTTCTTGTGCTTCTGTAGATTCTGCTAATTTCATTCTATTCTCTCTTTCTTTATCTTTAAAAGAATGGTATGCATGAGTTTTACCTGAACCAGCAGATCCTAATATTGGAATAAGTCTCGCACTTCGGTCTTTATAAGTTTGACGTGCTAACCTATAAACTTCACGATCTATGAAAGCTCTTGGTCTCGCCACATCTATCTTATCGGGGAGATCTCCACGAGATACAAAATTAGAAAAGGGCATTATTGGTGCTTCACGTAGCACATCAAGATACATATTCTTATCGTCATCACTAAGCTCTGAGTATATTTTAATCTCCTCAATAACTTTTAATTTTTGATAATTAACTCTTTATGTAGAATAAATTTATTAATCTAAACAATTTTTTCTAGTATATAAGCTATTTAATTTTTAGCTATTATAATATTAAATTAAAAATTTAAGTTATTAAATTTAATTGAAATTAAATAAATCAAATATTTTGTTAAGACTGATTCTATGCCTAAAAATAGTGAAAACAAAGACGATGAAGATGATGAAACAAAAGATCCTTTTGATTTTTTCAAATATTTTGAGGATCCCGCGAAATTTTTTTCTGATCCAAATAAATTTGTGATAGATCCAAATAAGCTATTTGGATCTAAGGAATTCAGACGATTATTTAAAGAGATTTTTGACAAAATTTCAAAAAATTTACCTCCTGATTTTCAAAAGTTATCCCCCGAAGATCTTATGAAAGAATTCAGGAAGAATCAATCAAAATTTGGTTTTCCAATAATGTATGGATTTAATATAAATATTGGCAAAGATGGAAAACCAAGAATAGATTCTTTTGGTAATATTGAGCCAAAACCTTATTCTGGTGAACCTGTTGTCAAATCAAAAAGAGAACCCTTGATTGAAGTTGATGAAGAAAAGGATCATATATTAATTATCGCTGAAATGCCAGGTGTAGATAGAAATGATATTGAATTAAAAGCAACTACCCATAGTTTAATTATATCAACAGGAGAGAATGCTAATAGACACTATTACAAAGAAATTGAATTATCATCTGCAATTAACTCAGATGTCGCCAAAGCTCGGTATACTAATGGTATTTTAGAAGTTCGCTTGAAAAAGATTGATGAAAAGCACACAAATATCAGGATTGATTAACTAATCTTCTTAGTTGTTTTCAGTTAATATAACTTTAGTGAATTTTTTCCTAAATTTTGTAATCCATAACTTAGTTGATATTATGCAGTAATCAAAACATTTATTAATTTTTATGATGTATAAATTTTTAACTTAATTCTCTATTTAAAGCAAAAATGTCTGAAAAAGAAAATTTTTTGTCTAAACGAGCATTATTGATCATTGGAGCTACAGCATTAGCAATTCTGATTGTTGGAATCATCTTGTATTATACTGGATTCAATGAAGAATTTTATAGTTCAAATTCTACAATTCGAACTATATTTGGAATTATTACTTATCTAGGCGATCCTACTGTATTCATTATCATCATATTGGTCTTATTTTTAGCTTATAATAAGTCTTTTGCTAAGAATCTGGGTTTAAGTCTACTATTTTCATATTATTTAGGTGGATTAATCAAAGAAATATTTAAAGATCCACGACCAACTACAAATGAAGATTCAACAGAAGATTATGGGTTAATAGAGACATCATATGGATTTCCTTCAACCCATTCTCAAAATGCTGTAACTTTTTGGGGATATATATCTTATGAATTTAAGGATAAGTATAAATACAAAGCAATTTCTATTGTGCCTCTCATCCTTTCTGCTCTAATCTTTCTTGTTGCGATATCAAGACTAATTATTGGAGTCCATGACCTTCAAGATGTGATTGGAGGGCTATTATTTGGAATTGGTTTTATTTTAGCTTTTATTTATCTAGAACCGATTTTTTCTAAACAATTCAATAAACTATCTTTTGTCATAAAAATAATTCTAGTTGTTGGAGTGTGTATGGGGCTATTTCTCTTTGGAACATTAATGTTTCCGTCAGCAGGATTAAATTTAGTTGATCCTCCCCTCCTTTATAGAGATGAAGGGGCTTTCGCCCAAACTAGTGGGGCATTATTAGGATTGGGTATTGGATATCTCTTAGAACAGGAATTTGTTCAATATAATCCGTCAGAACTGAATAATAAAATCAAAATAATAAATATTGTCATCGGTATAATAATTATATTCGCTGTATTCTTGCCCCTTGATTACTTATTAAAGATAGATAGTGTTATTTATAGATTTGTGAGATATGCTATTGTAGGTTTTATAGCTATATACTTGGTTCCGTTAATTTGCACAAAAATAGATCTAAAATTATAATTCTATTTTTTTCTAATTAGTATTTCACTCATAATATTAGTAGTTTAATGAACCATTTTTACACTTCTTCTCTTAGCGACTTCTTCTAAAAGAATACGATTTACTTCCATTTTGTCGCTTTCCTTAACCTCATTATGAGGGGTAATAACCTCGTTTATATAAAGTTCTGGTCTACTTGGATGGGGCATAACTTGTTCAAGCATCATTCATTAAGTGAAAAATTTGTAATTTATAAAATTTCCTATTAATAATCTGAAAAAAAGGAACTTAAGTCAAAATCTTAGAATAAATCTAAATATGGTTTTACCTTCTTTTTTCCGCTCGTATCTTTAACAAATTGTAAAATTTTTTTTGAAAGTTCCTTTTTCTTTTTAAAATATAGTACCATTATTTTTTCCATTGTCATATTTGGATATCGTTCTAATAGAGCAGTATCTCTCCTTGGACATCCATTCCGTCTCATACAACAATAAGAAATAGATCCAAAGCACACTATTTCTGAATCCCAATTATTTTCTTTAGAAAAATCCTCTTTTATTTTTATAAAATCTTCAGAGGATAAACCAATTTCTCGTAATGTCTCATCTCTTTTACATTTAAACCCAAATGTTAGTGAATATCCTGGTTTACAGCAAAAAGTTAAGGCTCGATAATCACCACCCATACAGATTGGAACTGGGGCATTTTTTTCCCAACCTAATAAATCGCGAAGTTTATCTTGATCTAACTTTATCATACTTATTTTAAGAACTAAGTCTATTATTGTAAATAAAACTCTTTAATGTATTATTATTTTACCATTTTTAAGATAAGAGACTACATTTCTAAAGAGAAAAAAAGGGCCCGGTACGGGAATTGTTCCAATGAGAAGAAAATTCTCATTATTTGAACCCGTCTCTAGGGATTCACATTAGGGTTTCTATAACAACTAGAAATGTCCCCAATACTAACCACTATACAAACCGGGCCATAAGATTTATCTGAAAATTACTAAAAGTAATTATTCTTTAAAAAAAAATTTTATCTATTTTTGATTAAGAAGTATTTTGTACTATTTTAATTATATAATCTAAAAGTTGATTAATAGCATCATAAAGCTTTCCGGAATTATCTACTATGAAGTCTGCTTCTGGAAACGTTTGATTATTTCTAGCTCGTTCAATTCTTTCATTTAATAATTTCTTACTTTCTCTTTTTCGATCTTTAATTCTTATATAAGTTAAATCAAAAGGAACATAAATAAATATAACCTTGACGTTTTTATATTTTTCTTTAGCTTCTTTTACAATAGTACGACTCACATTAATAATAACTGGATGCCCTTTCTTAAGCCAATTTTCAATATCTATGGGTATTCCATAATCTAAACTATAAATATGCCACTTAAAAGCAAATTTTCCCCTTTTTTCCATTTGTTTGAAATCTAATGTTGAAATGGAGAAATTTTTTTCAGTTTCAGATGGAGGTCTAGTTATATATCTTTTAGGAGCATAAATTTTTTTTAAATTTGAAGGATATTGATTAATTAAACCAGAAATAATAGAATCTTTACCCGCTCCAGAATTTCCAACTACCAAAAATAAAATACCAGGAAAATCTTTTGCCATTTACTTCTTGAACTAATATTTTAATATTCTATATTCTTATAAAGTTCAATTTAGATATAAATTCTTTAATAATTTGAACAGTATTTATTTTTCTTAAATGCTAAAAATAAAATTCATAAAATCACTTTTATTAAAAGAAAGAAAATTAAAGTATGATTGATGTTATCATTCTTGTAAGCAAGCTTAAATTTTTATCAAATATTTAAAATTTTCATTTAGATATGACAAAAAAAAGTAATAAAAAAACTACCGAGTTTTCAGACATTCCTGAGAGTTATCAAAGATATTTAGATGAGATTCATAATATTTCACATAAAAAAAAGGGTGGTTGGGTAACCAATAAAGAAATCGCTGAAAGACTTCAGATTGAACCTCCCTCTGTAACCGGGATGCTGGAGAAATTAAAAAATAAAGGTTTAATCAAATGGGAACCAAGAAAAGCTATAAGATTAACTGATAAAGGAAAAGAAATTGCTATGCAATTAAGCGAAATACATTCTTTGTTATATAAATTTTTTGCAAAGGTTTTGAAAATACAAAATAAAGAAGTGATAGATGAGTTATCTTGTGAAATTGAGCATCATATTACACCAGATGTTAAAGATTCTTTAGAAGAATTCCTCTCAAAATATTTGAATGGTTAGATTTAATTATTATTCTTAATTCATTGACATAACCTTTTAAAAAAATTATCTTAGAACATGTAAAAATGTCAGATGAATTAAAGCAAAAAATAGATGAAATTCATGAAAATTTCAAGAATTTTACCAATTTTATTGAACTCCAAACTTTTCGGTCGTTTTTGTTATTTACACTAACTAGCCAAGTGCCTACAAACATTTTAGCGCAATTTGGATTGGGGGGTAATAAAGAGATAATAAATTTACCATACAACCCTATTTTTAAGATTTATTACCAAAAAATAAATATGATATCTACTGGTTCGCTAATAGTTTATGTAAAAAGTGAACCAATATCTAGTGAATTTTTATTAGAAAAAGATGCTCCTACTATAAAGGAATTTCTAAATCCTAATGAAATGAGTCTAGCATTTCGAGGAAAAGAAAAATTCATTTTCCCTATGATTAGTGATTGTAGTATATTTGATGTTGAAAATAATTCTAAATTAACGGTAAGAGTGGATGATCTCTATCATTCTTTAGAAAGTTTCCTAGCAGTTGCTGAACCAAATTTACTTTTTGTTATTGATGCCAAAAATGACGAGGATTCAGATATAATATATAGTTTCAATATGATGCCCCAATTACCTACTCAATTGAATAAAAAAATATTAAAAATCGATGTAGTTTTGGATAATGAACACAAAACTAAGAATATTACTTACTTAAAACGAGAAGAAGATTACAGTATTACATATTTGAAAGATATAAAAGAAGTAAGCCATTCTGATTTATACAAATCAGCATTTTCGCTATTACTTCATATTAAATCTTTTAATCGACCATAAATCTGTAATAATATATTCTTTTAAATTTTTTATTTTATTCTAAAAAAAAAGCTAAAAGTATTATATATTATTGCTTTTACATATTAATCTTTATTAGAAATCTAAAAAAGACATATTCGTTAGCCATTAAACAATTAATATAATTAAAGGATTAATATATTCAATTTATAAACAACCCGACAAAATATATCAAGTATAGCATTTAATTTTAAGAATTATTTCAAGTTTTTGAACAAAGGGGTTGTGTTAAATGAAGATAATAACAATCAATTTACCAGAAAAATATTTGCAGGCTATTCAAATTCTAAACGATATGGGAATTTATCCTTCTAGAAGTGAGGCGATAAGAATTGCCTTGAATGATTTTTTAACAAATGAATTGAAAATGTATAAGGATTTAGATGATGAGAATTTTAAAATGCTGATAAGAAGTAAATCGAATAAACATAATTAATCCTACTTTTTTTTTTACTCTTTTTCAATTAAAGTTTTCTTATTTAAAGTGTATTTGATTAAGAAATTAAAAATTACCGTATAAGAATAATTCAAATATTAAATATATAGATAACACAATAGGAATCAGAAAAAAAATAAAAAGAGAGTTATTATGGTAAAAAATACACAAATTTTAGCTATCTTGACCCTTTTTTCATCAACTCTGTTTAGTATAATTACACCAATGGCTTTTGAAATTTCTTCCGCATTAGGTTTTAATGAAAGTCAGGTTGCTTTTATTAATGCAATGTTTTTAATGGTTGGTGCTATAAGTTCTCTTTTTTGGGCATTATTAGGGGATAAATTTCCAAGGAAAATTTTGCTAATTATAAGTACATTGGAATGGTCAATTCTAACTTTATTAACAATATTCTCAACCAATTTTCTTAGTCTTCTAATATATCAACTAATCACAGCTATCGGATTTGGAGCGGCTTTACCTTTAATTTTCTCATTAATCACTGATCTAGTGGATTCAGAAAGTCGTGGTAAAAAATTCGGGGATTTAAGTGCTATTTATGTTTTAGGAAATGGTCTAGGTCAAATACTTTCTGGATTCTTAATTGATTATTATACATGGCAAATACCGATATTAATTGTCTCTTTATGCGGATTTGTGTGTACAGTATTATTATTTTTAATCGATGAGCCATTAAGAGGTGAAAAAGATGAGTTTTATAAAGCTATTGATGAGAGTGCTATTGGAATAGGATATGAGATAAAATTCAAAGATCTAAAGCGAATCTGGGAAGTGAAATCAACAATTTGGATATTATTATTGAATTTTGCGATGTTCATATCGATAGGTGCAATATCCTCTTTTTTCATCTCAATGCTAAAAAATGATTATGGAGTTAACTCTACTCTTGCAACAATTTTCTTAATCATAATTTTTGGTTCACAAATTCCAGCAGGGCCCATATTTGGAAAATTAGGGGACAAAAAATATGAAACCGATAAAAAAGGTAGGATGAAAATTGTTTTTATATGTCTTTCAAGCGGGTCAATCCTCTATATTATAGCATTTTTATTGTTTTTCATATCATATGAATTTCCAATTCTTATTCTATTTATTATTCTCGCATTGGGAGGAGCCTTTCTATTTGGTGGTATTGACCCGTTAACTCAGGCTACACTCGGAATTAATCCCCCTCAGATTAGAACTACAATATACTCACTTAATTATTTATCATATACATTTGGTAGGAGTATAAGTTTATTATTACTTGGACAATTCTTTATAAGATTCAACAATCTCTATAGTCCAGGTTATTTAATTTTATCAATAATGGCATTAATGTGTACACTTTTGATTATACCTATTTTTAGGACATTACCTAAAGATATAGAAAACATTAAATCTAACTAAATCTAATATTAAAACTAATCTATCAAAAAATGCAATAATTATGGATATAAATAGAGAAATTTGCACAGGTTGTGGGCAATGTGTTATTGTATGCCCTGTTCAGGCTATTAAATTAGTTGATAAGAGAGCTTCTATAGATTATGAAGTATGTGTTGAATGCGGTGTCTGTTATAGAAGTGTTGAGTGTCCGGTTAATGCAATCAGAACCACACGATTAAAATGGCCAAGAATAATTAGAAGTCCGTTTAGCAATGTGATTGCCACACATAAGATTACTGGCATTGCTGGACGAGGTACAGAAGAAATGAAAACAAACGACGTTACAGATAGATTTAATATCGGAGAAATTGGATTTTCCATTGAATTGGGTCGACCAGGAGTAGGAACTTATCTTAGAAATATTGAATTATTTACAACCCAATTAGCAAAAATAGGTGTGGAATTTGAACCTGAAAGTCCAGTTACTGCACTTTTAATTAATAACCAAGGAAATATTAAAGAAGAAATAAAAAATGAAAAAGTCCTTTCTACGATTATAGAATTTAAAGTCCCTAAAAATAAAGTTCGTAAAGTTCTTGATCTAATAAAAGATATAGATAAAAGAATTGACACAGTTTTTTCAGTTGGTATTGTTTCAAGAATTATCGAAAGTGAAAAAGTCCAGATTATTAATTTATTAAAGCAAGAGGGCTTTAATGTTAGACCAAATGCCAAAGTAAATATTGGGTTAGGAAGACCATAAAAAGGAGGTAATGCGATTGACTCACTCTTTACATAGAAAAGGAAATATTGAAGATTTAAGGGGAGATTTTGTAATTCTAGCCATGCTTGCATCTGGTATTAATGATAAGTATCCAGATTCGCGCCAAAAATTAATAAAGATTGCTGAAATCTTAAAGCAATATAATCCGACAAATATTATGCCCGAAGTTGGGTGGAAAGTCTCTCCTACTATAACTGCAACATTTACTGATATAGAAACAGTAAAAGAAGTCTTAAAAATTCTCAAGAAAGAAGATTTTGGGATATCAATAGTAGTAAGTGGTTTAATATCTGAAATCGAAAAAGTAGTTAAAGAAGTTGGTTTATCCCTCCATACAATCCATTATTCCTTAGGAGTATTTGGTAAGAAAGAACTATTACCAGATGAAACCATTTTAGAAATTACTACCATGTGTGGCCATCACACAATATCTCCACAATCAATTTCCCATTATGTAAAATTAATAAAACAACGAAAGATTACTATTGAAAAAGCAGCACAAAAGTTAGCAAGGCCATGCGTATGTGGTATTTTTAATACTGTTAGAGCAAAAAAAATCCTAACTGCTTTAATTAATATATAATTTTAATTTTTATAAAAATTGCATTACAGCTCAAGATATAAATATATAACTATTATATTTTCAATTAAAATTGAGCGAATTAGAATTTTATATATTTAAATAAAGTAATCCATGGTGGAAGAATTAATGAGAATTGGGATAATTGGGACTGGAAGATTGGGTAGTACATTAGGAAAAATTTGGGCAGAGAAAGGCCATACGATTATGTTTGGTTCTCGGGATCCTGAGAAAGCTAAAAAGTTAGCTAATTCCATAGGATCTAATGCAAGTGGTGGAAAATACGAAGATGCTGTAAAATTTGGTGCTGTTATTATCCTAGCAGTTCCATGGTCAGGGGCAAAGGAATCAATCATAGAAGCGGGTAATTTAGATGGTAAAATTTTAGTAGATTCTACTACTACTGCTGTTCCCCATTTAGGAGGTCCTTTAATACGACCTACTCCATCTGCCGCTGAAAAAGTTGCAAAATGGGCAGTAGGAGCTAAGGTAATAAAAACTGTTCATACTATTGGAGTAGAAAGTTTAAATAAATTGCAATTTGGTTCACAACAAGCAAGTTTGTTTATTTGTGGAGATGATTTCGTAGCAAAATCAAAAGTGAAACAATTAGGAGTCGATCTCGGTTTTGAAGTTATCGATGTTGGACCACTCTCAAATGCAAGGCTTACTGAACCTCTTGCAATGCTTTGGATTGAATTAGCTTATAAACAGGGGATGGGTACCGATATAGCGTTTAAGCTGTTAAGACGCAGGATAACCAAATGAAAAAAACTAATTTATAATATTTTTATCCTTTTTATTTTTGATATCTTTTTTATTAAGCGAAAAAAATAGTACTTAAGAATAATTTAATAAGAATGCTTGTAAGGATAGAATTATGCAAATTACAAAGTTTAATATTACATCTCGATTTGTTCATACCTATTCTATTGTAGCAAGAGATCCCATTACAGGAGAAATGGGGGTAGGTGTTCAAAGTCATTATTTTTCTGTTGGTTCAGTTGTGTCGTGGGGGGAATCTGGCCTAGGAGTAGTCGCTACCCAATCTTTTGTAAATAAATCTTTCGGTTTACGAGGACTTGAACTATTAAAGCAAGGTAATACACCTCAAGAAGCAGTAGATATTTTGCTTTCAGATGATGATGGAAGAGATGTAAGACAACTAGCTATTTTAGATGCTAAAGGGAGAGTAGCTACTCATACTGGTTCAAAGTGTATCAAATATGCAGGGCATTACATAGGAGATAATTTTTCAGTTCAAGCAAATCTTATGCTTTCGGATAAAGTTTGGCCAAAAATGGCAGAAGCTTTTCAAAAATATAAAAATCTTCAGTTACCTGAACGAATTATTAGATCTATGGAAGCTGCAGAGACAGTGGGGGGAGATATAAGAGGAAAGCAGTCTGCTGCAATCCTAATAGTAAGAGGTGAACCAGTAGAAAACAAATGGGATGATCCACTGATTGATATCAGAGTGGAGGATCATAATGAACCTTTAAAAGAATTGGATAGATTATTGAAACTTTGGAGAGCATATAATCATCTGGATAAAGGCGACCAAGAATTTGAAAAGGGAAATATAAATAAAGCTTTTGAAGAATATAATACTGCGAGAAAAATGTTTCCCAATGATCTTGAGATGAAATATTGGACAGCAGTAACATTAGCTAATCATCAAAAACTTGATGAAGCTTTACCTTTATTCAAAGAAATCTTTAAAAAGGATAATAATTGGCGAATATTAACAAAGAGATTACCTGAAACAGATCAACTAAATGTAAAAAAAGAAGAATTAGAGAAAATCCTATCTCTTTAATAGTCCTTATCAATATCAGAAAAACTTAAGTAACTCTTTAAATTATTTTATTGAAGTAGGTTATAGTGAAATTATTAAATTTTTCTATATAGAACTATGAAAGTTGCGCGATATTTTAGTAATGATGATGTAAGAGAAGCAGAAATGCAAAAACCCCTAATTGGTCCAGGAGAAATTTTAATTAGGATCAAAATGTCAGGAATATGCGGTTCTGATATCTTAGAATATTATCGAAAAGCAAAAATGAAAAAATTAGGTGTTAATTCTCTAATCTTGGGTCATGAAATAGCTGGGGATATAGTTGAAGTAGGTGAAAATGTAAGACACCTTAAAGTTGGGGATCGAGTATTTGTTTCTCATCACGTTCCATGTTTTGAATGTCATTATTGCGAACAAGGGCATCATACGGCCTGTGATTTACTTCATAATACAAATTATGACCCTGGGGGTTTTGCTGAATATGTTCGAATTCCTAAAATTAATATTGAAAAAAAAGGTGTAATAGTCTTAGATGACACTGTATCATATGAAGAAGGGGTATTTATCGAACCACTGGGTTGCGTATGCCGTGCTCAAAGATTAGTAAATGTAAAAAAGGAATTAACTGTTCTGATTTTAGGCAGTGGTGTATCTGGTATATTACACATTCAATTGGCTAAATTAAGAGGAGCTGAGAAAATAATAGCCACCGATTTAAATGAATTTAGGATGCAAATGGCAAAAAAATTTGGAGCAGATTATATTTTTCACGCACAAGATGATATCGCAAACGAATTGAAAAAAGTAAATGAAGATCGATTAGCCGATATAATAATTGTTTGTACTGGTGCTTTATCTGCAGCAAAACAGGCTTTAAAGTGTGCAGCACCTGGAGGAAAAATTGTGTTTTTTGCCGTACCAGAACCTGGGATAAATCTTGAAGTTCCTATAAATGAGTATTGGCGCAATGAAATTACTATTATGACATCATATGGTGCTGCTCCAGAAGATCTTTATGAGTCCTATAACTGGATCCTTTCAAAAAGAATTAAAGTGGAAGAATTAATTACACACCGATTCCCTTTAAGTAAAGCTGGAGAAGCATTTAAAATTGTATGTGAGGCTAAAAAATCTCTGAAGGTAATTCTAGAGCCCTAAGGATTTTATAATTAATCTAAATTTAATATCCTTGCCGCATTTTCACCCAGAATAGCATCAATTTCTTCTTCTGAAAATTTGATTCCTTTGGGGGCGTCGTTTGGAAGATTTTTTAATTTTTCTATTAAATCTTTAATTGGTAAAACAGGATCATAAATCGGACTGTCAGAACCGAAAAGTACCTGTTCTACTCCCGCATAATCTATTATATCTCTGAGATCTCGGCAGAATAGATTAAATTTTGAAAAAACATAGGGTCCCCACATTGCCAAATCTCCATAAAGATTCGAATGATGAGATGCAAGGGCTGCCCAAGGTCTCCAATTAATTTGTCCCATGTGAGCTGCAATTATTCTGAGCTTTGGAAAATCAGCTAATATATCAGCAAGAAGTAGAGGATCTGAAAATTTACTTCGTCTTCCCCTAAGTGGACCAGTATGGGTTAGTAATATCCCGTTTTTCTTCTCCACGTATTTAAGTAGTTTATATGATTGAGGACCACTAGGATCAAACCCATTATCTGGATGATATTTCAATCCTTTCATATCAAATTCTTCAAAACATTGTTTTAACATATCTAAAGCTTCTGGACGTCTTGGATCTACCCCACAAAAAGCCATTAGTCGATTTGGATATTTCTTTGCAATCTCACTAATACGTTTATTACGCGTTTGACTTGCTTCTGAAGTCATCAATTTATTATCAATGTTGTCAGATCGGCAAACTACTGTGAAATCTACACCTGAATTATCCATAAGCTTTATTACCTTTTTGCCATCAGGATCGCCCCATAACTCACATATTTTTTGAATAAGTAAGTCTCTTTCAGGGTTCAATCTCATAATTTTTGCTACTCTTAGAGGTTCTGACAACATCTCTTGAGCAACTTGAGGTCTTATTTCAATGGGGATAAGATGGTAATGCACATCTATTATCATAATTCTTTAGTTTTTTCTTTAATTTAGATTTAGAAGTATTTTAAGATATTAAATTTCTTGGCATTATTGAAAATGATCACTATTCTGTATATGTTTTCTAATTATCCATGATTCCCAAAATTTGAAAATATCCAAAACAACACCTTTTAACTTTTTCTTTGGAAAAAATAAATCTTTTTCAAGTAAATGTGCTAATAAAGCTTTTTTAGTTATTTCACTTAAATTAAAACTTTTTAAAGCATCATCAACTATTTTTTGCTTCATTTGAATTTTATTTCTCATATAATTAAAAGGACTTGAATCAGGATAAATTACTATATAGGAATGACTAGAAGTCAGAAATTTAGCATTATTCATAAAAATTTTTTCGGCTAGCTCAATATCATTATAGTATTGTTTAATTGAGCATTGTTTGAATCCATACCAAGGTCCGAAACCCTCGATTTGTGGCGAAGGCTTATCAAATCCTAAACAGCTAATGTGAAAAACTCGCTCCTTAGGTAAAAAAAAGCCTATATGCCCTTTTGAATGACCGGAGAAAGAAATTGTGTCAATTTCAAAATCTTCAAATTTTAACGATTCGCCTGGATAAAATGAATTAACTTGATTGCATTTTTTGTATCCATTTGATTTTCCGAATTTTTTAACAGTATTAAAATCTAATTGTTCATCAAACCCAAAACCATTATAAAATTCGTGAAGATCTAGCAAATAACTTGATTCCGGATTTGGAGCATGAATTTTTGCTCCAAGTTCTTCCCAAGCGTGAACATGACACGTATGATCAAGGTGACCATGAGAACAAACATAATTTGAAACAGGACCATAAATGTCATTTAAAGAATTCACATATTTTGGTTCAATATTCAAATCAAGTGCTATAGTATTTTGATTTCGACCTACTTTAGGTAATATAAGGAGACCATCGCAGCAAGAAAAAAAGAAGGGTGGCTTTATTTGATGGATTAATATTATATCTTCCGTTACGTATCTAATATCAAGATTGCCAATTTTTGGTAAGGACATAGAATTAAATTAGTGAAAAACAGTCAATTTATTGCTATAAAAAATAAATTAGGATTTAATAACTTAACCTTGAGCAATGATTAAATTACTTCCCAAATGGATAAGCAAAAAAAAATTTAACAATTATATTTTGATATACATTTCTTCATTTCCACAGTGTTTTTACGATTTCTTCCTGTTGCAAAAAGACTAATAAAAAGAGTATCAGAAGAATTATACCAATGATTAGTTGTAGGACTGCCATTCCTACTTCATAAACCGAGAAATTAATAATAAAAGCTATTAGACCTAACACAAGCCATACAATTTCAGCGATAACCACAATTTTAACTTCCCTCCATTCTTTTGCTAAGAATCCGAATAATGAACTCACTGTTAACGCAGCAAAAAGGGCCCCAATCACCATGTCCATAGCAACAGTTTCATCAGAATAAGTTATCCCATACATATCTGCAGCAACCTCAGGAAACCAAAAGAAAATTGTAAAAATAAGCCCTATTACAAAATGGATTATAAAAGTCAATCTAGTGAATTTTAAAATATCATCCACCATTCATAAATCACCTTCTATTTGAAAAATCATTTTTTTAAATAATTTTGAATTAATATTTTTCCTTGCATATAAATGTAGAAATCTCAATAATATTAGGTTAAATATGAAATTAAATTAAAACTAAAAAATAAGAAAATAAAAATAAATTATAGCCCTACAGGACCTTGTTTATAAATCTCATAGGCTTCATCAACTGATACGTTATCATGAACTATAGCTCTTACAGCTTTAATCATGCCAATCGGTTTGTCCGACTGGAAAATATTCCTACCCATGTCCACGCCTTTTGCACCTTTGTCAATTGCATTCTTTGCCATCTGTAATGCATCTCTTTCATCGATTTTCTTCCCTCCAGCAATTACGATTGGTGCTGGGCAAATGCTAGTGACATCCTCGAAATTTTCACAATAATAAGTCTTAACAAAAGTAGCACCCATTTCTGCAGCCATTCTACTTGCCATTCCAAGATAACGTGCGTCTCTCACCATTTCTCTACCTACAGCAGTCACAGCTAATGTAGGAATACCATATTGCTGTCCCCAATTAACTAATTTTGAAAGATTCATTAAAGTCTGTTTCTCATATTCTCCACCAACAAAGATAGAACAAGTTATAGCAGAGACATTTAATCGCAATGCATCATCAACAGCTACGTTGATTTCTTCATTTGAGAGTTCTTTCAGCATACTAGCTCCAGCAGAAACTCTTAAGACTATTGGAATATCAATTTCAGCTGGAACACAATTTCTTAGCATACCACGTGTTAGCATTAGAGCATCTGCATACTCAAATAAAGGGGTCATATCTGCAAAACATTTCAGCTGACCAGGTACATTTCCGAAATACCCGTGATCTATAGCTAGCATTACACATCGTCCACTCTTGGGCTTAATTATTCTATTTAATCTATTTTGAAAGCCCCAATCACCCACTACTACCATTTAAATTTCACCTTTCATAACATTTATAATTTTTATTGTTAGTTTTTATAAATTAATTAACGATCTTTATTTTATTTTTACTATAAATTGGAGAATACTAAGTTTAATAAGATATTAGTTAAATAATACTTAAAAACTCTCCAACTCTACTTTTAATTTTTGAGACAATCTTTGCAGAAATATTTCTTTTGATAAATTCTTTGATCAAATTCAAACGATAAGTACTTATTTTTTTTATTTTCAAAGCTTTAGACAGTTGTTCAATTAGCTCATCTTCATAAATAGTATCAACAACTTCAAGCAAAGAAACAACATAATTCACTTCACTTATAAATCGGGAAATATCTTGTTGAAGTAGTTTTTGTTGTTCTTGTTCATCAATAATTTCTAAAGCTCTTTTTAGGATTTGTTCTTCAAATTTTAATTTTTCTTTCCATGGGGTTTGAAAAATATTTTGGTGTGTATCCATTATCAATGATTCTTTATTTTTTATTTTAATTTTACTAATATCAGATTCATCGAGTAAATAGACTGTTTTATTTCCCTTAAACCTTTCAGGTAAAATACTATCCCCAACTTTATTTAATATTTCTTCAGAATGTTCAAAAGTGTCATCTTTTATAATATAGGCGGGATAATTAAAAAGCTTAGCATGAATTAGACTAAACATACCATAAGTACCAAACATTTGAATTAAATTTCTAAGATTTATTCTTCCTTCAGCTTCACTCTCTGCTTCAGGAGAAATAGAAGCCATAAGTAGGTCAATTTTTTCATAGCCCCTTATAATTCCCTTGGTATCCACAAAAACTATAAATTGGTGTTCTGGACATACCGCATTTATCGGTACTTGAACTTTAATAGTTCCAAACTTTTTTTGTGAAAAAATCGCTTCGGGAATACTAATATTTTTGATTATTCCACATGTAGGGCATTTTACTTCGAGTACTTTAAATTTATGACTCATTTTTTAAATTGGCTAATTTAATCCTATCCTAATAATAATACATTAACTCAACATAAAAAGATTAACAAATTTCTTAAAATCTAACTTGAGTTATTTAGGAATAGTATAATTACATTTTTGTTGCATTACTATCATTATCTAAGATTAATAATTTTTTATTCCAATTATTATAATCTAAAACATAATTATATCCACATACTGTTTTGATATTTCGGTTTCTAAGGATTTCTTTTATTTTTTTTAGCCCCTTCATGGTTGAATGAGCAGGACCATAAGGATTCAAAATAAGCTTTTCTTTTTTTAAGAAAAAATAATCACAAATAAAGAGTACATCTTCAAAAATATAAAATGTAAAGCCTGGTGTATGGCCATTGATAATGTGAGCTTCAATACCTTCAATACTAAAATCATGTTCAAATTTCTTATCAAACGGGTGCTCACTAGCAATTGGATGTTCAGAATCTTTCTTATGAATCCAAATAAATGTTGTATAATAAGCCCTATAAAGATTAGAAGCTCCTAAAAAATGATGATGTGTAAATAAAATTTTATCCATGGGTTCTAAATCCTTACTGAAAGTAGAAGGACTATCAATCCAAAAATTTTTACTTTTTATTTTAATACAATAAGCTGAATGTTCTAATCCCAATTTAGGGTAAGAACTTAAACGATCTATTTTATTATTAATTTTAGTACTTACAATTGAATATTCTTGAGAACATTCTTCTGCTGTAATAAAATTTACATAAGAAGCTCCACAAAAAGGACAGAATTCTGGGTAATAACCAATTAGATTATATCCACAGCTTTTACAAACATATTGATCTTTCAATAACTTCAATGTTCTCGGAAAAATTAACTTCAAAGTTAGTCCATTTAAATTAAATCTTCTTAAATATGTTAAAAGTTTTTTTAAAAAAGTGATTAATTCAATTATGAATATAGAAATTTCTAAAGAAGATTCAGAATTTATGTATGGTTTTGTTCATCAAATCCTTACTGAAGTGGGGCCGAGAATTCCTTGTAGTTCTCAAGAAGCTAAAGCTGCTGAAATTATTGAAAAAGAGTTTAAAAAATCCTGTGATGATGTTGTAGTTGAAGATTTTACATGTCATCCAAAAGCATTTTTAGGTTGGATCAAGTTGGATATGATTATGATTATAATTTCAATTTTTCTTTATTTTTTAAGTCAAATATTTACAAATTTCTATTGGTTGTTAATCTTAGCAATAATATCCTTTTTATTTGTGTTAATCCCTTTTTTGGTGATGTGGGAGGAATTTTTTAACTATAAAGAATTTATAGATCCTCTATTTCGAAAAAAAGCCTCCAAAAACGTAATTGGGAAATTTAGACCAAAAGGAGAATTAAAAAAAATCATAATTTTCTCAAGCCATATGGATAGCGCTATTGAATTCAAATTAATAAAACTATTAGGATGGAAATTTATACCTCTTGCATTTGGGGGAATATTGATAATGTTAATGTGGTTAGTTCTTTCATTTTCACATCTCCTGTTTGTATTGATTGGAATAATCAGTCTAAAGGCAATTTTTTTTAATATAATGATTTGGACATCAATAATTGGAAGTCCGTGTATTATAGGTCTTTATTTTTTTGTACCAGTAGGAGATAAGGGAAACGTTGTTCCTGGTGCAGTAGACAATCTAAGTAGTTGCTCAGTTGTTCAAGGAATAGCACGATATTTAAAAAAAGAAATAGATGTAATCCCAAATAATACTGAAATAAGATTGATAAGTTTTGGTTGTGAAGAAGCTGGTCTGAGAGGGGCTTATAGATATGTAGAAGCTCATCATGGAGAGTTGAAAAAATATGATACACAAGTTATAAATATGGATGGCCTTGAGTCTCCTGATCATTTTCACATAATCGAATTTGAACCTACCACAAGAACTTGGCATTCTGAAGAAGTTATTCAAAAGCTTTTAAAAGCGACAATACGTGCTAAGGTTAATGCAAAGAGATTTGGGGCAGGAAAAATAGAAAAAACAGCAGGTCGTTTAAGTGGAGGCTCCGATGCGGCAGCATTTTCAAAAGCAGGAATTAAAGCAGGATTTTTGAATTCTGCTGATTGGAAGACTCGTTCGAGCTACTACCATCAATCTACAGATACATTAGATAAAATTAAAAAGGGAACATTAGAATGCGCATTACGAATATGTATTGCTTTTTTAATAAATGAAAAAAAGATTGATTATGAATTATCATAATCGTGTTTTTCTTAACGGTATTCCAGATAATGCCCCTGTAAAATTTCCCTTATTATAAGCTAGCACTCCATTTACGAAAACATATTCAACACCTTCAGAATATAATCGAGGATTCTCATAAGTTGCTTTGTCAATTATTTTATCGGCATCAAATATCGTGATATCTGCCCAATATTCTTCTTTAAGTAAGCCACGATCTTTTAATCCCAATTTTTGAGCAGGAAACGAAGTCATTTTTCTAATCGCATCATGTAATGTTAGAGCTTTTTCTTCACGTACATATTTCCCTAAAACTTGAGTAAATGTACCATTACAATACGGATTAGGAAAGACATCTGAATTTTCGGGTATTATAAACCCATCAGAAGCAATCATTGAAAGTGGATGTACAATTGTTATTATATTATCTTCTTCGGTTATTGAGAGGTAAGTTGCATTCACAGATCCATTTTCATCAATTAAAATCTCTATAACTGCCTCTCGTGGATCAATCTTTTTCTCTAATGAAATTTGATATACATGTTTGCCATTATATTCCTTATTTCTTGGGGCATCTATATACACTTTCGCCCAATCTTTATCTTCTTTTATATTCATTAAACTACTGGCGATTGTTGCCATTTCTCGAAGTATCTTATTTTTCAATTCATCATCAGTTCGAGATTTCTTTAATATCTCTATTGCATTAACATTATCGACCCTATCTTTCGAAATGTAAATCCAGGGAGGTACCATTGCGAACAAGAAAGTATAGTTTGATGCATGAGGAAATACATCAAAAGTAACATCCAAACCATCTTCACGGGCTCGTTCTACCACTTTACAAGCTTTTCTAATATCACCTACCCAAAAACCAAAGGGTTTAAAATGGGAAATTTCTACAGAAATTCCCGTTCTAGCAATTTTAATTGCTTCCTTAGTTGCTCTTATTAAACCACTCGCAAATCCGCGAAAATGAGTTGTATAAATACCTTTGAATTCAGAGACAACTTTACAGAGTTCAATAATTTCTTCAGTTTTTGCAAAAGAACCAGGAGGATAATCTAATCCAGTTGACATTCCAAAAGCACCTTGCTTTAATTCTTCCCTAAGTATTTCTTTCATTCTCTTTAATTCATCTTGATTAGGCGCCCTATTTTCTACACCTAAGACCATTAATCTTATCATTGAATGACCTATTAGTGGAATTATGTTAATAGGGATCCCTTTTTTTTCCAAATCGAGCAAGTATTCATTCAAATGTCGATATAATTTGTAATTTTCACCAAATTCGAGAATTGATTTAATCATATCATAAACTTCATCTTTTTCCAATTCTTGATCTATGGGTGTTATAGAAAAACCACAATTTCCAACAACATGAGTGGTTACTCCTTGAGTTAATATATTCTCACCTCGACTTGTAAAAATTGTTTGATCGGAATGAGTGTGAATATCAATGAAACCTGGTGAAACTATTAGTCCGTGAACATCAAATACCTCATCAACATCTTTACTTATAATGCTTCGGGAAATTTCCTTAATTTTACCATTTTCAATCAATAGATCTGCCTTAAACCATGGATTTCCAGTACCATCAATTATCTTGGCATTCTTTAATAAAAATGATCGTTTATAAGAATTTAGTCTTTCCATAAAGTTCAGTTTCTATATTTCTTTATAAAAATCAATTTTAACTTCTTAGGATATAAATATTGAATTATTTATATACTCTTGAAATCCTTACTTAAAACAATCTATTTTGCATTTTAAAAATATAATAAATAAATTGATTAAAAAGAAAAATTTTGTATTTTTACATTCTACTATTTTGTTTAACTAGTAATTTTGTTAAAGCGATGATAAAAATCATGGGTATAACACCAAGACCGAATATTAGATATAAAGCTAAATTTAGATTGTTAGGAATTGATACAAAAAGGAATAACTGTCCAACAGAATCAAGTAAATAATGCGTTAATATACATGGGAGTAAACTTCTTGTCCTCGTATACATATAAGCAAAGGAAATCCCGATACAACTTGCATAAATTACTTGCATAAAAGTTAAGAATAAATTTGCTCCCAATATTAAATTTGTTAAATGGAATAATCCAAATAGTACGCCATTTGAGATAATTGAAGTTCTATGTGAATATTTCTTTAATTGTAAATTTAATATTACCCCTCTAAATGCCACTTCTTCCCAGATTCCAGGTATAATCGCTAATATCAATAAAAACCAACCTAAACCCGTTGTAATACTTGGAAACCCAAATAAAACATTCCAGTTGAGGGTCCATTTCCCAAGGAGATTTCCAAATAGAATTAGAGAAAAGCCAATTATCATAATATTACTAATTCCAAGTAACACATTCCGCCAGATAGGCCTAACCGTACTTAGTCCAATAGTCTGCGTAAATTCTCTAAAAGATTCTCTCTTAGGCAGTTTTAATCCAAGAGGTACCAATACAAGCCATAAAAGTGCAGTTAGACTAAAAGATAGGATAAATTGAAAGAATAACAATCCGAGGAGATTTAGATTTAGTATTATAGGTAAAAAGAGCAATTGTAGAGGGATCACTAAAAGTCCGAAAACAAGATACAAAATCATTAAGAATATAGTCCCTATATTTACATTCTCTCGTAATAATCCTCCTGTGACGTATTCACGCATTTTTTCAACTTTGGGAAACATTCTAGTGAACACAAATATTAGGCTTGAAACTCCAATGAGCCCTATTATCCCTAAAGCAATTAATGCAGTAATTATACCGAAAATATAGAACAAGAGATTACCTGCTATTGAAATCGTAACATATAATAAAAATAAAGATACTAACATTAGTATCCATTTTCCAACTTTATGTTCTTTATTTAACTCCTCAATAATATATTTGTATTTTATTTTACCGAAAAGTCGAATCTTCATCTCAAACATAAATAATAATAAAGTCCAAGCTATAGGTAAACTGACTAAGAATAATATTAATATAATTATCGAACCAGTTAATAACATAAGCACTATAGATGACAGAATTATTGATATCCCTTGAATTGATAACATTAATATGATTTTAGCTTTAGCTTGTTCACGAGGTAAAATAGGTAACGATGCAATTGTAGATGAGCCTGATTCTTCAATATTTAAGAAACCTACAATTAACATTGGAGGAATAAATAGATAAACTGCTAACACTATCGACCAAAGGATTAAAATCCCTTCTATCGATGTTACTGCCATATTAATTGGTACTTGCATGGTTAAGATCAGTATTAAAGGATAAAAAAGAGGGAAGAAAATAAACATAAATGACTGTAAATCACGTGTCGTTGATATTAAATCTTTCCTTAAATATGCCAGTATAGGTGATTTAGGAGTTACTTCTACTTCTATCTCTCGCTTTTCGACTTCTTCTACTTTTATTTCTGTGGAAATCGTGCTACGTAAAGCTCGTTGAGCAGTCCTAAATAGAATCACTGTAATTAATATGAATAAGGCAAACCCTATGATCGTACTCCCTATTATTCCTAAGGGAACTTGATTTGGCATACTACTTAATGATATCAGATATCCTGGTGCAAAAGGGTATGGAATTAAGCTAAAAATAATATTCATCATATCAGAAGGTTCATTATTAGTGAAAGTAACTAGAAGTGTATCAACAGAATTAAATCCCCAAGTTATTATGAAACCCGAAGCAAATGCAATTACGAAATAGCTGATCATAGTCAACATTCTAACAATATTCACTTTTTTTGATTTCCCCTTCGATTCTGAGAAAATAAAGCTCATTTTTTCTCCTATAATAACCAATAAGCTAAAGCAAAAAACTACATTTACAAAAGAAACTAAGAGCATGGTAATAAAAATTAAGAAATTCTGAGTTGCAATTAACATTATAATAGGAGATGAGAAGATTAATACAATGAGTGGGAGATCAAGATTTCGGAATATGGTCATAAATCCAATTTTTTTCAATTGTTTTTTGGAGAAGGGAAGTGTCTGTAACCATTTGAAAGAATTTCCAGACATGAAAGAACTGGTTGAAACCAGACCAAACATTATCAAATATAAAAGTATTACTGCAAAAAATATTCCAAAAATGAAACTGGATACAAAAGAAATGGTATTTGGAGTATATGTTTGGTCTGGATTTTGTGTAACTTGAAAATACATAATTAATGGGAGGAGGGGAAAAAATGTAAAAAGAAATGAGAATACAATCTTTAAAGCTAAAAATTGATTTTTTATATATTTCTTGTTTTTCTTGAATTTTTCAATTAACTTTGCCTGATGAGCACCTGCACTTGCAATTTGACCCTCCATCAGTATTTCGTAGCAGGGAAATTTACTTATTTTGTAGTATTTTAACTTTTCTTCTTCCATTATCAATTTCACTGTTAACTTTTCTTTCTAAATGAAGCTCTTAGTCTTTTTACAATTTCAATTACCGATGTATCTTGTTCGGTTAAACGTAAAAATACATCTTCTAAACTTGCTCCTATCTTATTTGCCTGTAGACGGAGTTCTTCGATTGTTCCAATGCCAACAATTTTCCCCTTATTTATGATTGCTATACGGTCACATAATTCTTGAGCAATTTCCATAATATGGGTAGAAAATAAGACAGAACCTCCATTTTCTATGTGTAAATCTAATATTTCTTTCATTACTTTTACTGATTTGGCATCAAGCCCTGCAATTGGTTCATCTAGAATTAGTAAATCTGGATCGTGTAGGATAGCCGCAATGATCTGAAGTTTTTGTTTGTTACCATGAGATAATGTCGCTATTAATTGGTCATAATATTCAAGTGCATCAAAACTTTCTAAATATTCTCGTGCTCGTTCTGTAGTAGTAGTTTCGTCTAGTCTTCTAATGGAAGCTATAAAGTTAAATAAATCTTTAGGAGTAAGCGATTTGAATATTAGTGGTTCTTCTGATACATAACCTATTCTTCTTTTAATTTTAACTTCTTCTCGTTCAGGATTTAACCCAAAAATGCTCATTTCTCCTTCATTTGGTTCAAGTAAGCCGAGTAGGAGTTTAATAGTTGTTGTCTTTCCAGCTCCGTTCGGACCAAGAAGACCAAATACTTCTCCTTTATGCACTTTAAAAGAAATACCATTTACTGCTTTGACTTCGCCAAAAAATTTCTTTAAATTTTGCACAACAATGATTTCGTTATTAATCATTTTAAATCAATTTGTATATATTTATTTATATTTTTACATATAATAAAATATTTAAATGTTTTTAATTTATGTTTAGTATTAAAAGAAATTGTTCTATTACTAATATCCCATGTTTCTTCAATATATATAGATATATATACTTTATTTTTTAGATCATAGAACTTCATTCAAGTTTCATCTCTTTTCTGATTAACAATTATAATTATTGATATAATTATGATTATAGTTCCAATTAAGTGAAAAAGAGTAAAGGCTTCTCCTAAAATTAGAGTAGCAAAAATTGCACTCACAATAGGGGTTGGGGATAATACTATTGTTGCTTTTGAGACCTCAAGATATGAGAGAGTTTTATACCAGCTAAATAAACCTATTCCGTATACCGTTCCCATGAATACAAAAAAGAATACATTAATAGGATTAAGGAACAGCTTAAAGTTTTCTACAGGAAAAAAGAAAAAATAGATGGTGATTAAGATTACTCCACTTAAAATATTTCTTAAGAAAACCATTTGAATAGGAGTAATTTCATCTCTTTTAAACAATGGTTTGGTCATTGTGTGACCAAACATCCATAAGCATGTAATAAATAACAAAATTAAAACCCCTAAAATTATCTCAATATTTGTTTCAGAAGAAAAAAGGAAAGTTCCTCCGGAAATAGCTATCATTAATCCTAAAAATAAAATTAATGAAAAAATGATTTGAATTCTAGTAAATCTCTCTTTTAAAATTATATAACCAAATAATAACCCAAAAAAAATACTTGTTTTTTGAGTTAGAGATCCATTTACTGCACCTGCTAAACCATATCCTATAAAAAATAAAAGCTGATTAAGAGCAAAGATAATTCCAATAAAAATTAAAAGACTTAAGTTTTTTTTCCAATTATTCCAAATAGATATATCTGGTAATTGGCTATTATAATCATTCTCTCTAAATTTTGATTTACTTACATTTAACTCTATATACATTAGAGGAAGGAAAATAGATGCTTCAACCAAACATGTCATTGCTGCGAAAATGAAAGCATCAAGAGATTCTGGACGAGCAATAGCAACAATAGGCTGAAATCCTACGAAAAAAACCCCTATAGCTCCAAAAATTAATCCTTTTTTTGTATTATGGTCCAAGATAATTATTAAGGAATTTAGGGATTAAAAAACTTTAGCAAAAATTTAAAGCTTTCATATTTCTAATTTTTCCCTTTTAACATATACTACTAGTTAAAATTACACTTTTAAAATTAGGGATTTTAAACTAATTTCTCTTTTTATAAGAAGTTAAATATCTTATATAGAGAATTATTTATACTATAATAATTAGGTAGAATAAATAAATCCGCTATAATGATGTTATACATTTTTTAATCATTGCTAGATGATAATGAAGTTAATATGTCAAAATATCTTGAAAAGTGGGAAAGAAAAACCATCAGAAATCTAAATAAATAAAACTTAAATTAAATTTTTCGTTTGACTAAACATTACTCAGATTTATATATTTATCAGAAGTAATAAATTACAATTAAGTCGTCTCAACTTGGATAAAATTTAAAGATTTAGAGATTGACATGAAGATATAAAGGAGATTAGGAGGATTTTAAGGTTATGAGTTTGATTAAATATATAATTAGAAGGATCATAGTCATGATTCCTGTCTTATTTGGTGTATTAACCTTAACCTTTATTCTCAATAGATTAATGCCTGGGGATCCTGTGGCAGCTCGATTAGCTGCTGCTGGACTACATAATCCTGCTCAAGGATTATATCATAGGATGCGATGTCAACTTGGTTTATGTGATCCAATATTAATTCAATATTTTAGATATCTTGGTGAATTATTTACCGGTAATTGGGGTGTATCAGTCTCCATTACTCGAAATCAGCCTGTTTGGGATCTCGTTATGGAAAGAATGCCTTTAACGATCGATCTTACATTAATTTCTATGTTAATAGCGACATTTTTAGGAATTAGAGCAGGGCTCATATCAGCAATTCATAGAAATAAAACTCCAGACACAATAGTGAGAGGTCTTGCTTTAATAGGTGTATCTCTGCCAGTATTTTTCTTAGGTATGCTACTTCAGTATTATCTTGGTTATGTGATTCCTATATTCGAACCTACTGGATATTTAAGCATTACTAACCAAGATCCTCCATATGTTACGGGGTTTACTATAATTGATTCATTTATATCAGGTGAATGGTATTTAATTGTAGATTATATATGGCATTTATGTTTGCCAATATTTTGTTTATCTTTTATAATGCTTGCCTCAATTACAAGACAAACTCGTTCTAGTATGTTGGAAGTACTTGAACAAGATTTTATTAGAACAGCAAGAGCTAAAGGTTGTTTAGAGAAAAAAGTGACACATTCTCATGCTTTACGAAATGCTTTAATTCCTACAGTTACAATTATTGGAATGAATACAGCAGGTTTATTAGGCGGAGCAGTTCTAACAGAAACTACTTTTGGATTAAATGGAATGGGGAAGTTATTTGTTGATGCATTAATACTTTCCGATTACTGGGTTCTAAGTGCTTTAGTCTTTCTTTTTACTATCATATTTGTAATAGCTAATTTATTTACAGATGTAATCTACGCAATATTAGATCCAAGGATTAGATATACTTAAAATAAAAATAAATTAGAGAAAAGAAAATCACTTTTACTACTTATGATTTTAACAACTCTATTAAATAAATTAAAACCATACTAATAGAATAAGATACAACAATTATATTCAAAATAAGGTATTTCTGAGATGGTAATAAATAAAGAATGGTTTGTACAAAAAATAAATAGTTTCTTGTTGATTGATGATAGTAATATAATGAGTATTGGTGATGGTTCTCTTATTTTTAATGCGAATACAATAGTAGGGTTTGTTTCAGCAAACGATCCAATCTTTGAGAAGTATAAAGAGATAATTGGAGAATTTCATCTCACTCCTATTGAAGCTTTTAAAATTTATTGCAAACGAAATAGTCTTGAAAGTACATTTAAAGATTTATCAGTTGTTGCTTATGTTCTCCCCATCAATGAGGATACTAAAAAAGAAAATTTTGAATA
This sequence comes from Promethearchaeota archaeon, assembly GCA_048940925.1. GTDB lineage: Archaea > Asgardarchaeota > Lokiarchaeia > Sigyniarchaeales > SOKP01 > Loki-b32. Next base: position 16,558 of record JBHLOC010000009.1, on the reverse strand, counting down.
TTCTAATGAAATGCCTTCTGAAAGATGGGCTCATACTAGATTATATGGAGAACAGGCAAACCAAAAGTTACAGAAATATTTAATAAATGAATTGAAGAAAAAAGGAGTAAGAGCAATTGCTCCAATGTTAGAAAATTATATGTACAAAGTCAATCGTAATATTTGGGCTTCAACTTGGAGCCATAGACATATGTTGTATGCGACAGGACTAGGATCTTTTGGATTGTCAGATGGTTTTATAAATCCCCGAGGTAAAGCAATGAGATGTGGAAGCATTATCGTAGATTTGAATCTGCCTTCTGATGCTTCCAAACGACCTTCGGATCCCTATAAATTTTGCACCAAATGTGGAGATTGTATTAAGAATTGTCCGGTTAATGCTATTACCTTTGAAGAGGGTCATAATAAACATAAATGTTCTGAACATGTTATAAGTACTATTCCCTATATTAATGAAAAATATGGCATTAATATATATGCATGTGGATTATGTCAAGTTGGAGTTTCTTGTTCATCTGAGATACCTAAACAGTAGCTTGATTGAAATTTATATCTGACTAATATTAAGTTTAACATTTTTAATTAATTCTTTAAGAGCTCTTAATATATCGAGATAATTGGACTAATATGGTATTAGCAAAAATATCTTAGTTCTCAAGAAAAACTTATTAATCTAAGAAAATTTTAGTAAAGATTAATAAACTATAAAATGATGTGAATCAATATTTCTGAAAATTATGCAATTGTTACAAAAAATCTCACAAAAAATTTTGGGGATTTAATTGCAGTAAAAAATCTAAACTTGAAAATTCCCTATGGCAAAACATATGGCTTATTAGGACCTAATGGTGCAGGTAAAACTACAACTGTAAGGATGTTAAACTCAATTATAACACCCACTTCAGGTAGTGCTCAAGTAGTAGGCTTCGATATTACAACTCAAAGTACAGATGTGAAAATTAACTCTGGATTTTTACCTGAATCACCTGGATTATATCAAAAACTAACAGCTCGAGAGTTTTTAGAGTTTATAGGAGAATTATATTATTTACCAAAAGAGTTAATATCATCAAGAATAGATGAGTTACTCGAAATTTTTGATCTTGAAGGACGAGAAAATGACCTTTTAGAAGGATATTCCAGAGGAATGAAACAAAAAGTCTGTTTGTGCGCAGCCATAATTCAAGATCCAAAAATAATTTTCTTAGATGAGCCCACCTCTAATTTAGATCCTGCTGCTGCGAGAATGGTTAAGGATCTAATCTCTGAACTAGCGAAAAAAGCAGAAAAGACTATTTTTATCTGTACGCATCTATTAGATGCTGCTGAAGAGTTATGCGATTTAATTGGAATAATTGACAAAGGAATTCTTAAGGTTGAGGGGAGTCCAAAAGAAATAATTGACTCTGTAAATGCAAAAGATCTAGAAGAAGCGTATCTTAAAATAATGGGTGTTAGTCATATTGATGATTTACTTGCATGGAGGGAAGAGAGCATTGTGAATAACCAAAGTTCTAAAAAGAAAAAGAAGAAAAAATAAGATAAAAAAAGCGTTATTTAAAATGGGATTATGGAACGTAATTGCAAAAACTGAACTTAAAAGGAGAACAAGTAAATTTCGAGGAAAACGTCTCCTATTTTTTGCAATTCTTTATATAGGATTGTTAATATGGGGATTCTTTTTAGCACCATTAATATTTGATTCTTTCATGCCAACATTGGCTGAAAGTGAGACTATTCAACCATATATAATACCTGCGGTTGCTCTAATAATCGAATACATATTAATGATATTCTTTTTAATTTTAATATTATATCCATTGAATTTTATTTATAGAAGATCAGAGATTGGACATAAAGAGATGATTTTGGCGGCTCCTATAACCCCTGGAGATATTTTTCTTGGTGAATTTATAGGGAAATTACCATTTATGTTGTTGTATGTGTTAGGTCTTACTCCTGCCGTAGTGGGACTCATAAATCCCCTTATAAATCTAAATTTTTTACAAACTCTTGTCATTTATATCGATATATTCGGAATGTGTATATTTGCTCTACTGATTGGTTCAATATTATCTTCTTGGATTGAACATAAAATTGCAGATTCAGAAAAGTACCGAGATCTTGCTAAGGCACTACTCATCATAATGTCCGTGGGAATGGTAGCTCTTATTTATAGCCTACAATACCTCTTTAAGTATTTAATGGACAATCCAGAACTTAGAAATTGGTTATCTTTTTATCCTGCACAGTGGTTTTCAAACATAATTCTTTACATATTAGATCCATCGCTTTTAGATTCTTATATACTTAATATTTGGATAAGTCTCGGATTGGTAATCACCGTACCACTATTTATTTTTTATCTTTCATATAAAAAAGCCGATTCATTTTATAGTCTAGAAGGAGGTATTGAGAAAGTATCTGCCTCTACAATTATTGAAGGAGAAAGTAAATTCTATGGTTTCTTTAGAAAGTTTATTGGGAATAAATGGGAAGGGTTGGTCATTGTGCAATTTAAAGAATTTTTTCGGAAAAAAGAAAATATCATGAAATTTATCTATGTTATAGGAATTATATCTTTTTTCAGTCTTGTTTATCCCTTGCTCATGCCTGATATTGAAGACGTAACTGGTCAACTTATAACCAAAGCAATCACTACTCTGATGAGAATCTTTATGGGTGGATTCATGTTGAGTATTATACTCGGGAATTATATCTTTGTAGGTTCTAAAGATTTACTTTGGGTGTATAAAAAATCTCCTAGGCATATCAATGGGCTTGTATATTCTTATTTGTTTTCAATGATTATATTAATAATTCTGATGGATATAGGATTCACAATCGTTTTTAGTATCTTTCTAGAATTTGAAATCATAGATAGTATAGTGTCATTTGTCTCTTTTTTCTTATCTGGTATTCTAGCAATCACATTAACTGTTGGAGTGCAATGCTTTCGTCCTGCATTTGAAGAAAAAGGAAAAAATATGGGTGGAAATATTTTTATGACAATAGCAGTCCAATTAGGGCAGTTAATTGTTTTTATATTCCTAATAATTGAAATTATTACAATACTCCCGACTTCAGAAATATTAGTTAATTTGCTATTGGCAATCTTTTTAGGGATCCAAGCGATAGTGACTATTCCAATATTTATTTTCGGGTTTAAAAGACTTAAAAGAATTGAATAAGAAATAACTTTTTTAATCTTGATTATTTTAATAATTATTTTTTTTAACTTCATAAAGATTAAATTAAATTATATATCATGAATAATATTGATGCCAAACAGTTCCAAAAAAATCATAACCAGTGATCTAATAAAATCAGAATAATATCATATTAAAAAACTTGAGAAAATAGATAAAAAAAATTCTTAAATATTAAAAAAAAAAAATCAAAATTAAAAATGTCTCTATGGAAAATAATAGCCAAGAATGAGCTTAGACTCAGAACAAACCGATTTCGAAACCATAGAATATTATTTTTTATCCTTTTATATTCATTTTTTATACTATGGGCATTTCTTCTTGCCCCCCTGCTATTTGATTTATTCATGCCAACAGTAGCAGCCCAAAATCCTGATATTTTATTTGCTGTAGCTCTTATTATTGAATATGGAATGATGGCTGTCTTCCTGACCATAGTTATTTATCCATTAAATAGTATATATAGAAAGACTGAGATTGGATTTAAAGAAATTATATTAGCTTCCCCAGCAACCCCAGGGGATATCTTCATTGGTGAATTTATTGGCAAAGTTCCTATATATTTTTTGGGGGTTTTACTTATAGCGCCAATAATTATTGGAATGCTTAATCCAATTATTAATTTAAATTTTATTCAATATATCGTGATATATGTATGCATAACAATACTTATCATGTTTGCTACTTTATTAGGTTCAATTTTAGCATCATGGATAGAACATAAAATAGCTAAAAGCGAAAGAGCAAGAGATTGGGGTAAAGTTATACTATTTATTCTTGCAATTATTATGGTTGTGATGGTTTATTCCCTACAATTTCTTTTTAAGTTTTTAATGGACAATCCTAAGTTAAGAAACTGGGTGATGTTTTACCCCTCTCTATGGTTTACCAATATCATATTGTACGTCATTGATCCGATCTTAATAAGTGGTTATATTTTAGACATTTGGTGGAGTATTTCTTTATGTATTATAGTGCCTTTAGGAATATTGTACCTTTCTTTTAAAAAAGCGGAGAACTTTTTCACTGTTGAGGGAGGGATAGAAAGAATTACTTCTGTTATAGAGAAAGAAAACAAATTCTACCTAATTATTCGAAAATTATCTGGTCATAAATGGGAAGGGTTAATAAATGCTCAGCTGAAAGAATTTTTAAGGAGAAGGGAGAATATTATGAAAATAGTATATACAACGAGTATAGTAGGAATATTGGGTGTATTATTTCCATTAACGTTTGGTACAGAAATAGGATTTATTGGTGAATCATTAATAGTAGTAATTTTGATTTATATAGGTGGTATGCTTTATGGAATGCTTTTTGGAAGCTACATTTTTGTGGGGAATAAAGACTTATTATGGGTATATAAAAGATCACCACGAAATATTTCAGCACTTGTTTATTCATATTTGATATCTATGCTTATTTTTAATATCCTTATAACTATAGGCTTAACTTTTTTTTTTGCTTTATTTATGAAGTTTGATTTTTTTACTACACTTTTTTTCTTTTGTTTTTTTGTATTGAATTGTGAGATTGTAATTTCTCAATCTATTGGGATTCAATGTTTTAACCCCTCATTTGAAGAAAAAGGTCGAATTATGACCACAAATATTCTTATGCTTATGGTTCTTCAAATGGTTCCTTTCCAATCTATCTTTATTCTTATAATACTGCTTTTTCCGAGACCTTCAACACCTATAATAGCCAAATTTCTATACTTAACACCTCTTTTGCTAGTTTCTCTCTCAATAGCTATTCCATTATTATATTTCGGTGTAAAAAGTTTGAGTAAAAGAGAATGAGGTAAATATTTGAGTAAGCAAATACCGAATCAATATTATGAAATTTATTCCTTCAAATTTTTCTTCTTTAAACCTATTTTTGGCTATGTTTCCTATCTTTCCTTCTTTGGATTAATTCAACAATTCCTGCCCCTAATAATCTAATAACACAGCTAATCACTATAATAGCTAGGATAATAGGCCATAAAAAGGCAATCCATTCCTTAAAAAAAGCATAAAGAAAAATCAAAACAACAATTCCAGCAATAATAATAATACAACCTATAGCATCAATTATTTCTTCCTTGGAATATTTCTTTTTTTTCTTTCCTACTTGTTCTTGTTCAGTAAATTGTGAATGCGGATCTTGGGCTAATATTATTCCCAAGTTAGGTTGTTTATGACCACATTTGGTACAGAAATCCGCATCAACTTCAATTTTTTCTCCACAATTTATGCAATATTTCATATCTAAAATCTCTATTATTGCTCAAATCTTACTCTTAATCTCAGAAAAATAGGAATTAATTATTTAAAATTCTTTTTATATGTGCCAAATTGAGGAATTGACTTTAAAGTTTTTAAATCAAATATTGGTCCATCCTTACATACACTAATATCATTAATTGATCCTACACAACAAGAGCCACACAATCCAAGACCACATTTCATTTTCCTTTCTAAGGATGCCTGTATTTCAATATTTTTGGATTCAGCTATGTCTAGTATTTTTTTCATCATTATTTCAGGACCACATGTAATAATTAAATCGATATTATTGCTTTCAAGAATTTCTTCAAGTGTCTCAGTAACATAACATTTTTTACCTACTGATCCATCATCAGTTGAACAAATGGTACTTGGAATCATGTCTATTAATCGATCAGCAAAAATTAAAGAAGATTCATCTTTAGCACCAATAGTGACAATAACATTCTTTTTATTTTTCTTTAAAGGTTCTATTAATGAAGTCAACCCTGCTATTCCCATGCCCCCACCAACTATAAGTATATTAAAGGCATCTTCATAATTCCAAGTGTTTCCAAAAGGTCCTCTGATTCCTATAGTGTCTCCTTCTTTCAAGTCAAATAACTTAGCTGTTCCCTCTCCAATTTTTTGGACTGTTATCTCAATTAAACTCCCTTTTATATCTGATATAGACATAGGTAAGAAATCTATATCTGGAAGCCATAGAATGATGAACATTCCAGGTCTATAACTCTTAGCGATTCTTTCGCTTCTAATAATAAAACTTTTAATCTCAGGGGAATAGTTAACTATTGATTCGATTTTAACTATATCAGTTTTATATCGAGTAATATCTAGTACTAATTCTTCATTATCTTTTGTTAATTTCTTTTGCTCTAGAATTCCCTTCTTAAGTGCCAACTCATAGATTTTTTTACCTTTTTCTGTTCTGATTATAAATGTCCTCCATCCTTCTTCGCTACCTACATTTCCAACAGAAATATCTGCAAAGGATGCTGTATAATCTGAACATGAAAAACAAGCATTTCTTATCGCGTTATCATAAATAAAATTGAGTGGAATTTCTTTAAGATTGTTATTTGCGATAATTTTCATTTTAAATTGGTCTTTATCAGTGCTAATTTTGGAGATCTCATTCAACTTCACCTTGTATTTCTTAAAACATTCAGATAACAACTGATTATAATAAGTTCCAAAACAGAATGTTCCAATAGCAAGAGTAACTAGATCAAATACTTCAAAATCAAATCGAGGATGATTCTGCATTTTCCTTAGTGCTTGAATTTGACAAGGTGTTCCAACTATAGCAATATCAGTATACTCTTTATTTATAGCATCTCCAACTAAAGAAAGTGTTGGACTTTGGCTAGGTTTATATCCTATACTCTTAAATAATTCATTATTATTAGTTGCTATTATAGGAAATGGTCTAAAATTTTCATCTTTAGTAGTAACTATCGAACAATCAATTAAACCAGCATCCATTGCTATAGTCAAAAGAGCTGTTATTGGACCTGCTTCTATAGGTAATAATTCTTTAGCCTTGCTTGAAAGTCGAACTGATACAATATCTATGTAATGTCCTAATATTTTGTTATACTCTTTTCCAAACACCCATTTATCCAATAATGATAAAGGAATTTGATCGATTCCTGTTTTAGGGCAAATATTATAACATAAACCAAAACCATCTCGGCATGAATTCACATCTTTACAAGATCCATCTTCAATTGGTATTTCTTTTTCAAAATCAAATTTAATATTTGCACAAAATGCCCCACAAGCTCCACAATATACACATTTACCCGCCTTTATTATCTCAGAATCTAACTCTTGCCAACCTTTTTGCACTTTGTCAATATACATAATCTTTATTTTCCCTCCAATATTTGTTTTTGGAAATCTTGTGCTTCCTTCTTTCCAAGTTCAAAAGCTTCTAGATTCTTATCTAATGTAGATCTGGGAACAAATCGCTTTAATGTTTCAATAGCAGATTCTTCTGAAATAATTCCTGAAAGTACAGTAAATGCTCCAAATAAGATTGAATTTCCAAAGACAATATTTCCAAAATTTTCAACTGCTAATTTTTGAACAGGTAGGCTAAATCCTTTTTCAAATCTTTTTGCTGCTCTAAATTTTTTTATAGTTGAAGGATCCCAAATTAAAAATCCTGTATCGGATTCTTTCTTTATATTATCAGGACTTATACGATTAGCAGATTCTTCTGAAAGTACAATTAAAAAATCATAAGGACTTAATGCCTTAGGGTAATCAATAGTCTTAACATCCTTATCTAAATCTACCACTACTTCAGCCCAACAGGTTCCTCCTCTCGCTGACGCGCTATACGCTTCGGTTTGGGTTGCTGCTAAATTTTCAAACAGTGAACTTGCTGTGATTATCATTTTGCTCAACGTAATCACGCCTTGTCCGCCAAATCCAGAAATTCGAATTTCATATCGATTCATTTTTACCTTTCCTCCATAGCAACCTTTTGGATTTTCTTGTATTCTTCTGAATATTCTGGCTTGTCTTTATCGTATCTAAATTCACCAATAATATATTTATTAAACAATTCCTCTTCAGTCATGAATTTCGCTTGATTTATACGAACGCTATTTCTTCTTATCCAATCAAGCATTTTAAGGGTATTGTCCATTTTTTCACCCTCTAATTCTCTATTTTCAGCACCTAAAGTATTCAAATTTCTCCTCCCAAAATATGTTACACACGGAGTTACCACTTCAATTACAGAAGTACCTTTATGTTTTAAAGCTTTTCTAAAATATTTCATAAGAGTTCGTGGATGTGCAACTGTAATCCTTGCAATATACGACGCTCCTGCAGCTAAAGCTAGTTTTACAGCATCACTTCTATTCTCAAACATCTTATAGGGTGTAGTTGTACTTTCTGCTCCATATAATGTAGTTGGAGCACCTTGTCCTCCTGTCATGCCATATATACTGTTATTAAAAATTAATATTACGCAATCGAGGTTTCTACGGCACATATGAATAAAATGATTTCCACCAATTCCTAAACAATCTCCATCACCCGAAAAAATGATTGGTTTTAATTTGAAGTTAGCCATTTTTATACCTGTTGCTAATGCTGGTGCTCGACCATGGAGAGCAAAGATTTTTTGAGAAGCGTGATGTACTAATGTTACTAGTTGAGTATAACAACCAATTCCTATAATTAATGGGTATAATTTAGGATCTATTTTTTCATCCTCAAATACACGGGTAAAAAGATGCCCTATTATTCCATATCCGCAACCTGCACAAAAAAGTGAATTATAATTACCAGAAAGAAATCCTCCAAATGAAAATTGGACATATGGATGATCTGGTTTCTCTGATGGGTAACGAGGACCTAAACCTGACATTATTTTGAGACCTCCCTAATAATTTTTAATATATCATCTGGATGATGAAACACACCAACTTTAGGAATTTTGAATATTGGTGTTTCAAGTTTCTTAACTCTTTCAACTTGTTCTGCGATAAATCCTGTATAGTTTAATTCAGGTATAATAATCGCTTTGGCATCTTTAACCGCCTTCTTTACTTTATCATCAGGAAATGGCCATACTGTTATTAGTCTAAAAATTCCAACCTTTATACCTTCTTTTCTAGCTATATCAACTGCACGATAACTAGTCCTAACAGGTAAACCATATGCAATGACAATTATATCTGCATCGTCTAATTTATATTCCTCAGTTATAGAAATTTTATCTATATTAGATTTTACCTTTTCAATCAGTACTTTCATAAACTCTAACGCATTTGACATTGGAAAACCTTGATTGTTATGAGGCAATTGAAGAGATGTAAGTGGGAAATAATCTGTGCCGATTATTGGAGGTTTGGGGATGATATATTCACCAGAATTAGCATCCATAAAAGAGAATTTATTAGAATGATCTTGAGGTAATTCACGCTTAATAACTTTCCCCATTATTTCTTCTTTTGGTGGAATATAAACAGCCTCATGAAGATGTCCTAAATAAGCATCAGAGAGAATAAATACAGGACATCGATAAGTTTCAGCAAAATTAAAAGCTTTTATTGTTAAGTCAAAAAGTTCTTGACAGGTCATTGGTGCTAATGCGATAACTTGAAATTCCCCATGACCAGCAAACCGTATCAACCCTAAATCATTATGGTGAGGTTGGGTTACAGGTCCATGACTACCTGGACCAACTCGTTGAACATCACATAATACAAAAGGAATCTCAAGATTTGCAGCCATTGAAATTGTTTCAACCATTAAAGAGAGACCTGGTCCAGATGTAGCAGTCATAGCTTTTGCACCAGCAAAAGAAGCACCAATGACAGCATTTATTGATGCCAGTTCATCTTCCATTTGCATAGAACACCCCCCAACTTCTGGTAATCTTTTAGCAAGATGTTCTATGACTTCAGTTGATGGTGTGATTGGATAACCACCAAAAAAATTCAGACCCGCTGCTAATGCTCCCTCCGACATTGCAACATTTCCCATCATAACATATTTACCTTCTGGTAAATATCTTTTACTATTCTTTATATTCACTTTTTTTTCTCTCCCCTTATCATGTTTTAGCTTTTTCTGTTTGTATTTCTTCCTCATCCAGAACATAAATACACCAATCTGGACAACAATATTCACATCTGCGGCATCCTACACAATATTTTTCCTTTCCTTCCTTTACTTTAGGGATATAAGCTATTCTATAATTTAGTTCATCACTAATCTCTAAAATACCTGTGGGACAAATTGCGACACAAGCATAACATCCTCCACATCTGTTCTTATTTAAAAAAAGTGAAAATTTCTTTTCCTTATTTTCTATTAGTTTGGGAATAATCAATCAACTTACTTAGTATTCGATTAATTTAAGTAAATACTCTAACAATTATAAATTTCAGTCAATAGCATTTTAGGATTTTCTCTAATTTCGCAATGAATTTAAAAAAGACAAAAACGTATACTAAAAAAATTTAAAATTTATGATAAAAATAATTATCTAATGTATTGGAAAGCAATGGAACCTTTTGGTTTAGCACTTAAAGAATTCTATGAAGGAAATAAAGATACAAAAATTGTTTTTTATCGCGATGATGGATTAGAAGAGGAAGTTTCACTCCTTTTTAATTTCAGAAGTGAAAATACCTTCCCATCAATCGAAAAACAAGCACTCGCATTATGTCATGGAAGTGTATTGGATATCGGAGCCGGTGTTGGTCCACATAGCCTAGTTCTTCAAAAGCAAGGATTGGAAGTGTTAGCAATTGATATTTCTCCTTATGCTTGTGAAATTATGAGGAAAAGAGGAGTAAAAAACGTAAAATGCTCTACTGTTTATGAATTAAAAAATAAAACATTTGATACTATTCTTCTTATGGGTAGATCAATAGGATTTGTAGAGAATTTGTCTGGGCTTTCGAAATTCCTCAATTATTGTAAAAAAATATTAAACCCAGCTGGAATTATATTATTCGATTCAATTGATATCCGAATGACAACAAATCAAGTTCATCTGGCTTACCAAGAAGAAAACGTTAAAAAAGGACATTACCTTGGAGAAATCAGACTACAGATAAAATTTGGAGATGTATTAGGAGAAAAATTTCAATGGTTGCATATTGATCCTCAAACATTAAATAATCTTGCTAATAATTTAGATTGGATGTGTGAGATTCTCCACAAGGACGAGTATGGTGCTTATTTAGCTAAAATTAAAAGATAATTACATTAATTCTGCACGACTATGTTATGATAAAATCTTTTCTACAATAGTCTTGCTCAATATCTCTAATATTATAAAGTAATATTTAATAAGGAGATAAAATAACAAAAACTACATTAAATGACTTCTAGCGATCTTATCCAATTCTTTTTGAAGTAATGTATCAATAGGCTTTATAGGGGATTTTTTTAACATTTTTGAAGCTAATTCTTTTGCTCTTTTTCTAGCAGATTTTGAACCTAAGGCTTTCCAAGAATCTCGAGTCATTCTATCTATAATATCACTCGGAAAGAATAATTCTTTTCTAAAATATTTTAGAGTAGAAGAATGGGATAATAATTCTTCCTTATCATCATAATCCTTCAAAATTTCTGAAGCATATGGCGTTCCATAATCCTCAATACCCTCTAAAAGTCTTTTAACCATCCCTATTATCTCATTATCAATTATTAGTTTTTCAATACTTTGAGTTGATTCAAAGTCAAGCATACCCGGACCTGAAACCATATTAATTCCACCTAAACCAGCTAATAATGCACCCATTCCCGCCTCAAAACCAGCTTGACTATCAGGGACTTTAGAATCACTTAAAGACATATATGCGTGGGTAGGTAAATTCAGAAATTTTCCCATCTCAATATTACCAAGATTAATCATCATTGTTTCTATTGCGCCCATTGGTGTGGTTCCTTGTTTCATATCAAATACTGCTGGAGAACCCCCCCAAATTAACGGAGCACCTCGGTTTGTCAATTGAACAATAACAACTCCCGCAAGACATTCAGCACAGTGCTGAGTAACTGATCCAATTAATGTTATTGGAGCATTTGCTCCAGCTAAAGGCATTGATACAAATTCCGAGGGGATCATACTTCTAGCAGCATCTATTAAGGACTGAGTTGTCAGATCTGACCATTTTAAAGGTGGACTGGGACAGGCATCAAAAATTGCTAAGGGTTTTTGAGTAAGATCGTCTTCGGAATTCCTGCAAGTTAGAAGGATTTCACGCATAATTGAGAAGCTTTCCTTACGGAATGTCCCTGTGACTATTGGTTTATAACAATTTGATAATGCTAAATATAATCTATGCCAATCTTGAGCATCCTTTGGCACATCTTGATATATCAATGCTGTACTTTGAGCTTCTATATACTTTAATTGTTCTACTATCTTAGAAAATTGAATATAATCTTTTGACAAACCCTCTCTTATTTCTCCAGTGTTCTCATCAAGTATGAAAATAGCTGCAGACCCAGGATCAAAATGAACTTGATCTTCTTCTAGCGTAATATGTTCATTGCCATCCCGATCAAAAAGAGTGATTTTATTTGGAACTGAATCTAAACATTTCTCTACAAGATCAGATGGAATATAATAACGAAAATCTTTGTGATTTAACCCATGTTGATTAAACATATCAAGTGCTTCTTGATTCTCAATAAAAATACCTTGAGTTTCTAATATCGACTTAGCTTCTTCTAGAATTAATTTCTTATGCTGAGTATCTAATATTTGAATTTTTGGTCTAATTATAGGCATATAAATATCCCCCTCTAAAGTGAATCTATTATTTTGCGAATCTCTCTTATGGTTTTAGGGGATGTACCACAACAACCCCCGACAATTTTCGCGCCTAGCTTTATCATTTCATAAATATCTTTAACAAAATCTTCTATGGGTTGATCATAAAAAGTTGTAAAACCTTCTAATCTCGGTTTTCCGGCATTTGGTTTTACTGAGATGGGCTTATTTGTTAATTGAATGGCCTGTTTTAATAATTCCAACATATCATTTGAGCCTATAGTGCAATTTGCACCAATAACATCTACATTTTCATTCTCCAATATTCTAATACATTTCTCTAATGAATCACCCATTATTGTAAAAAATCCTCTTTTTGTCTTTTTATAGGTTATTGAAGCAATAATAGGTTTTTTAGAAATCTCTTTTATTGCTCTTACTGCTGCTAACATTTCTTCAATATCAGAAATCGTTTCAATATGCCATAAATCAACACCATTTTCTAATAATTTAGCTTGAGTAGTAAAGTTTAAACGCCAATCCTCATTAGTAGCGTTCCCTACAGGTGGTCTAAATTCCCCACTGGGCCCAATATCACCAACTATTAAACTTTCAGAAGGGCAAACCCTTTTAATATTCTCTAATGCCTTCTTATTAATCTCAACAATTCTATCTTCAAGGTTATGACGCCTTAGACTTAATGGTGTTGCACCAAACGTATTAGTTTGGCACATATCAGCACCAGCATCATAATAAGACTTATGAATTTCACTAATAGAATCTGGTTTTTCAATATTTAATAAATCAGGAATTTTTCCTGGCTCTAATAGTTCTTTTTTGATTAACATTGTCCCGAACGCACCATCAAATAGGATAGTTTTAGAATCATCATTCAACCAATCTTGAAATGCCAAACTTATATCTTCCCTCCATATCTCAATTTTATTTCCCTAGTAAAGTTTTTACTAATTTTACTGCTTCTACAGCATTTTCAGCAAAACCATCTGCACCACATTCTTCAACCCAAGATTTAGTAACAGGTGCACCCCCAAGAATAACTTTAAATTTATCAATCAAGTTTCTTTCTTTTAAATTATCAATAATTTTTTTCTGACCAATCATAGTAGTTGTTAAAAGCGCTGAAATTCCAATTACATCTACATTTTTTTTAATCGCTTCATCAATTATTTTTTCAGCAGGAACATCAGCCCCTAAATCAAAAACTTCAAATCCATATGCTCTAAGCATTGTACCAACAATTGTTTTTCCAATTGAATGTATATCTCCTTCTATTGTTGCTACTATTACTTTACCAAGCGATAATTGATCTCTCCCACTTTGAAGATGAGGAATTATTAAATCCAAACAATTCTGCATAATTTGTGCTCCTCGTATTAATTCCGGTAAGAAAAATTCGCCTTCTTCCCATAATTCTCCAACCTTTCTAATCCCTGCAGCATATCCTTGTTCAATGACTTTTAGAAGGTCCTTTTTCTCATTTATTGCTTTTTTTGCTAAGTTAACTGCTTTATCTTCGTCTAAATTAACAATAGAATTTGCCATTTCTTCAAAAATTTTTTCACTTGACAAATAAAGCTCTCCTTAAATTTGGTGAGATTATAAAATGTAAATTATGCTTAATAATTAAAATCTTATTTTATCACACAATAAAAAATATAAAATAATATTGATGCAAGAACTACATTTTTATTTAGTTTGTACTAGAGACAATAGTGGTACCCTTGACCTTAAAAAAATTAGATTTTTATTAAAGAACTGCGATGGCATCTATTTCTATTAACATTCCAGTCCCAGGAAAATTCGAGACTTCCACAGTAGACCTAGCTGGAAAATTTTCAATTACACCATTTTCCTCAAAAAATTTTTTATAGATCATATTCATTTTTCCAAAATCGTTGATATTCTTCAAAAAAATAGTCGTTTTTACAATATTTGAAACATTACCTCCTGCAGCTTCTACTATTTTTTTTATATTTTCGAGTGCTGTTTGAGTTTGTTCTTTTATTTCTGTTGTACCTCGGGCTGGTCCTTGACCTGATACAAAAAGTAGGTTTCCAGCTTTTATAGCAGGAGTATATGGGCCTGCTACGGTAACATTTTCTGGAAAAACCTTCTGAATATTAACCATAATTAATTATTCACCTCTTTTTATTAATAATTTTTACCTCTTGCAAGAATATCCCACCTTCCAATGAATTTGTCATCTTTAATTATAGTAAAAAAATCATATAAATTAACAGTAGTACAAATATGACTCGGAAATAGTTCTATTTTTTGACCAATTTCAAACTGATCCCTTGGACCTGTTCTAATGATTGAGTGTTCTTCAGTCATAACTTTGATCTTACTTTTTGGATATTTTTTGAAGACTGGATTTCCGTTATCATTTGTTGCTGCTTTTAATCCAGCATCAATAGTATATACTCTCCTTCCAGGATTATTAGTAACAGTACTTAAAACACTAACAGCTATATCATATTCAGGAGAAACTCGGTGATAATGCTCATCATTGAATATATAAGTACCAGGTTGAAGTTCAGTAATCCCTTCATATTTTGCTGAGAATCTGTAAGTCACAGTGTTACTTGCAGTTAAATAAGTAATTTCAAATCCATTATTATTTAGATAATCTCTTGTTTCTACCAATGATTTCATGCATTCTTCGGTTTTTTTTTTCCGGAGTTCAGGATCAATCACAGCAGTTAAATGACCCTCATATCCTTGAAGACCAACTAATTTCAAATTTTTTCTATCTTTAATTAAATTAGCGAAATATAAGGCAGGTTTTCCTGGTTCGACACCATTTCTTCCCAGACCAACATCTACTTCAAGTAATACTTCTAAATTTATTCCTTCCTTAGAGGCAATTTTATTTAAATCTTTGATATTTTTCTCTGAATCAACACATACTCTAACAAGAGAATTTTTATTTAATTCAACTAACCTTTTAATTTGATTTAAATCAATTACTTCATTGGCAATTAAGATATTATCAAATCCATGTTCAGCAAAGATTTCAGCTTCACCAACTCTTGCAACACAGATCCCACTCGCCCCCGCTTCTAGTTGCATCTTACCAATTTTAGGACACTTATGTGTTTTAACATGAGGTCTTAGATTAACATTATTTGCTTTAGCAAATTTTGCCATTGTTTCAATGTTTTTCTTCATAAGGTTGTAGTCTACAACAAGAGCAGGTGTGGAAACTTTATCTTTCCAATTTTCTTCCAATAATGACAACTCTTTGAGAGATTGAATAGTCTTAGAGAATATAAAATAAAATTGTAATTAAACTTAATGTAGAATTAAAATTTTATTAATATCGTATATTTACTGTTATGAATATAAAATATAACTTAATTAAAAGATTTAATAAATTGAATTTAGTGAAGATGCCTTTCAAAGATCCTATTGAAAATGAAAAACTACCTTTAGAGAAATATTATGAGTATTTTGAATAAAAATAGATTAATAAGATAAAAAGATCGAAAAAAATATTTGTTAAAATTCTTTTTTAAAATGTAATAATCGTTATACAGAATATATGTGATTTGATGTCCAAGAAATTTTCAAAAGAACCACTAAGAGGTTTGGATGATTATTACCCTTCTGATTTACGTGAGGTTAATTGGATAATTGATACAATAAGAGATGTTGCTGAGAGGTATGGTTATGAAGAATATGCAACTCCTCAATTAGAACCAGTTGAAATTTTTGCAGCTAAATCTTCTGATGAACTGGTTAATGAACAATCATTTATTGTTGAGAAGAAAGAAGGAGAAAGACTAATTTTAATCCCA
>JBHLOC010000048.1:0-35001 GCA_048940925.1 Promethearchaeota archaeon | reverse complement strand
GATTAAAGCGGAATCTGATGAATATGAATGGCCTCATTTGAGTGAAGATAATTATGCAACTTTATGTTATACAACAGCTACTACCGGTCTTCCAAAAGGGGCTATGTTCACTCATAGAGCTATTTATTTATTGATTATACACTCCCTAGCTTATGGCGTTTTCAGCAACAGTCCAACACGGGTTTATCTAGGAGAAAATGCGATTCCTATGATGCTTACACCCCTATATCATATTCATGCTTGGGGAGCACCTTTCACTTCTGTTTTCATGGCACTACGCATTGTATTACCAGGAACATTTACAGTTGAAGGTTTCTGTGAACTCGTTCAAACAGAGAAGGTAACTTCAGTAGGAGTGGTTCCAACTATATTAGCTATGCTGCTTGAGTACAAAGACATCGACAAATATGATTTAAGTAGTCTTGCTATGGTTGGTGTAGGTGGGGGATCTTTACCATTAGGACTAAAGACTAAGATCGAGAAAAAGTTTCCACAAATTACAGCAGGTTCGGGGTATGGAATGACTGAGACAGCTCCTACGACTATTGCGGCTTTCATAAAAAAATATATGACAGATTGGCCTAAAGAGAAATTAGATGAAGTAAGAGTAAAAACGGGTCTACCTCTTCTAGGACTTGATATAGAAGTTGTAGATGAAAAAGGAAAACCAATTCCTCATGATAATAGTACTATTGGAGAGATAGTGATTCGTGGTCCCTGGGTAATGGAGAAATACTATAAAAATCCTGAAAAGACTGCTGAGGTATGGTATGATGGATGGTTTCATACAGGGGATGTAGCTAAAATTGATGAAGAAGATTATATAATTATTGTAGATAGGATGTCAGATATCATTAGGAGCGGATCAGAAATGGTTCCTACTGTACTCCTCGAAAATTTAGCTGCAATGGCAGATTTTGTGCTTGAAGCAACTGTTGTGGGAGTTCCAGATGAAGTATGGGGGCAAAAAGCGATGGCTATAGTAAAACTTGTTCCTGGTTCTGATAAGAATGAACAAGATTTAATTGATTTTCTCAAGACTGAAGGTGTGGATAAGGGAAAAATCACCAAATGGATGCTTCCTAAACTTGTAGCAATTACTAATGCGATACCGAGAACTAGTGTAGGGAAATTTGATAAAATAGAAATTAGAAAAAATATAGATAAGTTTCTAGCAATAGCTAAGGATATGAAAAGTGATAAACCCATTACTCAAGTTCAAGAATAGTCTAGAAAATCTCTAAATTCCATTCTATGATTTAAAATATAATTATCCTTTTTTTTTTTGAAAATATTAAAGATTTGAGAATGTAATCATTTAATTAAAGTATTTTAGTTATAACGATTAAATTAAAAATAATGATGATTTTATGATCTAAATCATAAATCTTGAGATTATACATAATAAAATAAAGACTAAAAAATTAAAAATTGGTGAATAAATTTGGCAAACAGAACTTTTCCCGAATATAGCTCTCATTATCCACTCCTCCTTACCACTTTTATGAAAAGGCCAGTAAGGATTTATCCAAATGAGATTGGTGTTGTTTATAGAAATCATGTTACTGGTGAATACTTTAGGTTTACTTGGATTGAATGGTATAAACGTACATGCCGTCTGGCAAATGCTTTAAAAACTTTAAAAATTAATCCTGGGGAACCAGGAAAACCTGGAGATAGAGTCGCAACTATGGCACTTAACACCCATAGACATTTGGAGATTTACTATGCGGCACCCTGTAGTGGGGCTATGCTACATCCAATTAATGTAAGGCTTTCACCAGATCATATCGTTTTTACAATAAACCATGCGGAGGATAAAATATTATTTTTTGATGATTTGCTTCTTCCCCTCGTTGAGGGTATCTATGATAAGATAAAAGACACTATAAAAATGTTCATTTATATGTCTGATAAACCAGGATTGCCTGATACTAAGATAGAAAATCTCTATGAGTATGAAGAGTTACTTAAAGGTGAATCTGATGATTATGAATGGCCTCATTTGAGTGAGGATAATTATGCTACACTTTGTTATACTACTGGAACAACAGGACTCCCAAAAGGAGCAATGTTCACTCATAGAGCTATTTATTTGCTGTGTATACACGTGTTAGCTTATGGCGTTTTCAGAAACGATCCTTCACGTGTTTATCTAGGAGAAAATGCGATTCCTATGATAATTACACCTTTATTTCATATTCATGGGTGGGGAGCACCATACTTCTACGTTTTTATGGGATTAAGAATTGTGCTACCAGGTACTTTCACAGTTGAAGGTTTCTGCGAACTTGTTCAAACGGAGAAAGTAACCTCAGTAGGAGTGGTTCCAACTATATTAGCTTTACTTCTCGAATACAAAGATCTAGATAAATATGATTTAAGTAGTCTTGCCAGTGTTAGTGTAGGTGGCGGAGCTCTACCATTAGGATTAAAAACTAAAATCGAGAAAAAAATACCCGGATTTACAGCAAGTTCAGGATATGGAATGACTGAAACTGCTCCTACAACAATTGGAGCATTCATAAAAAAGTATATGAGAGATTGGCCTAAAGAGAAATTAGATGAGGTAAGAGTAAAAACAGGCTTACCTTATCCAGGACTTGATATAGAAGTTGTAGATGAAAACAGAAAACCAATTCCTCATGATAATAGTACTATTGGAGAGATAGTGATTCGTGGTCCATGGGTAATGGAAAAATACTACAAAAATCCTGAAAAAACTGCTGAGGTATGGTATGATGGATGGTTTCATACGGGGGATATGGCAAAAATTGATGAGGATGATTTTATAATCATTGCAGATAGGATGTCGGATATCATTAGGAGCGGATCAGAAATGGTTCCTACTGTACTACTTGAAAATCTGGCTGCTATGGCAGATTTCGTGCTCGAGGCTACAGTTGTAGGAGTTCCAGATGAAATATGGGAACAAAAAGCGATGGCTATAGTGAAACTTGTTCCTGGTTCTGATAAAAATGAACAAGATTTAATTGATTTTCTCAAAGCAGAAGGCATTGATAAAGGTAAGATAACAAAATGGATGCTTCCTAAACTCGTAGCCATTGTTGATGAAATACCGAGAACTAGTGTTGGAAAATTTAACAAAATAGAAATTAGAAAAAATTTAGATAAATTCCTTAAAATAGCTAAAGATATGAAATCTCAATAGTGATTTTTTTAATTATTACAAATTTTTATTTTCTTTTATCTTGGAAAAAAGTTATCTAAGGATCAGAAATCTTCCTGATTCCATCATATATCCCTGTTTCAATTATAGTCATGTTTTTTATATTATCAATATCAACTAAAATAGAGTAACATTATTTTGTAAAAAATTTTCTATTCCCAAATTTCTAATTAAATTATATCTGATATGAAGAATTAATTCTTTTTGACTTTATCTAATTGTTTTTTCAGTTTTAAAAAGTATTCAGGTGTAGAAATTTGATATGGTATTGGATATCGGGTTCCAGCCTTATGAGTCTTCTCCAATCCCTCTAAAATTTCATTCACCAAACCCATCGGTATCGATGCTATTAAATCTGTATCTAATGCCATTCCAAATCGACGATCGCCAAGACAAGGAAAAGCAATTTGTAGATCGCCTGTTAATATTGCATTTGAAATGGTGTCTGCACACACACCATCGCAAAATGTAGACATCGAAACTCTGCCACCTCTTTTCCATAAGTATCCCTGAATGATTCTCATGATTTGTGCAGAATTTCCCCAAATAATAATTAAGTCAGGATCAAAATCTACTCGACCCAATGCTCCTGAGACAATACCATTATACTTTCCAAATGAAATTTTAGGCATAGTCGCTGTTGTTTTCTTGGCTGCTTCCTTAGTCTCATTATATCTTCCAATAAAAAATGCACCTTCTTCGAATAGACGGGAAGATTCTTCAAATCCTAGAGAAATTTCAGCAAGTGGACATAGATTGTCTTCTTTAGAACAACCCATAGTCCACCCATAATATCTCGCATAACTAAAAAGTTGGCATATCGCGAGTTTACTTTCAGGTTTTTTTAAGAATTTTATTTTTTCAAGATCTTTTAAGTCTTCTATTAATTTAACAGCAACTGGAAAAGTAGATAATCTTAGATAATTATTCAAACTTTTTTCTAAAACTTCCCATTTACCCATCTGAATTACCTATATCTCAAAGATATATTATAATAAAATCATTTTCGATCCTTTTTAACACAACGGAGTCCAGTGCTCACAAGACTAGATAAACAACTATTACAGAATTCACATTCCACGTTTCGATCTCCAATACCTTCTAACCATCTTTTTGGTAAATCTGGTTCTCGAATTAAAGGTCTTGAAAATGCAATAAAATCAGCACTCTTTTCTTCCAGTATTAGTTCAACAAGATCAAGTGAATTAATTCCTCCCACTACTATAACAGGAATATCTATCACATTTTTAATTTCTTTAGCAAATGGTACATTATATGCGGGATCATTAACTGATCCAATTAGTATGCGACTTTCAGGAATAAAAGTGGGTTTCCAGCCTAAATCCTTTTTTTTGCGTAGAACGACCTCCCACATACCACTGCTCACTTCAATTGCCTTAAACCCCATTATAGCTAATTTTTTAGCAATCTTAGAGGAATCTTCGATAGTTAATCCTCCCTCTAAGAAATCAGCACCATTCATTTTTATTAAAATTGGAAAATCTTCACCGACTAATTCTATGCTCCTTTTGTATATTTCTTCCACAAATCTTGTTCTATTATCAATAGTACCTCCATATTCGTCTGTTCGTTCGTTAGTATAAGGGGAAAAGAATTCACTTATTAAGTATCCATGCGCTCCATGAAGCTGAACTGCATCAAATCCGGCTTCTTTTGCTCTTCTAACAGCTTGAGCAAATGCTTCAACAGTCTCTGAGATTTCAGTTTTAGACATTTCTTTTGGTAAGTTTTTTGTCAATTTCTCCATTATTGCAGATGGTGCTAACCTATTTTTTAAATGGCGCGACTGTCGACCGCAATGAACTAATTGGAGTGCAATTTTGCAATCATCACCATAAGTATGTATAGTATCAGCAATTTTACTTAAACCATGTATTAATTCATCATTATAGGCACCTAATTGTGTGTCAAAGGCCATTCCAGATTGCTGAACATATGCATATCCAGTTATTATTAAACCTACTCCTCCTTCTGCCAATTTTTTATAGAGTGTAATATGCTTATTGGTAACCTCTCCTTTTTCGGTAGCCATTCCCTCATACGTTGCTGATCTTACAAATCTATTCTTAATACTAAGTCGTCCAATTCTTTTAGGTGTTGAAAACATAATTACTCATCTTATATAGTTAACAATAAACATTAGTTGAATTAAATCGTTATTAAATGTTTATCTTCTCATTCTTCCATAGATCAAAAATAATTAATTTTATCAGTTCATCAATTATTTATCCATTATCTTATACTCATAGTAATAATTTCTAATTAGAAAGAGATTAAACCAAAGATTAAATCAAGTTTTCTTTGGAAAGGTGGATTTCAGTTATTAGATGCTACTTTATTCTTGTTTATTTACTTTTACTTTTTAGAGATTTTTTTATTCTCTCTTTTTTTTTTCCTTTTTCTTCCTTGTAAGGTTTACTAGGTTTTGATATATCGAGTGGATTATTACATACCCAACACACATTTTCTAGGTCAATTAACGCTTGAGCACATTTTTGACAATAGACAGCATCACATTGGCAGATAAAGCTGTAACCTAGTACTTCACCTTTACAGACTAGGCACTTTTTCCGCTCTTTAAGAATTTTTATTTCTTCTTTTGTGGTTTGGGTAGATAATATGGTGCTTTCACGAAGTATTTGTTTCATTTGTGTGTTTAATCCAGCTAATTTTATCCGTTCTGTTAAGGATATATCTTTTTTTTTTAGGTTTTCCCACATACTTCGTTTTTCAAGCAAATTTTTGTGTTCAAGTGCAATTTTAGCAGCCAATTGATTAAGGGTAAACCTTTCAGCAATTTGTTGAGCTTGGGTTAAAAATCGACGAGTAGTTTTTATATCTAAAGTCAATAAAGCCAATTTAGCTTTTAAAAAATAAACTTCAGCCAATAAGATAAAAGAATTACTCTTTTCAGCAAAATCTAAAAGTTGGGCAGTATATGAATTAATTTCATCTAACACGCTTAAGTCATTAGTAATACCTAA
The DNA here is from genome assembly GCA_048940925.1 of Promethearchaeota archaeon. Lineage (GTDB taxonomy): Archaea > Asgardarchaeota > Lokiarchaeia > Sigyniarchaeales > SOKP01 > Loki-b32. The sequence goes on along the minus strand of JBHLOC010000048.1, from coordinate 28,806 downwards.
TTCAGTGTGGAGCAATTCGCATAAATTAAGAAGGACTTTTACAGTAAGTTCATAATTAACATTCTCATCAGCAAGAATTTGTTTTAATATTTCTTCAGATTTGCCTCTATCGTCGATTTGAGAGCTGGTTTTTAATAGTAATGCCTTATCATATAGATATAACAAATTAGTAAAATTATCATTTATTTGATTCTTCATATGTTTTAATTGTTCAAGAGATGTCTGAGCTTGTTCAAGTTCACCTTTATCTATTAATATTTCAATTAAATTATCGTAATTATGAGTTACATTATATAAATTTCCCAACTCATTGTTAATTGCTATACTTGACTCTATACACTCGAGTGCTCTTTCCAAATCTCCTATAATTCTATAACAACCCGACAGATTGTTGAAAGCAACCGCTATACCGAATTTATAATCAATTTCCTTACAGAATTTTAGAGCTTGCTCATAAAGAGTAATACTTTGATCAATTTCTCCTTTGATACTATATGCCATTGCCACAACACCAATACTTTCTGCAATTCGCATTTTATGATTTACTTCCTTAGCAAGAGCTAATCCCTGTTTTGCATATTCCAAAGCCTTACCCAAATCGTATTTTTCAATATACGCAGTACCTATATAGGTAAACACACTTGATAAAAAATACTTATTGTTGAGTTCTTTAGACTTGGTTAGACTTTGCTCATAAAGATTAATACTACGATCTAAATCGCCCTTAAACTCATAGTTTACTCCCAATAATATAAGACTATGAGCATTAGAGTGTTGATAGTTAGATTCTTCAGAAAGCGCTAACGATTGTTCTAATAACTTTATGGCATGGTCATGTTCTGATTTTAAAGTCCCAAATACAATCGCACTTATAATAAGGGATTTAGTGAGCCCTGCCTTTTCTTCAAGGCTTTCAAATAATTTAATACTCTTATCAAGGTTCTCTCTAGCCTGATCCGCATCATTTTTGTTCCATGCATAAAACAATCCTTTAATATAAAAAATATTAGCTTCTCTTATTTTGTATTCTAAAGAATGTCTTTGTGTTTGAATTTTCAGCAGATCCTTTCCTTGCTTAATTAACCGTTCAGCTTTAGTTGGTTCGTGGAGCCATATTAGGGCTTCAGCCATTCGAAGTGAAGCATCAATAGATAAAAGAGTATATCCTAATCCCAAACTCTCTTTATAAGTATGTTGGGCGAGAGTAAAAAGATCTTCAAATAAGCCTTGCTGGTATAATATCTTACATTTTAGAAAGTTATATAATAAAATTTCGTAAGATGTTTGCTCTCCTTTTTCCATAAATGTATCAATTAGTCGAATAGCCTCCTCATGCTTGCCCTCTTCAATCAGTTTTTTTGTATATAAATATTCTTCAGATTTTCCTTTATCAATCATTTTTTCTTCACAAATTCTTTCACAAGACAAAATAGTTGAATTTCCTTTGACATAATGAGGGATTTATCGATATCTTATATGATAGATTAAATTTTTGAATTCAATAAGATGGATCCTATAAATAGTATTATATTTGATTATATAAATGTAATTTCTCTGATGTATGTTATAATTTTTAGAAAATTTAATAATTATTGAAATAATAGAGTATTTCAAATTATAATAAATTAATAGGTTAGATTAAGATGAGTGCATCTAGAAAAAGACTAAAAGAAGGATTAGTACAAGTTTATTTTGGCCGAGGTAAAACTACTGTAATTTAAACAGTAATGCCCATGGGTAAAACTACAGCTGCTATCGGTCAGGGTATACGCGCTACTGGACACGGTTTTAAAGTATATATGATTCAGTTTATGAAAGGGAATTATAAATATGGAGAAATAGAAGCCATTAAAATGATATCTAATTTTGAATTGAAGCAATTTGGTAGCCCTGAACTTATCGCTGAACCGAATGAATTTGACCTTGAAGAGGGTCAGAAAGCATTAGATTTTGCTAAAAAAATTATTATGAGTGATGAGTATGATATTGTTATTCTTGATGAAGTTGGAGTAGCAATATCTATGAATGTTATTTCTGTTGAACCTGTATTAGAAATTATAAAAAATAAACCAGAGAAAGTTGAACTCATCTTAACAGGTGGGCCAAAGATGCATCCTAAGATAAAAGAAGCAGCAGATCTAGTTACTGAAATGCGGATGATAAAGCATTATTATTCTTCAAAAGGTATAAGTGCAAGATTTGGTATAGAATATTGAGATTTAATTTAAAAATCAAAAAAAGATAAAATAATGGCTATCAAACAACTTTATAATACCATAACCCATGAATTGGAAAAAGAAGCTATTAATAAATTCGAATCTAAAGAAGAATATACAAATTGGAACCAAAAAGTTTATGAAGAACATGGATTTAAAGCATATGGACTAAAAGTTCCTGAAATTAATAAAATTATTAAGAAATATTTAACCCAATTTAAAGAATTATCTTTTGAAGAACGCATAAATTTGTCTCAAATATTTTTATAAGGTTGATTATATCGCGCAATCTAGTTTTGGATTAAAACTTATTGAAATAAGCTTGGCAGAATTAAAACCACAAAAATTTGAAATATTAAATGAAATTTCTGGGTATTTAACTGATTGGGGTCCGACTGATTCATTTTCTCTTCATATTATGCAACCCTTATTACGAAAATATCCGAGTGAGGTTAAAAAACTATTAAAAAAGTGGAATAATTCTAATCATATGTGGAAAAAGCGATCTAGTGTTGTTACATTCACAAGAAAAATCGGAGCCGAGGGTGAATATGTAGATTTTCTTTTAGAATTATGTGATAATTTAATCTGGGAGAAAGAAGATTTAGTGAGAAAAGCAGTTGGATGGGCACTTAAAGATAATATGATCGGGAGAAATAAGGAAAAAGTATTAAATTATGTCAAAGATTTAAGGAAAAAAGGAGTATCCTCTACAATAACACTATATGCAATACGTAATTTAAAAGGAAGAGAACGAGAAGAAGTCCTAAAAATCAAATCCATAAAATAGGTTGATTTTCTCTCTTTTTTATTAAGATTTATCAATTTATCTATATAGAATTTAATAACAAATAAAAAATAATTAGTTAGTTTAATATAAAGGTGAAGAGGCTTTCATATAACGGTTCAAGTGTCGCATTTTAGCTATTTTTTTACCCGTTTCTTTTTCTTCTAATATAGCATCATACCAGAAATACTCCGTCTTGGGGCTTGCACCAACACATATCATTTCACCACTAACTTCATATGGTATTCCTACTTTTACTGGACCATTCACATGTTGAATCTCTGTGGCTCCATAAAATGCCACTGCATTAAGTGTCGTAGTAGATGTTAATTCATACCCTAATCTCATTAGATAGTGAATAGCTGTTGGAGAGAGAATACCACAACCCCATGGAGAATTACCTTTATAATAGTCAAGATGATCAGTAATAGATCCAAGTCCTTTTTCTGCTTCTTCCTGTGAGATTGATACATCACGTGCTTCAAATTTATATCCTGTTTTAAAACCAGATAGTATACGAAGTTCTTCAGGATCACTACTTTTAAGTTCTAGAGCTTGAAGATAGGAAGGTTCACTTGGATTTCCTATCGATACAGTTCCTTTTGCTACTGTTTTCCCATCGGGCATTTCTACTCTTGCTTCTACTTGAACATCATTAACTCCTTCTGGAGGTTGAGCAACAACAGCCCGAACTTTTTCTCGATCAGTTGTAGCAAATGTATAATACATACTTACTGAACCAGTTTCAAACCATCGATCTCCAAAGATCTTTAACGCCACAGGTGCAAACAAACTGAGGTGAATTGTGCCTGGGATTGTTCCCCCTCGCATACCAACCTTTTTTGCTACCCCATCATCATGAATGGAAGTTGTTAAATGTCTCCAAATATTTTCTGGTTCACGCCATCCACCATATACATACCCATCCTTTATTGTAATGTCATCAGACATATTAATCAACTCAATTTTAGAAACTTAAAAACCATTTTAAATAAATATTCATATTTAATTTATTAATATATTCTAATTTGACTTCTTGATATTTATATTTCTTCATTGGTTACTTAAAGCTTAAAATGAGCAAAAATAAAAAAATCGCGGTTTGTGGATTGGTTTGTAGCGAATGCAAAATATATAATGCCCCAAATGATCCTGAGATAGCGGAAGAGTTAGTAAATATTTTTAAAGGGCAATGGGAAAATGTAAAGATGGAAGATTTCCATTGTAACGGTTGTCGAGATGCAGAGAACTGTTGGAGCGACGATTGTTGGATCAGAAATTGTTGTATTAAAGATAAGAATCTAAATTTTTGCTATGAATGCCATGATTTCCCTTGCGACAAACTAAAAGCATGGGCAATGGAAGATGAATCCTATAGCAAGGCTTTGCAAACTCTTCACGACATGAAAGAATCCCAGCCTTAAAAATAATATAATCTCGAATTAATACCTTCAAAATGGTTATCAAATGATACCACTACTTTAGCATTATCTATATTTGTTAAAAAATGTTAAAGAATTATCTGCAAAACTTAATACTCTTTTAGGGTTTGTGTATCTTTTTAATATTTCACTGCAATCTTTATTTTGTTAGGGTAATAACTGAAAAATCTTAAATAAAATTACCATTACGCCAGATTAGTCTATAATATTAATCTAAATTGTAAATATTCCCTTTAATTCATGATTTGACGGTTATAAGTTTATTTTTAACTAAGTAATTGGTGATTGGAGGATGATCCTGTCTTCCTTAAAAATAGGAAAAAATAAAGTAAAATTCACATAAATATAATGGTACCTTCTCCAGAGGTAACTATCTCATCATTTTGATTTTTTACAATAGTATCGCAGATAATGAATTTTAATGTTCCTTCCTTTTTAGTGAATTTTTCTTTAACAGTAGCAACAGCAGTTAATGTATCACCAAAAAAGACAGGTTTAACAAATTTAACTGTCTGACCGCCATATAATATGCCCGGTCCAAACAGTTTTGTGCCTAAGACCGCAGAAATTAACCCAGAACTTAAAGCTCCATGCGCAACTTGTTTTCCGAACATTTGAGTTTTTGCGAACTCAGGATTAACATGTAATGGATTATAATCTCCCGTCACTTCAGCAAATTTCATCACATCTTCTTCAGTTATTGTCTTAGTAAATGAGGCAGACTGTCCTACTTCATAATCTTCATACTTAACAGGTTCTAAATCTGACATAAAATAAATTAATGAAAATGCAGATAAAAATGTTAACAATTAATATACTACATAAAAATGCATTAATACTACATAAAATTATTTTAGATATCTATTCTCTCTATTAAATTAATCCTATAAATGGTTATTTAAGTTGCTTAGAGCTCTTAGAAAATCAGAATACCTTTAAGATTTGGAAACGGTTTCCTACTATATTTAGTTTAATTCTTACCTTTCTTCATTAATCAAACCATATCAAACCCAAATATTTAAATATTTAAGATGTGCTAATAATTATAGTGATTAAAAGTGGAATAAGTTTATAGTGATTATCATTTTTAAATTATACTTTTTTTCTAAGTACTAATCTTAGCTTTTACAATTAGGGATTATTGCTATAAACTTTACCATCTACTGTATACCATGATTTACTTCAAAAGTATATGATAATTTGCTATAAGCTTCATTTTTAGAAGTAGGAGATTAATAATCTCAGTAAAGGTTGTCAGAATAGTTCGACACCATTAAATCAATTTTGACTAAGTTAGAAATAAGATCAAGTTATATCAATTATAAAAAATAATGAGTGAAGAAGGTTGGAGAATACCATGAAAAATTATAAAGTCTTAGAAGTTGACGAAAAATTAAAGCGTAGGAACCTTTGGGGTCTAAATTTTATAGCATTAATCAGCGGTTTTGGTGATGGGTCTTTTGTCATTGTATATCAACCTTATTTATTAGCTATAACAGGTTCAATTTTTTTAACAGGTGTTTTAATTACAGTAGGAATTATTGTGCAATTTTTGCCAATGCCCTTAGTTGGTAAATTATCTGACCGATATGGTCGTAAAAAAGTATGGTTGTTTAGCATGCCTCTTCATATTCTTGGCTTATTTTTGCTAATTATATCTGATAATTTATTACTTGCTGTAGCTAGTGTATTAATTTTCTTTTCAGGAGCAGTAATAGGGGGTTTAAGTTACCAATTATTTGTATCTGAAAGTAGCCATGAAACAAAAAAGGGATTAATGTATGGTTTCATGTTTTTTGCTTTCTTCGGGGGTGGAATATTTGGAAAATATTTTGTAATGTTAGGATTAGTCCCTGATGTACGTGTTTATTTCTTAATATACATATTAATTATGTTTATTGAATGGATTATTCAAATTTTTATCATTACTAATCCTAATTCTGTTAAACTCATTCTAGAAATCAATTCTACTAAATCTTACAAATCAAAACAAAGCACTTGGAAGAAAATTTTCAAAACGCCTCAAACTAAAGTGATACTAGTTTTTTTTACAATAGATATTTTCATATATAATATTCCAGCATCAATATACATTGCTGGGTTGAGAGACCAGTATCAGCTAACCTATGAAGAAATAGCATTTATATCAATTTGGTTTAGCATTTCCAATATGATTTTTCAAATTCCAGGAGGACATCTAGCAGATAAAATCGGAAAAAAGAAATCAATAATTATAAGTGAAGTATTTGGTTTAGGATGTTATTTATTTAATATAATAGCCTTTATATTTTGGCTAGATGGGCTTGTTTCATTTCAATTTTTATCTTTAATAATTGCTCAAGTTTTAATTGGTATTTCAGCATCTACTTTTATCCCTTCTGAACAAATAATTCTTACAAATTTAAATGAAGATGAATCAAGAAAAGCTGAATCATATGGGATTATTGCATTTATAAGGGGTATTGCTCTTCTACCAACAGGAATACTTGGAGGATTCTTTGTTGAATTTATCAACTACATAATTCCTTTTCTTATAACTGTCATAGGCAGCTTGTTCTTAATATGGTTTCTACTCAAATACTTTAATGAGCAGCATAGAAATTAATAAAAAAATAAGCACCTTATTTGATTGAATAAAACGCAACCCTCTAAATCATAAAACTAATATGATCTCCTATATTTCTTCATTAATACTTACACAAAAATATTGGTGGAAAAATACATATTGTAAAATCAGATCAGACTTATCGATGAGTGAATATAAGAATTCAGAAGAAATTGATAGAATAAAGCGGAAAAATCTTCGGGCATTATTCTTTATCTATTTAATCCATGGAATGGGTGCTGGTATGTTTAATGTAGTATATCAACCATTTATATTAGACCTCACAGGATCTATCCTTATGACAGGTATTATAGTATCTATTGGTGGCATTGTACAATTTTTACCCATGCCATTAGTAGGAAAACTGTCAGACAAATTTGGACGTAAGAAGCTAATGTTAAGTGCCATTCCTGTCTTTATTACAGGATTAATTTTTCTGATTTCTTCGAATCCTAGTACAATCATATTTCTTTTAATTGGTATTCTTATCTATTTCTTAGGATTGGTTATGAATAATCTTAGTAGTTTAATATTTATTTCTGAAAATAGTAATAAATCAAAGGGTTTAATGTATGGGTTGATCATATTTTCTTTTTTTGGAGGTACAATATTGGGCTCTACTTTTGTTTTGTTTGGGAGTGCTTTTAATACACGGTTTTTCTTTTTGGTCTTTATTGGGATTTTGATAACAGAGGGTTTGATTAATTTAGCTTTTATTTCAGAAAAATTTAAAATTGTAAATAATCCAAAAAAGCTTTCAGTCACGACCATTGAAGTCGAAGAACCGAGTTTGTGGAGAAAAATCATTAAAAATCCCAAAAGTAGAGGAGTATTGATATTCTTAACTTTAGATCTATTTGTTTATAATATTGGACTGTCAATTTATATTGGCGGATTAACTGATTTTTATCAGATTACACGAGAAGAACTTGCTTTGATAATAATTGTATTTAACACATCTAACATGATCTTTCAAATTCCTGGAGGTCATTTGGCAGATAAAATTGGGAAAAAAAAATCTCTCATTTTAAGTCAATTCTTTGGCTTATCATTTTTTATCATTAATATCCTAGCGTACTTTATTTGGGCTGGCGGATTTACAGCATTCCTGCTTCCTGCTTTAGTCCTCAGCCATATTCCCTTTGCCATGAGTGTATGTACATTTATTCCATCTGAACAGATGGCATTAACCGATTTAGATGAAACCAGAAAAGCAGAATCATATGGAATTGTTGGAATGATAAGAGGTATAGGTTTCATCCCAACTGGATATATTGGTGGATTACTCATGCAAAATGTTAATTATGTTGCACCATTATTTCTCTCATTTATAGGAATCTTTTTTGAAATTTGGTATTTATCCAAATATTTTCATGATTAAGAAATTTAATTTTAAAAAACAATAACAAATAAAATTCTTTGAGAATTCAATTCTTCAAATTCAAAATTATAAAAAATTTTAAGAAAAAATAGGTGAAATTATGGGAAAATTAGCTAGAAAGGTAGCAATGGTTGGAGCAGGAATGAGCAAATTTGGTGCACACTTTCCTCTTAAAAGAAATCCAGATTTATGGATAGATGCCTGGTTAGATGCAATAAGTAGAGTTGATAATGGTATTGGACCAAAAGATATCGATGCTTGTTATGTTGGTAATTATTCATCAGATCTATTCAATCATCAAGGACATTTAGGACCACAGATGGCAGGTTTAGTAGGATTAGTTCCGAAACCAGCTTCACGTTTTGAGGGAGCCTGTGCTAGTAGTGGAATTGCTCTTCGCCAAGCTATTTTAGCTATTGCATCAGGAGTTCACGATGTTATTGCCGTAAGCGGTGTTGAATGTATGACAGAATTACCAACAACAGGAGTTACCGATGTTTTGGCTACAGCCTCCGATAGTTTATTTGAATATCCCGCTGGAGCCACATTTCCGGGTTTGTATGCAACTCTTGCATCTGCACATTTTCATAAATATGGAACAACCGTGGAAGATTTAATGAGAGTGGCAATAAAAAATCACGAAAATGGAAAAGAAAATCCATATGCACATATGCAAAGTTCAATTGCCGATATGATGAAAAGTAGAATAGCAAAATTAGAAAAATCTGGAGGAGATATTCCAGATTGGAAGGATGAATTTGATTACCTAAAAAGTAGTTCAAATCCTATGATTGCATATCCATTAAGATTATTTGATTGTAGTCTAATTACTGATGGAGCAGCTTGTGTATTTTTAGCAGCTGAGAATGTAGCCAAAAACTTTACAGATACTCCAATTTGGATTTCTGGAACTGGTCAAGGAAGTGCAGAGTTATCCTTGCATGATAGAAAAGATTTAACAAGTTTTATTGCCTCAAAAGAAGCCGCACGTCAAGCTTATGAAATGTCAGGACTTAAACCCAAAGATATTCAGATTGCAGAGGTTCATGATTGTTTCACTATCGCAGAAGTAGTTGCTTTAGAAGATTTAGGTTTTTATGAAAAGGGTAAGGCAGTTGAAGCAATTAAAAATGGTGAAACAAAGAGAGATGGTGTATTACCAATTAATACGAGTGGTGGATTAAAAAGTAAAGGTCATCCTGTTGGTGCTACTGGAGCAGCATTTTGTGTGGAAGTCTTTAAACAAATGAGAGGTATTGCAGAGAGAAATAGGCAAGTAAAATTTGATGTTGAACGTATGTTAGTCCATAATTTAGGTGGTTCAGGAGCGACATGTGTTGTAACAATTTTTGAAAAGTAGAGGTGAAAAAAATATGTCTGAGAGTGAAAGGGATTTTACTATAAAAAGTTATCTTGATTTTTTAACTGAAAAAAAATTAATGGGTTCAAAATGTAAAGATTGCGGTGAAATATATGTTCCAGTAAGAAAATTATGCACTAAATGTAATAAAGCGAACATGGAATGGGTTAAGATGTCAGGAAAAGGAAAAGTGGCTGGTTTTACAAGTATTACGGTAGGAACACCTTTTTTTGTTGAAAAAGGTTATGATAGAAATAAACCTTATTGTTTTTCAGTAATAAAATTAGAAGAAGGTCCAATGGTAAGTGGACAATTAATAGGTGTAAATGAGAGTAAGCCTGAGACGATTAATGTCGAAATGCCGGTTAAAGCAACATTTATTGAAACCGAAATTAGAGGCGAAACTAGAGTAGACTTAGGCTTTGAGCCTTTATAAATTCATATTTCTTTAATTTTATTTTTTATCTTATTTTTAATATACGATTTTAAAGTAAATTGTTTGCAGCTAGTAATCTTCATCCTATTTTTGAGCATTGGCCCCCATCTACAGGTAATATGACTGATGTAATAAATTTTGCCTCATCCGATGCTAAGAAAAGTGCAGCATAAGCTGTATCCCACGCATCTCCCATTCCTCCTTTTAAAGGAACCATATTATCCCTCATTTTTATAAGATCCTCTTTATTCATCCCTCTGGCTTTTGAGATTCCTTCAATAGCCATAGGGGTGTTCATCAAACCTAACATAATAGCATTAACTCTGATACCATTCTTAGCATACTTCATAGCTAACTGATGAGTTAAAGAATTGACACCTGATTTTGAAATTTTATAGGCTACATATCTAACAGCACAAACAGCTGCAACAGAAGAGATATTTATAATTGACCCACTTCCTTGTTTCTCCATTATTGGTAAAATATACTTACACGTAAAAAACATTCCCTTTAGATTTACATCGAAAATGTTATCCCATGCCGCTTCACTCAAATCGACAACCTTTCTATCACCTGTACCTATACCAACATTATTTACAAGGATATCGATCCTATCATATACTTCTACACATTTATTTGCTATTCTCTGACAATCATCTTCTTTAGTAATATTAGCTTCAAAAACGAAAGATTCACCCCCCTCTTTTTCAATCATAGATTTTGTTTCTAATGCAGAATCAAGATTTTTATCAACTAACATTACTTTTGCACCTTCACGGGCAAAGAGGATTGATATAGCTCTTCCATTTCCTATCGTATCTCCTGGATGTTGACCCGCTCCAATAATTATTGCCACTTTTCCTTTCAGTCGGTTACCCATTTTATTTTCCCTTTTCATGCATTTTTGTAGAATTTACTAAACATAAACATAAAATAATAGATAAAAATTAATTTTTTTGTTTTAATCTTAAGTAAAAACTAAACGAGATATTCAAATTTTCCTTGTAATCGAATATCTTTTGAAGAACTCCCAATTAAGATTCTGAACTCCCCTTTCTCAGCTACCCAACTTTGAAGATTTTCATCGTAAAAAGAGAGGTCTTCTTTTAAAATATCGAAACTAACAGATGAACTTTCTTTAGGTTGAAGTTCAACCTTTTTAAAACCTTTTAGTTCTTTAAGAGGTCTTTCTACGCTTGAATCAACATCTTGAATGTATAATTGGACAACTTCTGCACCTGAACGGTCACCAGAATTAATAATGTCAACAGAAACAATAAGAATCTCATTTCCTGCAATTTTATCATTAGATAATTTTAGGTTCTCATAGATAAAATTAGTATAAGATAAACCATGACCAAATGGGAAAAGTGGCTCAATATTTTGTGTATCAAAATGCCGATATCCTATGAAGATGCCTTCATCATAAAATACATTTTCATCACCTGGATAAGTACGTTTAGAAAGATGTGCAGGAGAATCTGAAAGTTTCTTCGGAAAGGTTATAGGAAGCTTACCTGAAGGATTTCTTTCACCAAAAAGTATATTGGCAATAGCATTACCATTTTCCATTCCACCATACCATGCTTCTATCACAGCAGGGACTTTATCAATCCATTCAATCATGGATACGGGGCTTCCACTGATAAGTATTACAATGGTATTAGGATTCTCTTTGACTGTATTAGATATAAGGTCAATTTGATTAGATGGTAAATTGAATGATGTTTTATCTGTGCTCTCAGCATCCATCCCTCTCTCATGTCGCAGTCCAGCAAATACTAGAGTTACATCGGCTTCTAAAGGTGAATCGATTATCTCAACTTTTGCTTTACATTTTTTTCTTATTCCATCAATTGGTCTAATTTCATATGGAGGAAAATTTGTAGAACTCCCAGCATCTGAAAATGTCGTTTGATCTGCATTTGGGCCTATTACTGCGATTTTTTCCAATTTTTCAATATTTAGTGGGAGAATTTTTCCTTCATTTTTTAATAGGATTATGCCCTCTTCAGCAATTTTACGAGCTAATAGCTGGTGTTCTGAAGTATTCCGACTACTTTGTGGTAAAGAATCCTCATTATCAAATAATCCTACTAAAAACATTACCCTTAGAAGTCGTCTTACATTATCATTAAGATTTTCCTCAGTAAATCTTCCTTCTTCAAGAGATTTTATCATTTTAGATAATGTATATTTATTTGGAGTTGGCATTTCTAAGGTTAAACCAGCCTTTATACAACTTTCTGTACTTGTTGTAGCTCTTGTTGCTCCCCAATCTGAAACAACAAAACCTCTAAATCCCCATTCATTCATTAAAACTTCTTTTAGGAGATGTTTATGTTCAGAACCATAGATTCCATTTACTTTATTATAACTACTCATAATTGACCACGTATCTGCTTCTTGAACTGCTGCCTTAAAACCTGGAAAGTAAATTTCCTTGAGAGCTCTTTCACTAACTTCTGAGTTTACAGTAAATCGATTTGTTTCTTGATTGTTACATATAAAATGTTTTATACAAGCTGCAATTCTCTGACTTTGAATACCTTCTACAACAGCGACAGCTAACTTTTTATTTAAATATGGATCTTCGGTTTGATATTCGAATGTCCTTCCGCACATCGGTGTTCTCTGAATATTTATTCCAGGAGCAAGTAACATATGTGCACCAACATCTCGAACTTCTTGAGCTATAGCCACACCAAATTGTTTTGATAACTCTGGATTCCAAGTAGCCGCTCTACATATAGCTGATGGAAAGTAAGTTGCCTGTATTTTTCCATATCTATCAACACGAACACCATGAGGACCATCATGCATGGCAAATGATTTAATACCTAATCTCCTTATTGATGGTATATACCAATTTCTTCTGCCAGCACATAATTTAAATTTTTCATACAAATTTAATCGTTTTATTAAATCATCTACTCGTTTTTCTATATCAAGTGAACTGTCCATGAAAGGTAATTTAGATAAATCTCTCTTACGTGCTTCTTTGCTTATTATAATCATCCCCTTTTTTTTACATAAAATATTATAAAAATAAAAAGAATTTCGATATAAGAATAAATAGTTTAAAGATAATTCTTTAGAAGCATTTACCATTATGGTGAATAGACATTAAGAGACTATTTAAAATTATAATTCCTGTAATCATTATTTCATTAGGATTATTATCTATTTATTTTACTTTTTTTTTCAAAAATGATTTAAAAGTTCAAAATGTAGACATTGAATTACATTTTAATGGTAGAAACGCTTATAAATATGTACAAGATCAGTTAGATATTGGATATCGAATCCCAGGAACAGAAGAGAGAATTAATTGTACAAACTATTTCATTTCAAAATTTAAAGAAATAGAAAGCAATTTTACCTACATTCTTCATAATTTTACTACTCACTCAACTGATTGTCAAAATATCTTATTCAAATTAAATCAAAACTATAACAATATAATAATTTTAGGAGCACATTATGATTCACGTGCTAAAGCGACAAAAGATCCCGATCCTTTAAAAAGATATTATCCTGTACCTGGAGCTAATGATGGTGCTAGTGGATGTGCTCTCTTGATTGAACTTGCTAGAGTCTTATTTCAAAGAAGGATAAATTTGTCATGCCAAATATGGTTTTTATTTTTTGATGCCGAGGATCAAGGTAGAGACAAAGCTTATGGGATTGAGAATTGGGGGTGGTGTGAAGGATCAAAAGCATATGTGGATGAAATTAATAATTTTTACAATTCTGAGATTGAAAATTTTGATTGTATGATTTTATTAGATATGGTTGGAGGTGGAAATTTACGTTTTATCAAGGAACAATACTCTACTTCCTCATTATTAGATGAATTATTTGCAATAGGGAGAGAATTAGGGTATAGTAAGCAATTTCCATCCAATCCAACAACAGCATCAATTATGGATGACCATCGCGCTTTTGTGAACATTGGTATTCCAGCAGCAGATTTGATTATTAAATTCTGGGACAATCCTCACTGGTCATATCATCATACTACACAAGATGATCTCACACATATTTCAAATACCAGTCTTGAAATAACTGGTAAAACTGTAGAGCAGTTTATATATAATAATTACCTAAGAACTTTGGATGGTGATTATCAAGGTAATTATCCTTGGAATAAGGATACCAATTTACCAGATTTAGCCCTAATAATAGTCATTTTAAGCATAATAGCCATTTTAGGAATATTAGTAATCCTAACGATTATTATTAGAAGAAGATCTTCTATTAATTAATAAAATTGATCTATTTTTTGATTCCTATAATAGCCCTATGATTTGTTCTATCCATATAAATTTTTAGTATATTAAATGAGCTAAAAACCTGATTAATTTCTCTTAATGTAAAAAAATGATGAGTTAATCCTCTTTCTCTTCCAGATTGTGGAATGTAGGTTCTCGATTCTATTTCAACCAGTTCCCACTTATCTACTCGAGAACCTTCACCTAATTTAGGAAATGTGATGAATATTATACCATTGGATTTTAAAATTCTCTCAATTTCCTTTACTGTAAAAATTATATCCTTCATTAGATTATGATGTATAACCTGAATTGAAATAATAGCATCAAAATAATTATCTTTGTATGGAAATTTATGTTCCATTCTATTCAGATTTAGTATAACTTTTTCATTTTCTTCAATGAGCCATTTCTCTGCTATTTCTAAAGCTTTAGGCGAAGAATCCATGCCATATACTTCAAATCCTTTTCTTGATAAGAATAGTAGATGTCGACCTGTACCACATCCAAGATCTAAAACTCGTTTCACTTTTTTTTCTCTAAACAATTGAGTTATCTTATCCATATCAGGATGAGGATCATGAAATATTTTTCCCTGATCTGAAAAGATGTCATCCCAATCTGGCATAAGATTTATCAAACTCTAAAAGAAGGCATTAATCATAATTACATTCCCAAAAGTATCTTCCATGTTCTTTTTTAAATGCTTCTGCTACTTCATCTATTTCAGGTCGAATAAATTCGAACCCTTCTTTAATGCATTCATAATTTACAGGTAATTTGTCTAAGATTTCCCCATCTACCTGACAGATGTATGGATTAGGTTCTTCAGCATTTAGCATTTCAACTCTAACCTTCTTACTAGTATATTCATAGATATTTGGATGAGGTAAAAGAGTAGCTTTGTACATTCTATTAAAGTGCCTAAGTAGTTTGAATTTGCCAATATCAACTATATTAACATGAAATATGCCATCATCTACTCGAGCCTTTTGACAGATATACATGAAACCACCATAACTAGGACCATTTGCACATGCTAAACAATTAGCATATCCTTCGTATACCTCGTTATCCATTGTAACTTTAATTTCTTTATTCTTCCAGGGTAACAAAGCCTTAAGAGTTTGAGTTACATAGCTTTTTCCCCTTTTTGCTTCATTGAATCTTCTTGTAACATCACTATCAAAGCCTTGACTACCAATGCCTAAGAAATAACGTTCAATTCCAGTATCTGTTTTAGCAAATCCAATATCAGACTTTCTAGATTTGCCCTCCGCAATTATCTCACAAGCTCTTTTAATATCAGGAAGGATACCTATCGCAGCGGGAATATCATTCCCAGAACCCATTGGAATAAATCCACACAACGCTCCAGTATTAGACATTATTACTCCATTCATCACTTCATTACAAGTACCATCTCCTCCTGCTCCAATCACCCTATATCCATCTTTAGCTAAGTTACTTCCTAGTTCTATAGCATGTTTCATATATTCAGTCTCAAAAAATTTATAGGAAACGTTTAACTCATCCAAACATTTTTTCATAAATTCAATATCCTTCTTTTCTTTTTTTCCCTTACCAGCAGCAGGATTATGAATTATAGCATAATCTTCCAAACTAATCAGCTCAAATATTTTAATTTTTACATTCTAAATTTCTAAATAATTCTGATAAGAATTTAAATAATAAACTATTTAAAACTATTTTTAATAAGATTTTAAATAATCTTTTTAGAAGAAAGGATTTAAATGCTTATTAAAATAAGAAGATGATCCAATAATATAGTGAAAGTCAATTTTAGATTATTGTTCCCGCCATTCTTGCCCACAAGCGCCACAATAATACTTTTTTCCATATATTCTGGGATAATCTAATAGAATTACGCTTTTATCATCAACTTCCCGAATAAGGCCCTCATTTTCACAACTTGGACATTTTCTACGTCCAATGGGAGAATTAACTATTAATATGCCATTATAACCCGAACTAAGGCTAATTTTTTCTCTACTTTCCTCATGTGTGAGCTCAACAAATTCAGATTTAATATCATCATTATTATCTTCTGCTTTCTCTAATAAATAATCTTCATTTTTCATTAATATATATCCTTTAACAATAGAATTAAGTTCCTCCTCTTTTGGTAATCTATTATATTTTTGTTGGAAGTTATCAATGAAATTATGCACGTCACTATTTTCTATAGTATATCCCTCGCTCTTTATTAAATTAAGGATTCTATTAATGATTTCATCTTTAGTTAAAATTCTTTCCTCAAGAACCTCTTGTTTTTTTATTATTATCAAATCCTTCTCCAGTTCATTCCATAATTGTTCAACTTGCATATCTGTAAGATTACCTTTTACTTGAATATATAATCTTTTTTCAGGTTCATGTAAAATTGTTATTCTGTTATCTTTTTGTAATTCTTTTTCCAAATTTTCATTAAAATAATTGATCCGAAGTAAAGATCTTCCTAATTTGGTGGTACTCGTAGATAACATAAATTTTTGTTGTAAAAAATTTTCTAATTTCTTTTGAATATCATATTTATTTTGCTCTCTTATATCAAATGAATGAGCTCTTTCAATAATTTGGAACATCTTAACCCTACTACACCTTTATTAATACGATTTCACTGAATAATTATCTTCTAGAATTTATTGTTTAAAATATTAACCGTTAACTATTGATGAAAAATAAAACTCTATTACAATAAACATAATGTTCTAAAACTATTGTGATTACATCTTTTTTCAATACATCTCGTTTTATATAAAGAATATTTATAATATTTTTTTGATTTATTAATCCATAGAACCATAAGTTAATTAATTATGAGAAAACGAAGAATTAAAGCACCAATCAAGAAAGATGATCTTTCATTGAAACGAAAAATCTTCAGTGCTGTCATTATTATAGGTTTAGCTTTTTCTGGAGCTTTTTTAATATATTATATCATGCAAATTACTCTCAATACCAAAACTCCTATGGTTGTTGTGGTTTCAGGCTCAATGGAACCCACATTATACAAGGGTGATTTGTTGTTTCTTAAAGGTAAGGATCCTTCTAACATAAAAAATGGGACTATAGAAGGAAAAGAGGGGGATATAATTGTATTCGATGCTCGTGGATTACCTGGGTGGACACATGCCCCAAATGATCCTGTAGTTCATAGAGTTATTGCTAAAAAATATGATAATGGTTGGTTCTTCATGACAAAAGGAGACGCAAATCTCTCTCCTGATAATGCTTGGGTTCCAGAAAGCCGAATTTTAGGTGTAGTTTCGGGGAAAATCCCTTACATAGGTTGGGTAAAAATACTATTAACAGATTCAGGGCTATTACTCCCGCTTCTTATTATTGTCTCATTTGTTCTTGTGATAAGTCTTATATGGGATATTGTTAAAAAAGAAGAGGAAAAGAATGGAAATAGTGTTGATAAAGAAAAAAACTTAATATATGATCCCAAATCAAAAGATAGTGAGACCGTAAGAGAAATAGAAATGGATTTCTCTAAACAAAATTAACTTATCTCTTGTAAGGTAGTATTTGATCTATATTATTTAAAAATGATTTTTTCTTATTGTAATATACTTTTACTAAAAACTTTCTAAAGTATAGGAAAAATTAGTCAAATATTAAAGAAAAAATGGTGAATAATTAATGGGATGGACTCCACCAAGTAAATTTATTGTAATTATTACCTTTCTTTTATGGATATTTGGGCTATTTGTTTTAATCGATCAAGTATTCTTAGATCCTGATAGTTTACTACCTACGTTCAGTCTAGGAACTTTTAGCTCATTTGAAACCTGGATCCTCTTTGCAATGATTGCATTTTTCCTCGTATGGTTTCTATTATTCCTTGGTGTAAGATTGAAAGGCATTTAACTCTACAGAAGGTAACTTTTTTTTTTCTTTAACTAATTCTTTTTTTATATAAAGTAAATATACAGTAAAGCAAATTCTCTTTTATATTTAAATTAGAATTTAGCAATTTTAGAATTTAATTTTAATAAATAGAAAAAAAAAAAAATTATTTGATTTTAATTTGAAATTATCCGCTTTTTAGAATGGATTTTAGAAATAATAGCGATAATTGCTACTCCACTTATTGCCAATATAAGGATACTCGTTGTGACATAATCCAAACCAATCGTTGGACTTACTTTTCTAATTGTAACAGATTCAGAGCCAATGTGTCCTAAGGTGTCACTCGCATAGAATGTGACTGTGACCTCACCTTTTGCTGCAGTTGCCCATGCCGCTTTTGTAATTTTTTCAGTGGGTGTCTCAGCAGTAAAGTTGGTGACACCGCCATCAAGAGAATACCATATGGCATCTAAGTGAGGTTCAGTAATATCTAATTCAAAGCCAAAATTACTACTAATTTTTTTATCAGGAGTAGGTTTAGTGATAACGATGATCGGAGCCTGTGTATCTTTGGATATAATCACCTCAGCAGGAGTTGCTGAATTTTCAGCTTTATCATTCGCATAGAAGGTTAGTGTGATATTACCATCAGCTAAGGCGTCCCACGCAACTTGATCAATAGTTCCAGTAAATTCAGTAAAGTAAATTTTAACGCCTCCATCAAGCGTATACCACATATAAAATAGATAATCTTCATTGATTGTGAGGCTAAAACTTGGAGCATTATCAAACGCATCATTCGGATTAGGTGAATTAATTGTGACTATTGGATTTGCATTGTCAACAATAGGTAAATAATCTATACCTGTGCCAAAATCATGTGGAACATCTCCAATTCCATCATTATTGCCATCTGTACCTGTATAGTTATCCCAATAATTCCCTATTACTGTGTTGTTCCAATCGTCATTAAATCCATCATCAACTGCATGTTTGCCATTCCTGTGAAAGAAATTTTCATAGAATGAGATATAACCTGACGAAGTACTAACATATATTCCCATATCAATATTGTCTCGTATAACATTCCCATAACAATCGTCATACCATGAATTTGCGAAATTGAGACCATTCATTCCATTATCATAAATATCGTTATCCCAAATAATATTATACCAGCAATCATCATCTAGCGTAATTCCATTATCTGTGTTGTTATATATAGTATTTAGAGTAATGTTATTGGAATCACTATAACCTGAAGAAGTATCCGATCCTATAAAGATACCATCAAATTGATTATTAAAGATAGAATTGCCCGATAAAAGATTATCATAACTACCATCTAAAACTATACCACTATAAGGGTTATCAGATACGCTGTTTTCCGAGATAATGTTAGAATCACTTTCAACTAAATACATTCCAGTATAATACTTCTGAAGCTTTTGGATATTCCCCTTAATAATATTATTATCACTACTATATATCAAAAGAATTCCAAAATTTGAATTGTTATTAGCAACATTCCCCAAAATCGTATTATCATCTGCTCCTTCAAGACGAATCCCTTGATAGTTATTATCCACAATGTTCTCTTCAACTATATTGTTAGAACTATACAATAAATTAATTCCTGTTCCCATACTATTCCCATATAAATCATTTCCTATAACCTCATTATGAGAACTATATTCCACATATACTCCACCACTATTATCAGAACAATCATTCTCGATTACTGTCCCGTTAGCAACATTGTATAAATAAACAGCTGTACCTGCATTGTAAAGTGTGCAAGTTCGAATTATAAAATATGCATTAGAATTTTGAATAGATATGCAATCACCACCAAGTCCATCTATTTCTAAATTTTCGAGTAGATAAGGATCACTTGCAGTTCCTGAACCAGTACACCAAGACTGTGTCACCGCCCAATCCCAATCTATACTAGGATTACTATCATCTATAGATATAGGAGAAACAACGGTGGAAATTTTTAATTTACTAAAATTCTCTTCGCTAATGTTGGTTTTTTCAACTAATTTTAATTTATTTTGAGAAAAGCCATAATATAGTACGAATGTGGATACACCAACTAGAATAATTAGAAATCCTAAGGCTTTTAACTTCCTTTTTTCTAATATCTTAATTTTATACATAGATTTCACAACACTAAGTGTGTTATAAATTAAAATTATTTGATATTATTTAAAACTATTTAGAACAATATAATTTATTCAAATTTAACACAGAAAAGTAAATCAAAAAAGACAATAAAAATTAAAAAAAAATATAATTTTAATTTGATTTTAATTTGAAATTATCCGCTTTTTAGAATGGATTTTAGAAATAATAGCGATAATTACTATGCCGCTTATTGCCAATATCAGGATACTCGTTGTGACATAATCCAAACCAATCGTTGGACTTACTTTTCTAATTGTAACCGATTCAGAGCCAATATGTCCTAAGGTGTCACTCGCATAGAATGTAACTGTAACCTCACCTTTAGCTGCAGTTGCCCATGCCGCTTTTGTAATTTTTTCAGTAGGTGTCTCAGCAGTAAAGTTGGTAACACCGCCATCAAGAGAATACCATATGGTATCTAAGTGAGGTTCAGTAATATCTAATTCAAAACCAAAATTACTACTAATTTTTTTATCAGAAGTAGGTTTATTGATAACAATGATCGGAGCCTGTGTATCTTTAGATACATTCACTTCAGCAGAACCTACATTTTCAGCTTTATCATTCGCATAGAATGTTAGTGTAATATTACCATCAGGTAAGGCATCCCAGGCAGTTTGATCAATAATTCCAGTAAAGTCAGTAAAATAATTTTTAACGCCTCCATCAAGCGTATACCACATATAAAATAGATAATCTTCATTGATTGTTAGGCTAAAACTTGGAGCATCATCAAACGCATCATCCGGATTAGGTGAATTAATTGTGACTATTGGATTTGCATTGTCAACAATAGGTAAATAATCTATACCTGTGCCAAAATCATGTGGAACATCTCCAATTCCATCTTTTGGGCTTGTATCTGAACCAGTATAGTTATCCCAATAATTACCGATTAAAGTACTATTCCAATCGTTATTTAATCCATTATCGATTGCATGCTTTCCATTCCTATGGAAGAAATTTTCATAGAATAACATATCACCTGACAAACTACTAACATATATTCCTGTACCACTATTATCTCGTATTACATTCCCGTAACATTTGTCATCCCCACTATTTGCGAAATTGATTCCATTCATTTCATTTTCGTAGATCTCATTATCACAAATAGTAATAGTATAACAAGCACCATCTAAAGTAATACCACTCTCATTGTTACTATAAATAACATTTGCAGTAATATTATTAAAGTCACTACTTTCTATGTAAATTCCATTTTCTGCATTATTATTGACTGTATTTCCTGTGATAATGTTATTATCACTTCCAGATTCTATACTAATTCCTTCCGCCCCAATATCAGTAGGATCAGTGTTATCACTGACAATATTTCCTGAAATATTATTAAAATCACAATCTGAAAGGAACCAAATTCCAAAATTTATACTTTTAATAAGAGTGTTACCCGAAATCGTGTTACTATCACTCTCAATACAACCAATCCCGTGGTAACCATTTTCCACAAAATTTCCATCAATTGTATTGTAGTTACATGAATAATAAAGGACTATTCCAGTTCCAGTACCATCACTATAAATAGTATTTCCTTCAATACTATTGTGAGAGCTATACTCAATCCAAATTCCAAGAGAATTATTCGAACAATTGTTACCTATTATTTTTCCGTTATTAACATTATAGAGATAAATACCGTAATATCCACTTCCTGAATTATAAATTGTACAGTCTCGAATTGTGAAGTATGCTACTGAATTTTCAATGACTATGCCGTTATCTGCACCCCCACAATCTATTTCTAAATTTTGAAGCAGATAAGGATCTCCAGGAGATCCTGAACCCGTACACCAAGCTTGTGTAACGGCCCATGCCCAATCACTTCCAGGAACAGTATCATCTATATAGATCGGAGAAACTACAGTAGAACTTTTTAATTCTGTAAAATCTTCTTTAAAACTGTTGGATGTATCAACTAATTTTAAATTATTTTGAAAAAACCCATAAGTTAGTAAAGAGATAGATACACTAAATAGAATGATTAGAAAACTTAAGGTTTTTACTCTTCTTTTCTCAAAAATCTTTTTTATTTTCATAGATTTCACCACAATAAGTGTGTTATGAATTTAGATTATCTAATATTATTTAAAATTATTTAAATCTAATCTTACTAAGAATCATTGCTTCCTTAGATCTGCTAATTCTTTTGGAAATATTAAAAACCATGAATTAGCGAAAGTAATACAATATTATCAAAATTATATTAATCAGACAATAAAATTTAAAACACTTCCTAAATTTCAAAAGAATGTTATTACAGTAATTTTACACAAATTACGTAAAAACTTCAATACGCAATACACAAATACAAAAAAGCATATAAAAGATTAGAAATACAACAAAAATTAAATAACTAAAGAGGAAATTAAAATGTCAAAAGAAGAAAATGCTGTCTTTGTTGGTCGTCGCCCAACTATGAATTACGTGATGGCCACTATGATGATCCTTAACAAAGGCGAGGAATGTACCGTTAAGGCTCGTGGTAGAGCAATTTCTCATGCTGTTGATGTATGTGAAATTTTACGAAATCGCTTTTTAAAAGGTACAGAATATAAGGACATCAAATTAAGCACAGAACAATTAGAAGGAGAAAATGGACAAAATAACAATGTTTCTAGCATTGAAATAGTACTGGCTCCACCAAAATAAACAGAGGAACGTTTTCTCTTCGCTAAAGCTAAATAACAAGAATTTTACTTTTTTTTTCTTAATATACTCAGGCATTATAAAGATATTAAATATAAAAATAAGCTCAATAATTCTTAAGTCTTTTTTTTATGAATTCTTATTCAGATTTCATTATTTAAACCAAAACATATTTGATTTTTAAAATTAAATTCCATTTTTAGGCGTTATTAATATTTTAATAATTCTTTTACTCAAATCAATACTTACCAATTTTCACGAATTTCCAACGAAAAAAGCGAATTTATGCAAAGTCTGAGAAAATCACAAAGATTTAATAATACAGTTGAAAAATAAATACTTAACTAAAATTAATTTAAATTAATTTTAAATCCCAATTTAAATCAAATCTTGAAAAAATTTAAAAAGAGGAAGATCAAAAATGGCAAAAAAAGCCGTGGAACCATTGTTTGTTAAATCAAAGGTAAGAGAATATATTAAAAGTAAAGGATGTAATACAAGTAGTGGCGTCCTTGATGGAGATGCCCTTAATGGAATCATTATGGGAATGCTTGATAAAGCTGTAGGCCGAGCAAAAGGAAATAATAGAAAAACCGTAAAAGCACGGGACCTATAAACTCTCTTTCCCAACATTTTTTTTTTATTTTTTCTATATTGTAAGGATTCTATTAAGTTCAAAATGAAGATATTTGAAATTAGCGTATTAACCAATTAATATTGAAGATATTTCGATACTAATTAAAAATTAGGAGAAGTTATTATTTTCAGTTTAAACTTTTTTACAGAACATATTAACTTTCTTTATTAACTTTAGTTATATGATTCTCTTTTTTAAAGTGGAAAATATCAGTTACAAAAGAATCTAAATTTCTCTCATGAGATATTATTATCATCTGTGAGGTATTTAATTTCTCAAAAACAGATTGCATACGATTAATTTGCTGTTGGCTGAATCCATCAGTAGGTTCATCTAATATCAAGAGATCTTTTGTTTTTACTTGTTGATATCTCTCATTTATAATTTTATTTAAAGCTAATCGATATGCTAATGATAGTCCACTTTTTTCGCCTCCTGATAAATCTCTAAATGGTGATTCATACCCATTAACATAGACTATTGGTTGAAAGTCATCTGGTCTAATTTCAACTTCGATATTTTTATCTTCTACTAATTCATGAAACCACTCTTTAAAATAAGTATTAAAATGATGAGCACTTGAAGAGATTATCTTTTTTTCAATGTCTCTTATGAGTATGGGAAATTGTTCACTTACCCAGTTCTTAAGTTGAGAATAGTAGATTAAATTATCTTTCAATAATTTTTTGTTTTGAATATCCTCTTTTAATTTCACTAAATCTTTTTGTAAAAATTCTATACCTTTCTTTTGAGCACTTAATTCATTACTGATTGATTCTTTCTCTTCTTTCAATACACTTAACTTCTTTTTTTCAAAATCTAAATTACCCTTGATATCCTTCCCCAGATCTTTAAATTTTTGCAAATTTTTAATTCTATATTCCGATAAAAGAGCAAATATTTCTTCTTGATACTCATTAATTTTCTTGAATTGTTCTTTTACAAGAGATACTAAATCTTTCTCTCTCTTCTGCTTTTCCTCTATTATTCCTTTTATTGAGTCTTTTTTATTTTTATTTTTTTGAAATTCACGCAAATCTTTGAGTGTTTCTTTTTTATCATTTATTTTATGAGTGATTTCATTGATTTTTGTTTTCAATTTTTTCAAATCTAAAGAAGCTTCATTAAATTCTTGTTCGAATCTGTCTTTCTCATGAATAGATTGTCCACATAAAGAACATTTACCTTCTTTCAAAAGTGTATCAATATCTAAAAGTTTTTTATTAATAAGAGTTAGCTCTTTTTCATTTTGAGCTTTTAAATTTTGAAGTTGTTCTAATTGGATGTCTAACTGTTCTTCACTGAATTCAAAGGTTCTCTTAATTTCTTTTAAGTTTTTTATCTCAATCTCTTTTTCGACAATTTCATTTCTTATTTTCTCAAGTGTTAAATTTACTTTAGTATATTTTGTTTTATATTCATTAATATTAGATTCATAGTTTTCAACTTTAACTAATTTTTTAGAATAACTATTAAATTCCTCTTGTATTTTATCCACTACTTTTTCCTGTGAAATAGTTCCCTTCTCCTTTAGACTAATTTCATTCTCGATATTATTGATTGAATCTTTGATCTTCTGAATCTCTTTTTCCTTTTGGATAATCTCCTCCTCGGGTTCACCAATCTGATCGAGCTTTATTTCTAAAACTTTAAGTTTATCATTAAGGAAATCTTTAATCGTTTCAATGTTTTTTAAAACTGTTTCATACTTCTCAATACCAAATACTTCTTTAAGTATTTCAAACCGTTCATTTGGATCTGCTTGAATTATTTCTTTTAATTGTTCTTGAGGAGTATATACTGTGTATCGAAATAGGGGCAGCTTATTTGCTTTTTCATATCGAGAGATAGAATAAGAAAGCAGAGATAATATTTTTCTCCTCATATCTGTGGGAGCATAAGTCACCTTTTCTCCTTTATCATAGTCAGAAAAAAAGCACTCATCTTGAGTTACCTTCCCTTTTTTATCTCTCGATAAATTGCGCTTAATTGCATATTTTTTACCATCAATAAAAAATTCTAATTCAACTGAAGCATTTCGTCTTCCTCTTCTTAATAGAGAATCTCCCCTTAAATCTCCATGAAGTAAAGTTCCAAATAATGCAAATTCTATAGATTTTAATACTGATGACTTTCCACTGCCTACATCTCCAAAAAATAACATTGTTGAGGGAGGAAACTCAATTGTTCCACTGCTGATGCTTCTGATGTTTTCTATTTTAATGGATTTTAAGATCATATTTTACGCTCCTTAGATTTATCGATTTCAAATATACTTGAAAATGATTGTTTTAAAGACATGTTATAATCCATTACTTTTGTTCCTATATGCCTTTCTGTTCCAAGTACTGTCAATAATTGGTGTATTTTTTTTTCTACTTCATGGGGTTGTAACTCTCCTATTTTTATTTTATTTATATGTTCTTTAATTAAATTATCTTCAATTTCTTCGTTAGATTCTCCAACCTTAACACTCACGGAAGGATATTCCATGGTAGAAAGAGCACTTTTATTGATTAGGACTTCATAGGCTCCTTTATCTTTAAATTTTTGAATTATTTCATTGTTTTTTATTTCATATGATTTACCTGAGGATAAAGGACCAAAAATTCGAATAGTTACAATTTTATCTGTAAAATCTTTTTGAATGATTTGATTTTTTAATTTTTTATTAACCTCATCTACGGATTTATTAGTACAATCTATAAAAATATTTTCGACACCAATCACTTTAATTGGGTGGTATTTAATTTTCAACTCTAATTTATCGCCATTAATTTCACCAGTTATTATGCAGAATCCACCAAATTTTATTGATTCAAATTCTCTGAAATCTGTAGGAAATAAACATCCGGGATAAACTATATTATTTTTCTTAGTAATTTCTATAATAACTGAATTATCTTTCAACCTTTCTGGTACTGTCTTATGAAGATGACCCGCCGCATAATAATCAAAATCTTCAGGCAATAAGGATTTAGGAGCAGATTCCATTTCTTTATACTCTTTAGGTTTTAATTCACTTAACATAGTGTGTAATATGAATACTTTTGGACCTTTTTCATGTTTCAAAGATTCTCTATCTAAAATTTTATAGTCATTAATCTCAAGACTACGTTTTCTAGCTCTTAATCCTGTCAATTTAACTTTTGTTTTTGGATCTTGAAAAAAGTTTAACTGTAACTTCCCATCTTCCGAAAATTTTCCGCTTGAAAGATCTGTAAAGAGTCCTGCGCTAATTAATGGTCTAATCATTGATTTATCTGAAGGTGAAAAATCATGAGATCCCATAATGCC
Source organism: Promethearchaeota archaeon (assembly GCA_048940925.1). Lineage (GTDB taxonomy): Archaea > Asgardarchaeota > Lokiarchaeia > Sigyniarchaeales > SOKP01 > Loki-b32. The sequence continues at coordinate 1,635 of JBHLOC010000048.1, read as the reverse complement.
ATAAACAGAGATTTGATGATCTTTCAATCTTTTTAGTTCTTTTGTTGCTATATCAATAACTTCTACTCTGGGATTGCTAACATCATATAAATCGCCACTTATAATGACAAAATCCACGCTTTCATTAATAATAAATTCTACCGCTTTTTCAAATGCTCTAAACCCCAACTCATTTATCTGCTCATTACGCCACGCCCCTAAATGAACGTCCGAGATGTGAGCAAATTTAATTTTCATTTATAATTCTCTCGATTGTTTATTTTGTTAAAAACCTGGAGATACATTTTTTATTTTTTTATCAGCACCAGATTTATACGTGGCATCATTTAATAGATCCTCAAATAAGGGTATCTTAATTGGAATTGCAAATTTGGTAAAATTTGAAGTAATTATTGCTTCTCCAATATCTAAGCTTGCAATTGTTTGACTGTCATCTGAAAGGTCTTGCGCAGAACTTTCAATTAATGTTCTTCTTTCAGGTCCCATTTCATTTCCAAGAATTATTTTGGTATTCATATTCGCTAAAATTTCTCTATCTATTAAACTTGGTAATTGAGTGATACCAATTAATCCTATGTTAAATTTCCTACCTTCTCTAGCAATTTTTCCGAATACATTATCTCTTGTTTCTAATACTTTTTTACCTATCACTCGCGGAGCTTCTTCTAAAACAATTGTTATAACCGGCTTATCTTCTAACTGATCTCTGAATTTTAATCTTTTATATTCATTAAATATGTTTTCAACTATAATTGTGGCAACGAAAATTTCATGAGTTCCTTCAAATAAGGAAGTATCAATAATAACTGTTTTCCCCTTTATTAATGAATCAACTATATTATTGACAGTTGTTTCATATCCATTTAAGGTGTAAATTCCATTTTCTAGAATATTATGATCTTCATCAAAACTAAAGTTTAATAGTATCGCTAATCTTCTCCGAATTACATCTAAAGTATTAAGGTGGAGACCTTCTGGTCTAGGATAAGACACCTCATCATTACTAAAAATTGCTTGAATCCAGCTTTCTCTGTGTAATCGATAAAACCCTATTATTGCTTCTATTTGAGGATTTGAAAACTCAAGGCTACTCAATATATGAACAGGTTCTATTAAGCATACATTGAATTTTAAATCAAGTTTTCCAGAGATTGTTCGTATAGTGTAATAATCAATATATTTAGAACCTTTAGAATGATCCTTCAATCCTTTTTGTGTACCAATTCCATAATATTCATTATGAGGATCAAAAATAAGTTTACCGCAATTATCATTTTCCATTAAATTATACATTATAGTCTTCACTAAATTCGATTTTCCACGTCCAGTAGTAGCAGGAATTAGAATATGATGCTTTAAAACGTCAGTTGCCTCGAGATTTACTTCTGTTGTTAAAATCTTCGAACCTGACCGAATTTTACCCAAATTCACAGGATTTTCAATTTTCTTTTCCTTAAAAAATTCTAAATGTGTATCTTCAATATCAAATACATCAGAGAAAAATGCCGGTAATCTTTTGGGTAAAAATAACTCGTTGTTATTAACATGTATTAAGGGTCTTGCGAGAGCTAATACATAATTTCTTAATTCAGGTTCATAGATTTTTAATTCGGTATCTTCTCTTTCTAAACCATA
>JBHLOC010000008.1:0-110427 GCA_048940925.1 Promethearchaeota archaeon | reverse complement strand
ATTCACCAGTTAACTCTTTAAATTCTTTCAGTTCTCTAATATTATCAAATTTATTATCTGATAGTGCTCTTTGAATATATGCTTTATCAAGTTTTATTACTTTTCCTAACAGTTCCAAAGCATTTGTGTGATTATTTTTTAGTGATTCAAGACAGGCGATATTATAAAAAATTTCGCTATTAGTAGGGTCAGCTTTCAAGGCTTTATTAAGATAGCGTTCGGCTTTTTCAAGATCTTCAATGATCATATACAAATTACCAAGATTGTTCTGAACTTCAGCAACATTGTATAAATAGGTTTTGCGATCTTGTTTTGCATATATATTAAAGATTTCTAGAGCTCCAAGGTAATTTTTCTCCGCTTCTTCAAATTCCTGTAATCTGAGATAAACATTTCCAAGGCAATTCGCGATTATAGCGACGTTATACATATATATATCTGGATTTTGCTCTGCTAATCCTTTAGAAATTTTTAATGCATTCTGGTATCTCTTTTCTGCCTTCTCAAATTTGTTTAAGCTTGCATACAAATCTCCAAGATCTATCAGAGTAAGGACTAGCTCTGGTAAAACTTGATCTGGATAATTTTCAGCAACTTTCTTTTTTATTTTTAATGCTTTGAGATGCATTTTTTCAGCTTCTTCAAATTTACTTAATTCACTATAAACAAGTCCAAGATTGCTTTGGGTCTTAGCAATATCTACTAAATACATGTCATAACACATTTTTGCCAACTTTCTATAACTATCTAGAGAATCGAGGGATCCGTCTTGAATATCTTCTAATAAATCTAAATCAATACAAACATTTCCCAAATCATTTGTAAATGATGGCTCCTCAGGTAAATAAACATCATAATATTTTTTTAATGCTTCATTATACATCTTTAAATCAACACTATATGACTTTTCTAGATCTTCATATTCTTCTAAATCAAAATCAGGTGAATGTACATCATAATATTGCTTTTTTAAGTCTTTATAAGCATTTAAAGCATCAAGATAATTCTTCTCTGCTTCTTCAAATTGCTTTGAATCAAGATACAGTGTCCCAAGGTTTTTTTGAGTAGCTGCTACATAGGGTAAATAAATTCGATAATATTGTTTAGCCAAGTTTTTATATATATTTAAAGCGTTAAGGAAAATCTTCTCTGCTTCCTCAGTTCTTCCTATAGAGGAAAATAGATTTCCGAGTGAGATTAATATTGGTGCTTTGTATTTATCGTTAAGTTGCATTAATGTTTCTGCAACATCAACCAGTCTTTTAAATCGATAATCAACTTGAGTTATGTTATGAATAGCTATAAGAAATTGGTTAACCAACTCCTCGGAAGGATTCAATTTTGTATTATGAAAAAGTATCTCAATTTCGTCAGTGAAATCATCTCCATATTCTTTTTTCTTTATCTCATAATATTTTAGTGCTTTTTCATGAGATTCTTTATCCGTTAAACCTTCTAAAAAATCTTGAATTTGTAGAGATATAAACTTATAGATTTCTCTTTTTTTCTTCTTTTTCTTAATTAATATACCTGTATTTACTATCTTATCAAAAATTCCCACAATATTTGGCAACTCATAGCTGGTTTCAACACTTTTCCTATCAATATTTGTTTCCACGTCTGTATTTATCACAGATAAATTTTTAAGTAATATAGATACTTCTGAATTTGGTGAGAAAATCTCTTCAATAATTTCTTTATAAAATGTCCGTATTTCTGTTCCATCAAATGGTTTTAGATTATCAAAATTTACCCTCTGGTAATTTTTTTTAATTATTTTTATAATGCCGGTATATTCCTGAGGAATTTTTTTTAAAAATTCTAAAACATTATTTGGTAATCTTGGCATAATTCACTTCTTCAAATTCCATTTATTAATGTTGAATTTCATCTGTTAATATTTAAATGTACTTGATCAAGATAAATTTGTATTTTAATAAAAAGGTTCAAATAAACCAATTTTTTTTTATTAAAGAGTTAATTTGAGATTTAGTCTTTTTTTATTTCATAACCACAATTTACACAAAAACTTGAAAAATAGAAATTTAAATCCATATCTCCTTTTTTTTTATCTAAAATATACTATTTATTTGATATAAGAAAATTAATTTATCTGATGAAAAAGATTATACTCTGAGAAAAAATTATAATTAAATCTGAAAATGTGGTGGAAAATGCAAAAGAAGATTAAATATTATTTCTTAATATGTACTGTTTTTCTCTGCTTCTTTTCAGCAGAAATCTTTAACTTGAATCATTCAACTATCAATACTGAAAGGTTAATAGATAATAAAACCTTAAAATTCAGTCAAGGTACGCAATTAACATTAAATCAAAAATTAAAAAATCAGCATGTAGGATTTATTGACATACCACGATATTATATTACAGTTCCAATCGGTAATATTCATATAAAAGTTGGATGGGATAGTTTTTGGGGAATGGATTTAAAATTAGAGGTATTTTCTAATTTGAATTTTACAGATCGTATTGGATTTAGTGATTTGGGGGATACTAAAGAAAGAGTTGACTTAACAATAGAAGAAGAAATGACAATATATATTAAAGTAACAGCGAAATCTGGAAGTGGTTATTTCAATATACATATCTATAACGATGCATATATTGCAAGGCAAGAAACTAAAATGATTAGCATAATCGTAACTATAGTTATAGGTGTTCTTTTTATAATTTCTGCAGGAGTTATTATTTATCTTAGAAATTATAGTGGTGTAACTAGATGGAGGGCTAGAGTTAACCCACAAAACCCGTATCGACAAAAGCAAGAAGGCAGTATCGAACAGCCCAGAAGAGAATTTAAAGGAAGAAACTTAGTAATATGCTCTAATTGTGGTAATAAAACCCCAAGATCTAAAAAGTTTTGTGAGTTCTGTGGTTATGAGTTGAATAGAATTTAATTTGAACCCTATCTTTTTATTTTTTATTTATTTAGTAAAAAATTAATATGCTACATTATATTTAGATGAATATAAAATGTTCAATTAAAATTGAGCTGCGGGAATTGCCAAGTTTGGTCAAAGGTTGTAGTAAGTATGGTTAAAAACCGATTACAGGCGATGGGCTCAGAATGTTTTACTTTAAGACCTGCAACCCATTCTCGTAGGAGTTCGGGAGTTCAAATCTCCCTTCCCGCATTAATTTCTACAAAAATGGATAATAAAAATAATAAGTCTTTATTAAAATTATAAAGATAAGAATAATAATATATTAAAGAAATATTAATGTATTATATATTGAAACTCATCAGACAATTATTATGCCAGATCCACTTAAAAGAGAAAAGGAAAAAGTTATAGTATTTCAATATAATGATCAATTAGGTGAATTTCAAGAGTTAGAAATAGAAGAAGAATTTCCTTTATATGAGTTATTAGATCCAGAATTTATATTACTTTTTGTAGATCCAAAAAGTTATCGAGTTTGGATTTGGCATGGAGCTGAATCTACTACAAGAATGAAGTTTATTGCTGCAAAATTAGCACCTACTATAAGGGATAGGTTTGGGATTGCTTTCAGAATAACTGCTGTTGATGAAGGCAATGAAATGTTAGGTTTTAAAGTAATGGTAGGTTTAGAAGAAGAGATTGAATATGCTGAAGTGCAAACTGGACCCACTTATGAAGGAACCACAGAGGATCTTGAATTACTTGAATCTTTATCCAGAGAAAAAATATTATTGTTATTAGAAAAGACAGGTATACCTGAAGGGTATGAAAGAAAAATGGTGATAGTTAATAATAAGATCTTTGGATATAAAGAATATGACCGTGATTACTTAGGTTCTGTCATAAAGGAGAAGAGATTATTTCCTTTAAAGGAAGACGTAGAAGATGGACCTTATTTGGCTGAAAAATATATACCAAGGATGCTTTTCTCCTTTAACAATGTTGTATTGACGGAACTTTTAGAAAAAGTTGATGATAAAGATAAAGATAATTAGAATCTTGTTTTTTAACTTTTCTAAGTTTAACGTAGAAAAGAGTAAATATTTTTTGTTTACTTATCAACTGTAACATTTATCCCTGGAAGAGTGACAGCCCCACTTCTTAATCCCTCAATTTTCATATAATAGTCAAGTGAACGTTTTTCAACATTTTTTATATATTCTTGAAGCTTATGGTCAATATCAGAGGACATATCCTTAGGAGTGAATTGATTTAGTATTTGATCAACTTTTTCCTTCGCTACTTCTATAATATCTTTTGATCCTTTTTTACGCCAAGTAGATCTTCTACTTCTATCAGTGAGTTTATGAATAGGCATGTATAATTCTTCTTTCATATACTTTCGGGTATGTTTTTCAGCTAAGAAATTTACTCCAGATTTTTCACTTGTCGCTACTTTTTTTATTGTATCTAATCCTATAGTCTCTTCATTTACGTTAACACCCTCAATTGCTCGTTTAACCATTCCCGCTAATTCATCATCAATCACTAGAAGTTCTAGAGCTTCAACCAATGTAGCTTCATAGGTTCCAGCACAGGTGATATAATTAATCCCTGCTTGAGCTGCAAGTAAAAGCGTTTGATATCGTTCAAACCCATTTTGAAGATCAAGTAATTTCGAGTCCGTAACAGCTCCAGGTCCTCTTGAGGGGATATTATAAAATCTAGCTAATTGACCAATTCCGGCAGTAATTAGACCTGTTTCAACACTTCCCATAGCGGAATTACCTGTCCGCATATCTGTAATATGAGACACAGTACCATAAAAAATTGGCGCTCCAGGATTATAAAGCTGAGAAAGTACAGCACCACCTATAATTTCGGCATTTGTTTGAGTAAGCAGGCCTGCTAGGGTAACAGGGGCAGAAGTACCCGCAAGTGCTTCAGGTGGAATAATTGTAGGTTGTTTAAATTTCGCAAAAACTTCAAATCCATTTGTCATTATTTGGGGAAAATGTAAAGGACTAGTTGGACTGAAATAGCCAATTAATCTTGGTCTATTTATGAGTTCATCATCACCTCCAACTACTATTGATGCCATATTCATCATATCTTGAGAAGCTAATTTACCAATACACCCCATTCCATATGGCTTTTTTGTATTTTTAGCCCATTGATAAATACAGTGAGCATGAATTGCTGTATATTGAACATCATTTGGCCATACGTCTAAATTAGAGCAGGCAATGTTGTCTAAATAATCTACTATACGGATCTGTTTAATTGTGTCTTCCAATATAGTCTTTTTAACTCCACTTTTGCGAGAAGAGTCAAAAATTTTCACAGGAGTGCCTATTGTAGCAAATACCATACTCTCTGAATTAATTTCAAAATTAAAACTTCCATCTGGGCCATATACTTTAAAGGAATTAGGAACCTTTTTCAATTGATCCTTAACAAGATTTTCAGGAAATCTGACAAAGTTATTATTAGAATCTGTTTCTGCTCCATTTTTCTCAAGCAAATCTCGCGTATCCTTTGAATCAATTTTAATTCCAACTGATGATAAAAGATCGAGTGACGATGAATGAATTAATCCGATTTCATCTTTTGAAAGTACTTCTAATTTCTTCATTTTCATGGTTTTCTAATACCTCTTTCATGTTAATCTAATAATTTTTTTATTAGATTTACTGCTTCAATAGCATCATCAGCCCAACCATCTGCACCAATTCGATCAGCCCATTCTTCTGATGTTGGAGCTCCACCAACAACTACTTTGTATTTATCTCGAATTCCTCTTTTTTTCAATTCATCAATAACCTGTCGTTGAAAGTCCATAGACATTGTTAATAGTGATGATAGTCCAATCACTTGAGCATTAACCTCTTCTGCTTTATCTACAAATTTACTTGCAGGAACTTCTTCTCCTAGATTAAACACTTCGAATCCATTTGAAAAAAGAAAGCTTCCTACAAGATCCTTTCCAATACTGTGCACATCTCCCTCTACGGTTCCAATGACAACTTTTCCAGCGGTTTTTTTATCATATCCAGATTCAGTAATAACTGGATCTAATATTTCATCAATGGTATTTTTCACTATATTTGCAGATCCTACTAAATCAGGAAGAAAAATTTCCTCATCTTCAAATTGCTTCCCTATGAATTGCATTATACGTCCCATAATTTTCAATAATTCAACTGCTGAAGCTTCATTATTTTCAAGCGTAACACGGCAAATCTCTTTTAGGCCATCTTCATCCCATTCTATAATAGCTTCTTTAATATTATCTTCTAATGTCATTTCATTTTGGTTGGAGTAATTATAACTTTCTATTTATAATTGAAAATATGTAAAAAAGTTTACCTAAATATTCAATATTGAAATGCTATGGCAAATATACTAAATTAACTAAACAAAACATAATGAAAACTATGCCAGAAATGAAAAAAACATTCCAAGACATAAATAAAGAGAATCGAATTGAATGGGATAAATTAAAATTTGATACTCAGTTAATTCGTGCTGGCGAAGATCCCTATCCTGAAACATCACATAGTATACGAACACCCATTTATGCTTCAAAATCATATACTTATTCTTCACTTAGTGAACTAATGAGAAATCATTATCATTACTCCCGGGTAGAAAATCCTACGGTTTACGCACTAGATAATAAATTAGCGACTCTACACAGAGGAGAAAGTGCACTCTCTGTCGCATCGGGAATGGCTGCTGTTCATCTTGCTTGTTCAAGTGTTTTACAACAACGTGTTGAACGTATTCGACCAAATAAGATTAAGAAATTATTCTTAGAATCTAAATCCAAAGAAATACCCAATGGAATTATTCATATTAATCAATATGTAGATATATACCGACTTCTCACAAAATTATATCCTCAAATGGGATTTGAATGTAAAAGAGTTAATATGTGTGATTTATCTGAAGTAAAGAAAAATATTGATGAAAACACCAAGTTTATTTTTCTAGAATCACCTGCAAATCCTTCTATTGATATAATAGATATTGAAGCTTGTGCAAATCTAATTCATGAAGTTAATGGTAAATGTATCGTCGATAATACATTTGCATCTCCAGCACTTCAGTGTCCTCTCGATTTAGGTGCTGATCTTGTTGTCGAGAGTCTTACAAAATATATTAATGGTCATGGAGATTGTTTAGGAGGAGCTATAGTTGGTCCTAAACACGAAATTCAAAATATTCGCTTATTTTGGCATGAAATGGAGGGTCCTGTATTGAGTCCATTTAATGCATGGCTAATTTTACGAGGTATTAAAACTCTAAATCTACGTATGGCACGACATTCATTAAATGCCATGAGATTGGCTCAATTTTTAGAAAAGCATCCTAAAATTGTAAATGTTGCATATCCAGGATTAAAATCTCATCCAGGTCATGAAATTGCAAAGAAACAAATGAAAGATTTTAGTGGAATGATTGGTTTTGAATTAGAAACGGTGGAAACAAGCAATAAATTTATAGAACTCTTGAAATTAATTAAAGTTGGAGTTTCTTTAGGCGATTTAACTTCTCTTATTGAATATACCTCTATTATGACAGGTTTAGAGCTCGCACCATGGGAACGCAAAGCAATGAATACATCAAACACTCATTTCAGATTTTCAGTAGGTTTAGAAGATTCAGATGATTTAATAGCAGATTTAGATCAAGCATTAAAACAACTATAATCTCTATAAGTTAATGAACATTAATTGAAATAAGAATAACATAAAAATTGATGAATTTCAATGAAATTAAATAAATTAGAAGTGTTAACAAAGGAAGAGATTGAACTCATACATGTAAATACCATTGAACTTTTAGAAACAATAGGTGTCAAGGTAGAATCTCCAGAAGCTCGAGCTTTTCTTATAGAACATGGGTGTTTTAAAAATAATGAAAATAATCATTACATTAAATATCCTAAAGATTTAGTTGAAAAACAACTTAAAACTGTTCCAAACTCCTTTTCTTTATGGGGGCACGATGGAACCTTTCAACTTAATATTGATACGAACACTATAAATTTTGCTACGGTCGGAACTCCAGTAAAAATATATGATCCAGAAAGCAAAAATGGGATTAGAAAAACAGTACTTAATGACACTATCAAGCAAATTCGCATTGTAGATAGTTTAAAGAATATACATTGTAGTCATGTAGATGTCTGGCCTAATGATGTGCCGTATACAGAGCTTCACTGGCATGCGATAAAAGCATGGGCAGAAAATAGTTTTAAACCTTATGGGCTTGGCTGTCTTGGAAGAACACCATCTCAGGATATGATGAACCTACTTTCTATAATCGTAGGTAGTGAAAAAGAACTCACAAAAAGACCAAGACTCATTGGTTTCTATAATCCAACTAGTCCTTTAATTCATAATCAAATTCTATTGAATGGCCTTTTTATATTTGCAAAATACAAACAACCATTAATTATTGCTCCTGCTGCTAGTGCAGGGTCAACAGCTCCTGTAACACTTGCAGGATTACTTATCCAAGCCAACATGGAAACTTTATCAGCAATTGTACTTACGCAACTTATTAATCCAGGAGCCCCTGTTCTTTATTCGTCTATGTCAGCACCTATGGACCCTCCCACCGGAAATGTCGCATGGGGGTCCATTGAGACGGGTTTAATCACAACAGCAACCGCTCAGTTAGCTAGATTTTATAATATCCCCTCAAGAGGACCTGGAGCTGTTACTGAATCAAAATGTTTTGACCTTCAAAATGGATTTGAACGTTATCAAACACTTATCTTTGCAGCCCAAGCAGGGATTAATTATATAACATGTGCAGGTACCTATGAATCTTCACTTTCAGAAGCCTTAGAGCTTTTGGTTATTGATGATGAGTTATGTAGTATGGTAAAAAGAGGTTTGGAAGGTATCAAAGTAAATGAGGAAACATTAGCAATAGAACAGATTAAGAGAGTAGCAACTACAGGAAAATCATATTTAAGTTTAAAACACACAGCGAAAAATACAAGAAAAGAACTTTTTGTTCCCTTACTTGCAGACAGAAATCGAAGAGGAGTATGGCAGAGAGCTGGTGCTTCAGACATTATGGAACGAGCGAAAAGAAAAGTAGATGAGATATTAGAAACTCAAATAGGACCACGTTTAACTGAGGCTGTTGAAAAAGAGTTAAATGAATATTTCAAAATAATTTCAGTGCGCACTTATGATGAGTATCGTAGATTAGAAGGTATGGAAGATTCAGATAAATCAGTTGATTTACCAGGATTAAATGAGTAAAATTATTAGTAAAACTTTATTGTATAATGATATGTTATAAAAGAAATAAAAATTAATAAGAAATTAAATTATTTAGATCTAACTGTGTCCAATTTTTTCTGGTGTAGCTCTACTAATTGAGATTTCATTTCTTTAACTTTACTTTTTGTAAAGGGGTAAAAGTAAAGGCAAATAAGACTTAGAGCAATTGCTATTATTGGGAATAATACCATTAGAAGTCGTAATCCTAATAATGTATTTAAATCAGGATTAGGTTCATAAGTTTCCCAACCAGTGGATATAAATACTAGTGATATAGATAGCACAGAAAATACCATTGCAAGTCGCATAAAGAAATTAGTAACTCCAAAAAATGTACCTTCACGCCTTACTCCTGTTTTCAACTCGTCTTCATCAATCACGTCAGCAATAATTAAATAAATGAAATAAAGCATTCCCCCAAATCCGATTCCTGCTGTAGAAATAGTGATCAACGCTGTCATAAAGTCAGAAACAAACAAAAGTGGCAAAATCGCTACTGCAAATATTATTAAAGAAATTGCAAAAGAAATTCGACTACCAAGTCTTACATCTAAATATTTCCAGAGAGGTACTGAAATTATTCCAACAATAAAAATACTGCCTAATAAAAGAGAAGCCATAAATGTACTTTCCATCAACACATTTTGATTCCACAAAGGTATAACTGAGGCATATAACAATAAAATATATTCATATAAGAAGAACATTATAGTATAAAGCACAAATCCCTTGTTACTGAGAGTATACCTTATACCTTTAAGAAAAGAGAATTCATGTTTATGATCCAACTTAAATTCTTCTTTCTCCATTACTCCCCACCTAAGACATATGAATAATGCAATCCCTACAAGAATAGTAGTTACAATACCATTAAGGGGATATCCGCTTGGATCAGATAATTCTCCAATGAATATTCCAGGAATTAGAAATGCCATTATCAGCCCTATAGTTGCAAGAATTTGTCTAATCGTATTGACTATAGCTCGTTCTTCTACTGATGTATATAGCTCAGGGAAAACTGAATCAATTAGAGTAACCATAGTATAGAACGTATCGAAACATATAAGGATAATTAGGAGGTAAATGAATGTTATGAATTGGTTGCCTGTTGGAGGAAGCCATACAATAATCTCTATTATTAAAATGGGAATTGAACCGAGTATTATAAAGGGTTTCCTACGACCTATACGAGTTCTCGTTCTATCAGATAAATATCCAATCAATGGATCGTTAATGGAATTCCATATTGTCCAGAAGACAAAAGCAAGCATTATATATTCAATACGTAATCCAACCGCAGCAAAATAAAAAGATAATACCCAAGTGTTAAAAGCACCATTTATAAACCATTGTGCGAAGGTTCCCATTCCATAACTCCATTTCTGACCACTCCTAAACCGTGGTTCTTCACTCATTCGAAAATTAGCACCTTTCCTTATAAGTTATTCATTAAATTATTAAATTAGATATTTAATCTATCTGAGTTTTAATAAATATTACCTTTTTTTAGAGGGTAAGAAGCAGATTAGACAATTTAGTCTCTATAGATTAAGTTATAAATATATACCGTATTAGGAATATTTTTCAATAATATAATTCTGTAAAGACCATGCATATTTTTCAAGATTAAGAATTAATAATTTCTGTTGGATTTCTCTTAAATATGGGACATCTAATTTCTTAAACAAAGATTTTAGATAATCTATAGTATCAAAAATTCCCACAATCGTTTTCCAATCATTTTCCCATTCATAATCTTTATTATATTCTACTATCTCCATTTTAATAACCACTTATGATAATATATTCTCTGAGGGTATTTATAAAAATATAGCTTTTTAAATTTTTAGATAGTCATAATTTTCTAATGAATTAAAGAAAAAAAAGAGATATAAAAATTTTATTCAACTTTTGGTAAAATTCTATCTGGATACAATAACAACAGTCTCAGAAACATTCTGCATTAGCCTTAATCTTCTTTCAGGTTTACCAGAATTCATAAGAATACCTACTATGAAGTCTAAAAGGAAAAAGAAGAAACCTGGTTTAAGTAGATTATTAACAGCATATTTTGTTGGAGTAGTTGTCTCAAAAGTATTCTCATCTACAGTTCTTAACCTTAAAGCAGCCTTTCCTAGAGTTTGACCATTATTATAAGATTCTAATAACCAAAAGTATACAAATCCAATTGCATAATCAATTAAGAAAGATGCCCACCACATTCTTATCAGATTAAAGGCAAAAGGTATAGTAATAATCCATCCAATGATAGCAATAATAATTATATCGATAATAAAAGCTGCAAGTCTGGGTAAAAATTCGGCATATTCTACACTTATAGCTCCCCTTTCTACAGATGGTTGTACCTTCTGTTCAGAAATTGTCTCTGTTCTTAGAGGAGAGGGCATTTCTACTGTTCCAGTCCTAGTTCTTAAATCTGCACCGCAAGCATCACAGAAAGATGCATCTGGTTCTAGCTTATTGCCACATTTTGGGCAAAATTTTAGTGACATTTTATACTTAACCTTATTTCATATTTAATTATAGATAATTTTCTTAAGAAATTTAGATTCTTTAACTTATAAAAGTTTTGTATAGTCCATTTTTAGTTCAGTCTATAAAAACTATATATTTCTCTATTGAGAAGTTAGAATGAAGAAAAAGATTAAAATTTCTGAATTTATAAGTACATTTTAAAGAACTTCTCAATAATTTCAGTAGTTTCTTTAAATTCCGATATATTGATTAACTTATTTAAATCCTGAAGTAAATTTAACTCATTATGATATTTGAGTTTAAATTCATTTGCAAAGTTATTCATAATTATCTCTAAGATTGCATTTTTTCTATTTGTAGCTATAACAACCGCAAATCCTAAGTTATCATAATGAACTACAAGATCTGAAGTTTTTGTTTGAAGCACATCAATTTGACTAGACTTTTCGGTAAATTCAGAAAGTATATGATTTAAGCCGATTAATATATTACCCCATATTGTAGATTCTATCTCATTTTTCATAGCGGTAAAGTTATAAGAATAAAGCAAAACACCAGATTTATGGTAAATATTGATAAAATAGATCTTATTAGTAACTACAATAAAAGAACTAGGTGCTTTTATTAAAATATAACATACAAAACTGAATCCCCCCCAAGCCAAAAAGATATAAATTGTTCTAAAAAGTGCCAACTCGAAAGAAATGTAAAGTATCGAAAAGATAATTGTAATGTTTAAAAAGAATGCTGAGAAATTTAAGAAAAAACTTATTCTTTTGCTACGGGCTCTTTCATATATAATTATATTGATATAAGAAAGGTAAATTATTATAGAAATTTGAAAAATGATAGAGATCAAACTAAATATAAAACTAAAGGAGTATTCTACACCATCAGTATTGATATTTAAAATAAGACTTGAACCATAAGAGAGAATTGATCCTATTAAGAGTCCTAAAAGGACAGTAAACAAGAAATAAGGTATAATTGGAATTTTTTTATACTCTTTTATAAAACTGAAAAGCAAAGAAAGCTCTAAAAGAACAATTATGTAATTAATCATAGAGCTCTTCCATAAGAATATATTTATTATATCTGAATAATAAAAAGCAATTGATATAACAAATAAAGTTGAATATATTACTCCAAAACTCACAAGAGTTATTACAATCAATAAAGTCATAAGAAGAGTTCCATACTTTCTATAATTTCGGATAAGATAAACAGTGGTAAATACACATAGGCTTATTGAAAAAAAGTATCCAAGTATTATCCCAAAAAATAAAAAGAGATTCATATTTATAAGTAATTCTTTAATTTATTATTTAAAATATTCTGATTACTTCTAGATTTCACAAAATATCTATAGACAATCTAATTATCTCTTTAAATTAAGAAACAATATTCATTTATAAGATTTTTCTTTAAATATATCTCAGAAAATGCAACTCTGATAATTCATTTCTTCATCAAATATGGAGAAAAAACTTCGTCAATAATTTTTTTTGTGTCTTTGAATTCAGATATATCAATTAATTGGCTAAAATCTTTTATTCTTATTAAGAGGTCTTTAAAATATTCATTAAATCTCAACATAAATTGTTGGACAGCGCGTTCCATAACCATATTCTTATGTTTTGCGACAAGTAAAAGGGCGTATCCAAATTTACTATCATATTCTAATAATAAATCTTTTTCTTTCATTTTAATCACATTTAATTTATCTTTTTTATCAATGAAGCTACTAAGAATGTGATTAATTCCTATTAAAATACTACCTTTTAGTAAAGATTCGTCTGTTTCTTGATCTGTTTCAAAGTTAAAAGAATAAAGAAGAATTCCTGATTTATGGAAGATAATGAAATCGAAAATTTTATTAGTTATTACTAAAAATAAATTTGGCCTATATAATATCATGATAAGGATATAACAAGATAAAAGAAGGTAAATTGATAAAAAAATAATTTGTAAAGGTAGAATTTGGTTGAATAAATAAACAATATATAAAATATTATTCAGAGAAAAAAAGAATATAAGACGAATAAAGAATTGTCTTAATTTTTGTGAACTTATATTTTTGTGTTCTTTAATCTGGATATAGATAACTGAGATATTAATTATCATAATGAACAAAATTAGCAGTATCAAAATAGAAATATTATGAAATAGATAGCGATAATACAACCCTGAAATTTCTATGGTAAAAATATTCTCAAGATATAAAAAACTAATAATTATACCTCCTAATAATAAATAAAAAAATCCAGGAAGGATACTTTTATGACTTTTTAATAGAATATAACCATGTGCAACACTCATCATACTCAATTCAAAAATAAATAAAACTATAGATGTGTTCCATAAGGAAAGTGCTAAATTTTCAGGAAAAACAGTTAATGTTGAGAAAGAGAATGTGATAATAAAAATAACGTCTAAAGAAAAATATCCCAGAGTTAAAATGAAAAAAATAAGTTGATTAAAATACTTTTCTTTATGTAAAATTACATATCCAATACTAAGTACGGAGAATGATACTGAAAGAATAATAAAGACTATACTTACTATCATATGCAATTAGTTAGACTTAATAATGAATTTCTAAGAAAATTAAGATTCATATAACACTATGATATATAAATATTGGTTTGATATATATCTAATTCCTATGACTTTTAATAATTGAATTATAGGAACCTAGATTGTTTTTTTCATTATTTTTCCTTTTAGCCAGCCAATCTTAGTAGACTGTACTGAATCAAATAGGGATGCATATGGTTTAATATCAATTCGGGGAGTTTTAATAAGAATATCAACGTTTTTGATATGATTAAAATACTTCTTTATCTCAAGAACTTCGAGAATAGAGAGTCTAATTGGATTCGGTCTAAAGGGAGTACGTATCGCAAAGACTCCTTTAATATCATTTTCTAAAAAAAGTTTAGATTGTAAAGGAACAGGCAGCTTTACCATATCAAAATAATATAAACAGTAAAAATGAGAAAATCCATCTAAATCCCTTAACGCAGGAGTAAACTTAGTAAAAACCTCAATTTCTCCTTCATATTTAGATATCGAGAATTGAATAGGAATTCCTTTTAATGATTTAAAAGGGGTATGAATAATTCCAATCGGTTCAAAGCATATTTTATCAGGAAACGTGCGTTCCTTGAAAGGATAAATTTCTCTTATTGTAATTTCCATACTTCTTTTAACTTAATAAAGTAAAAAGATTTACTTAGATTATTAAAGAATAAATAGCAAAAAAGAAATAGTTCTTGAAAATAATATAATCCATAGATATGAGTGAATTCGTAGAATATTTAAAGAAGGAGAAGATCCTTGAGAATTTATTGAATATATATAAGGAAAACATTAAAGTTGAAACTCATAAATATATCATTGAAAAAGTCATTAATGATATAGAAAATTTTAAGATTATTAGAAAAGGTTTTACTAGATTTAATGAATTCAATCAACTATATTCTGATTTTGAAATTTTTAGAAGCTCTTATGAGAATTTAGTAAGTCATAAAGAGAGAAAAATATTGGGTGAATTCTATACTCCCCAACCAATTGTAAAGGAAATATTAAATTCGATTAAATATGTCTATCAACAAAATATAGAAGATAAGAAAATAATAGATATCAGTTGTGGTTCAGGAAGTTTCTTAATTCAAGCTATTCAGATTTTGATTGAAAGATTTTTAGAGGTATTTCAAAAAAAAAATCTGTTTGAGTTATCAGAAGTAGAAGCTAAGTCAGTTGTTAAAGCTATTCAAAATAATATTTATGGTATTGATATAAATCCAATTGCTTGTATTTTGTGTCAGATTAATATACATTTCATTTTATTTAATATTTTAAAAGTAATAAAAAATTCAGTATACGATTTTAAATTACCTCAATTTAACATAAGAAATGAAAATGCCTTATTATTAGAGGATAAAGAAAAATATGATTTTGTTATTGGCAACCCTCCATATCTCTTTATTAGAGATATTCCATATGCACATAGAAAAATCATTGAGGAAGGAAAATTTGTTACTAAAAAAGGACAATATGATTATTATCAAATGTTTATCGAAATTGGTATTAATTTATTGAACATAAATGGGAAACTAGGATATATTGTTCCAGATTCTATTTTAGCATTATCAAATCGTAGTGTTATTAGGAAGTTTATCTATGAAACAACTAAAATAAAGGAAATTTATTACACAGGTCCTAAATTTGAGGATCCTGTTGTATCAAACATAATTTTAGTTTTAAAAAGAGAAAGAGATAACAATGCGAGAGAACAAAATAAGATTAAAATTAGATTCACTAATAAGGAAGAAACACAGATCAGACAAGAAAAATTCAAAATTTGGGATTATAAATTCCTTATACATTTAAATGAAACCGATATTCAAATAATAAAATATTTGAACACCAAATTTCCTAAGTTAAAAGATTTAAATAATATAGAAGGTTTTAAGATCAACATTAGTAGAGGAGTCGAATTAGCAAAAACAGGAGAAGTAATTTATTGTGAATTGTGTAAATCTTATTTTCCTGTTCCAAAAAGACGTTTAGAATGTCCAAATTGCAAATCTAAATTAAATTCAGAGAAGATTGAAGGAATAATATATGATAAAATTCCCAACAATAGCAATGGTGATTTCAAGCTTTTCATTTACTCTATCGAACGATATAGAATAAAAGATTATAGATTTATTGATATTACTAAAGATGGAATTAACTACAAGGATTTAAATATTTATGATAATCGAATTATTATAAGACAATTAAGCCAAAATAATCTAATATGTGCAACAATGGATGAAAAATTATCTTTAACATCTCAATCATTATATAACCTAAAAATAAGTCAATCTCCTATTAAAGAATTCAATAATTTATATCTTTTAGGAATTATTAATTCTTTACTTTTATCTTTTTATTTTATAAAAGTTTTTGGTTCCTATAAAAAGTTGTTTCCAAGAATTTTAATTGAAAAAGTGAAAGATCTGCCAATTAAGATTCCTCAAAGCGATATAGAAAGAGAATTGGCTTCCAAGATTGCTAGAAAAGTTAAAAAATTATTAGAAGTGAATGGTTATAAGAATAAAAATTTTGAAAAATTACAGCAAGAAATAGATTTTTTAGTATTTGCTCTTTATAAAATTTCAAATTTGCAAAGTCAATATATCTTAGAATTTATGGAATATCTGTAATTAAAAATTTGGCAGCCATTTAGCTTCTTTTTCAAACATTTCTTCAACCATGTCCCTAATTTCTCCAGGAGAACAAACACTAGCGGTGTTGGGATCTAATAATATAGCATGATATATTTTTTCTTTGTTTAGTTCAAGCACACCTTCTACTGCTGCTTTTTGTACCATTATATTTGACATGCAAAGTGCTTGACAAATTGTTGGTAAATCAATTCCTCCTTGTGGATGTAATCCATGTGAATCTGCAAATACAGGAACTTCTACGCAACATCCTTTTGGTAGATTTGTAATTAAGCCACCATCTTTATTAATCACATTACCATTGAATCTAAATGGCTTATTAGTTTCCATTGCATTTATGATGTGTGAAGCATATTCTGTTGTAGGTTTTTTTTTCATTTTTAGATTCGGTGTTTTTATTCTTTGTTCGAGACCTTTTTCCATCATCCCCTCATTATTAACACATAAATCATAATATGACCCATGTTTTAGATGTGCATATAATCCTTTATTTCCCTTGAACTTTTCTAATAAATCTTTTCTTTTTCGATAATAGGGTACATACTCACTAAGATGACCTGAGGATTCAGTCATAAAAAATCCACAAGCTTTTAACATGTCTTTACGCACTTTATCCGTTTCAACGTATTTAGGATTATTATTCATTTCGCTATTTATCTCTGGATAGGCGTCTTGCCAAGGAGAAGTCTCGCTTTTTCTATACCATACTTCAAGAAACCATGCCATGTGATTAATACCTGCACAAAAAAATTCAAAATTCTCCTCTTTTACTCCAATCACCCGCTTTAATATTCTAGCTGTATCTTGGACACCATGACAAAGACCTATAGTAGAATGGGGCTCTAATGTGTTACAATACCATGTATTCATTGCCATTGGATTGGTATAATTTAAGAAAATCGGCTTATCACCATTTTTTCCTAAATTATATCCCACATCTCGAATATCTTCCATGATTGACTTAAGAGCAGGCACGGTCCTAAGAAAACGAAAAATACCCCCAGGACCTAATGTATCACTAACACATTGAGTGACTCCATATTTTAAGGGGATTTCAAAATCATATTTCATGACGTCTAACCGGCCAACTTGTATTGCATTGATTAAATATTTAGCATCTTTAATGGCCTTCCGTTGGTTAGTGGTCTTCTCAACTTCTACCCCATTAAGAACTTGAAAATTATCTTCAATAATCTTCCTAATGTATTGATACATTAAATCCAAACGATTTGGATCGATATCTTCTAAACAGATAAGAGTATCTTTTTGTAACGAAGGGAAATTAAGGATATCAGTGAGGACATTATCGGCAAATTCGATAGATCCCGCTCCTATGAATGTAATTTTTTTCATAACAAATTAATTCCTTATAATCTTTTTTTTTGATGTGTTTTAAATATATTTAATTAATTGAAAATTCTTAAAAATTATAATCTTTAGAAAAATATTATTGCATAGGTAAAACTAAAATGGCAAGAACGGCTAAGCTTTCAAGAAAGACTACTGAAACAGAAGTAATGACAGAGTTAAATTTAGATGGTAAAGGTAAAAGTCAAATTGAAACTGGTTTTAAATTTATGGATCATATGCTACAATTATTAGCAAAGCACTCAAATTGTTATCTTAAAGTTCACGCAACTGGAGATTTAACTCATCATATTATTGAAGATATTGGAATTACACTTGGTGAATGCTTTCTCAAGGCTTTAGGTGACAAAAAGGGAATAAACCGGTATGGATTTGCCTTAATTCCTATGGATGAGGCGCTTGCTAGATGTGCGATAGATTTCTCTGGTCGCAAAGCTTTAATATTAGATTTAAATGTAAATGAATGTGACATAGAGGATGTTGCTGTGGATGATGTTAAACATTTTTTTAATTCCTTCGCAGAATCAGCAAAAATCAATCTTCATCTTCATGTCCTTTATGGAAAAGATCAACATCATAAAGTAGAAGCAGCTTTTAAAGCTTTAGCCAGAGCAATCGCAATTGCAAAAAAAATAACTTCAGATGAGATTCCCTCGACTAAGGAGATTCTCTAATTTAGTTTTGAATCTATTACTTTTTGGACCGATAAGTCTTTAGGATTCTATCCCATTTTTCAGCAAGTTCGTTAAGATTTGTTCTTCTAAATAACTTTACTGCACGATCTAGGATTTTAGCTATACTTTCCTCACATTTCAGAATATCTGATTCCTTATCTTTATATGATGAATTAGTTATCATAAGGAAAAAATCCTAAAAAATAAATAAAAAATAGTGTGGTATCGAGATGTCTTCTAAAATATGATTATAATAATATCTGAATACATATATTTATTATTTAGAGATATTATATTCCTTATAACTTATATTAGAGGAGTAAATACTTATGAAAAGGCTTCCAAATATTAAGCTACTAAAAGAAATTATAAAATATTACTTCAATGAAGTAGAAGGTATTTTAGGAGTAGCAATATGTGATAGAGATGGTTTTATTATAGCGTCAGAAACTACACTAGAAAATGAAGAAGAGTCAGATGCTATAATTGGAGCATTATCTGCTATGCTTGATACTTACATTGACAGAATCAAAGCTGAATTTGGAACAACAGATCACTTTTTCAACATTACAACAACAGGAGATAAGAAGTTTGCGTTTAGCTCTAAGGGCTCAAACTCAATATTGACTACAGTTACTGACCAATCTACAACAGATATTGAATTAAAAGTATATTCGGAACATGTAGCTTCTAAAATTGAACTAGTTTTGGATGGAAATGAAGATGTATCTCCAAAGATCCCTGAAATAATAAAAGCATTATCACAAACCAGAGTAGGTCAACTGCCAAATTTAGAGGGAGAATATTCGAATAAATTAATACTAACTGGCAATTTTAAGGTTGGAAAAACATCGTTAGTTAGACGATTTGTAGAAAATAGATTTGAAGAAGATTACATCTCTACATTAGGTGTCCAAATTAGCCAAAAAACAGTAAATTTAAGTGAAAATGTCAAAATCAATTTTATTATATGGGATATAGGAGGTCAACAGCATTTAAATTTGAATAGAACAAATTTTTATAATGGTGCTAATGCTGCCATGATAGTAGTTGATAGAACTCGTCCCGATCCTTTAAAAAGTATCGAAAAATGGTTTAATGAAATTAAAAAATCGATCCTATATAATATTCCGATTGTAATTGTTGGAAATAAATCTGATCTAATTGAAGAAATTGTTATAACTGAGGAAGAAATAAAAAAAATTGCTAAAAAATTGGGATTTCATTATATTTTTACATCAGCTTTAACGGGTGAAAATGTTAATGATGCATTCTTATATATTGCTTACAGAGTTGTAGAAACTCTTTAATCTTTTCATTACAAACTTTTTTATGAATCCTATCTCTTTTTAATAATTGGTAAATTATCTGATATAAATAAAAAATTTAAAACAATTCATAGGAGGTTAGAAAAAAAATAGTCCTTAAGGTTCACTGGCATGATGTACTGGCGACTTGAATCTTCAATTTTAATTAAAATTTGAAACAAGAAATGCTGCTGGATATGTCATGGGGTTTTCAATTAAAGAACTAACATACAAGGGAAAATATCTTATATATCTTAGTGAGCAGGAATTTACTGGTCCGTGGTTTAGCTTTAAGCTAGAAGGAAAAAAAATTGGAACTATTCCGGTGATTCTAAGAAATATTGAACCAACACCAATTTATAATTTAGTTAACACCCGTAAAGGCACTGTTATAAGCAGAATTACTTTAGATTTTAACATTACAGAATATCTAAAGAAATTGGTTAGAGAAAAAAAGTTACCTGCTATTAATCTGAAAAAAAAGGAATTTATTCGTGTGTATAAGGATATATTCAATCCACCTCAGGTTCCTTATATCAGCACGTTCTTTACAATGAAAAATATCTCGGATTATAACATGAAAGACTTTTCAATGTATTTTGTGTTTGATTTTGATATAAATGGACTTGAAGGTTATAACAATGATCTTTCAGGTTACGATGAGGAAAATGATATAATTTACCAATATGATGATACTGGTTTATACGGTGGGTTTTCACCCATTTCAAGATCGACAAATTACGAGTCATGTTTAACAAAAGATTTCAAAATCGATCAAAATAGATTGAATCTTTCTAATACTTTGCATGAGGGCCCTGATGAAATTTTATCTGCATTACAGATTGAATTTAAAACTTTAGAACCTGAACAGTCCTTTCAAACAGCATTAGTAATTTCTGGCGGATTTAGTAAAGAAGAACTAATTAAAAACATTAAAGAAGGAAAAAATGACGCTATGAAACATTTACATCAAGTAAATAGATCTGTCAAATCAGAACAACGCAACTTTCAAGAGGAAGCATTTATAAAAATCAATCTCCAGCAATCGGATGGTTGCTAGTAAAGTAAATCCATCATAATGAATCAAATAAAAAAACCTCTTATGGAAAGTTATTTGATGAAAACTCTGCTCGGGTGTGGATTTATCAACAAACAATAATAAAAAAATAAGAAGTTTAAAAAAAATAAAAAGAATAGAAGATTTTTGTTATTTTTCTTGTTTCTTTAATTCAAAATATGTATCCTCAAGTGCCTTTAGGTATTCAATAAGTACTTTATTAGTTTTAGATTTTTGCTCATAAGATGTTTTAATAGTTTCCAACATATATTTAGGGAATAAAAGATCCATATAGAAATCGGAAAGGAGCGCGTAATATTCTATATCATTTTCATCTTGATATACTTTAATCATGTGATTATCCCAGAGTATTTTTAAAACACCGTAGATATCTTCCACCCCTTTTTTACTTAACTTTTCGAGGTCTTGTCTTGTAACAATAGCGGTTCTGAGTAAACGTAGTGTTTCATAAACTTGGGGATTAATGAAGAGTTCTATGATTTTAAGGTTATCTTCTTCAGTAGGATGATATTCTTGGAAAAATTTCTTAACTTCTGAAGGATATGTTTTGGCAAATTGTGATGGTAAACCACGGTTTACTGGATCTTCTAATAATTTTACAGGAGGAACTCGCAGCATAAAAATATCAGTAGTAAGAACAATTAATGCTGAAGGTATACCCTTGATAGCAATTTGCTTTATAATATCTTTTTTAGCTAGTTCTAGAAGAATAGCATCTAAATCAATAAATCCCTCTAAAGCTTTTTCTCTGAGCCATATAGATAATTCTGATTTGATGATTGCTCCATCATCTCTTAACATGTTTATAATCAATCGTTTGATTTCATCTTGATAATTCAATGCTAGAATTTCTTCATCACTAAGCGATGGATATATAGATAAGCGTTGGAAGAGATAAGGGATCATTTGTAAATAAGAATCATCTTTAAGATTTTCTAAGATTATTGAAATAATATTTGCCATACCGCCCTCATAAACATCAGGGTCATCATCCAAGTTCAGGAATAACAGTAAATAAAATGCTTGTTCAGGTCCTGTATAATATGAAATAATATTTGTCATCCCTACTGTTAGAGTTATTATTCCTTTTTCTCCACTGTATTCATGTGTACCGTATATTTGCATTAAGGTTTTTTCAGATGCATCAAGATTTTCGGGGTATTTAGCTAAAACTTTAGTACCCATTTTTTCATCCCATTGCATTAATAATAATCCAAGTGGCGTAAACTCACGTCGTGTAACATCTTCACTAATTTTTCTTTTTAGTGTTTCTTTTTCAATTTTAATTCTAAGAATATCAGCTAAAGATAATCCAAGCTTATCCCATTTACTTTTTACTCGTCGACCAATAAATTCAATCTTACTGGGATATAATAGAGATTCAGAGATTTCTTTTTCTCCTTCAATTGCCTTTTTCATCGCTCGTACTCTTTTCACAAATGTAGGGGTTGTAACATTTTTATACACTCTATATCCAACAATACTACCAGCTAGACTAATACTAGTAATTAATCCTAATAGAAAGTAAAATATAGGTATACCTGAGAAGATCTCTTCCATTTCAACAACAATCGTAATGCTAAATTCTTCTGATACATAATTTTCTTTAGAGATCATTATAACACCAGTAAGTATCTTTGAAGCAAAGAAGGTATCGATATTATTTGTACTTAATTCATAACGATATATCCCATTTTCTACTTGTTGAAATGTATACACATGGCCTTTAATTGATATCTGGACTATGGCATCTAATAAATCAAAATTATTTCGAGTTAAATCAATGAGATGAATTTCAATAACAACATTTTTTCCTTTACCAATGTTAATTTTGTTATTCCTGAAATTATCACCCAAAGTATAACTGAATTCTCTCAAGTTGATATTTAATAAAATTGTAGCTGATTGAAAAGTATAATTTTCTTTATCTAATGTGATAACTAATTTGAAAGTGTTAGGATCTCTTGTCTTGGTATCAAAATCTAAAACATATAGATCATTTAGGCTTGATACCAACGATCCTGTACCATTGTTTATTAAAGCACCTGTGGCATTAAATTCTTCCCATATAAAGGATTGTACAGCAAGATTTTTTATATTCATATTTGTTATTTCATCTATGTAAGTAAATGTAAAATTGATTGCATCACCTATATAAATATTCTCTTGAATAACTGATAATACAGACTCACCATTAATCAAGGTTGGGCGTTCTAAAACGGTTAATGTAATTATTCCTGTTTTGTATTCGTAGTTATCTTTACTTAAAGTAATAACTATTAAATATTCACCTAGTTTGAATTTTTCCGTATCTATGTCTAGTATATGGTAATATCCTTGAGTAAAAAGAGTACCTTGTCCTGTTTTTATCACATTCCCCTCATCATCATAATACTCCCAAACATAAGTTTTTTGGTCTAAATCTGTAATTGGTTGATATGTTAAAGCATCTATATAGTAGAATGTGAAGTTTACTGGTTCCATAACATACATTTGCTCAAAAGTTCTAAAGAAGTCAGCAGAGCCATTAAGTAAAGTAAATCTTTCTAATACAAATAATTCCAGATCCTTTGTTGATAATTTATAATTCTCTTTAGTGATAGTAAACCTTATAGTATAATCATTAGCATCTAGTAAGGATGTGTTTATAAACAGTAAATAATATCCCAAATCCTCATTATATTGAACTCCGCCAAATATTTCAGGTTTCTCTATAATAGAAAAATTAACTTGTCCTTTAGTTTCATAAGTCACAATTCTGGAATATTTAATCATGAAAGACAAATTGAAAATAATAGAAGACGTTAAATTTGTGTCTATGATGGCTGTTAATATTTTATCCTTTTCAAGCCCTTCCAAAGAAAAGATTCCTTGTCCAACCATTAAGTCCTCAATATTATATGTTTCACCTTCTATTGTAATAGTCATATTTATTTCTGATGGAAGTAAACTGAGCCCACCTAATGGGGATATCCCACTAAATACTAAGGTTGCATAATCCTCAGTCCATTTTTTCTCGATAAACTTGACTTGAAAAGTATCTGTTTTACCAAAATCGTGTTCTGTTTTTGATATATTAATTTTCTCAATATATTGATTTTGTAAAAATTCTTGGATATATTCAACTTTAATTATTACATGAAATGTTAGATTTCCATTAGCTTCTATTGTAAATAAGAATTGATTATCTAAAGGATAGATTATTCTATCATCTATAGTGAGGTTTCCATTTCCAAAAATATCGCCAGAGTCTAGTGAATACGTATAACCTTCATTGGTAGTTATATTGAGATTTGACAGAGATGCTAAATTTGCTTTACTTCCTGCAGAAAAATTATAGCAGTCATAAATTAGAAATGTTATGTTTTGAATTGCCCATCCTTCAAGGTCAGTTAAAATAGGTATGGAATCTGTAACATTGAATTTTGAATATTGAACATTAATTTTATCCCGAATAAAATAAGATGTAGCAATGATATCTATATCTCCTACAAAAGTTCCATCAAATGTAAAATTAAAAGTATCACCGCCAGTTACTTCCCCTTTATTTAAAATAACTTCTAAATTGCTCCAACTCCCATTAGTAGCCAATGGGTCATAATAATAATGATCCCAATTTGAATCAAAATCATGTCTTACACCAAAATCATCAGTAATGTTTAAATTTATTTCTCCAGGGCCCACTCCAAAAGTCACATCATAAACATTAAATACAATCCGAGATAAAACCCACTCGTTTGAGATACTTGGGATTGAAAATTGAAATGTACCATTATTACAATTATACATATTATAGTCTATACTGAAATCTTCAGAGATTATACCATATGGTTTTACTGACATGTTGGTAAACTCCTGCCAAGGTATTGATTGAGGTGAATCATCATTTTCGGATTGGTTTAATATTAGTTCATTTTCTAAAAGGTACAATGACATTATAATGTCCTCTGAAGGCAAAACATATCCAGGTTTTTGAGCTGTTATTATAATTATATAAACTATCCCAGTTTCTAACTCATCTGTTCTAATTTCTTTCTTATGTCTCCCAATATAATCATCTTCTGTGGGTATTATTCCAGAAAGAATGAGGGTTGAATCTTCAAATATTTTATATGACATCGGTTCTGCATAGGTTGGTCCAGTTAAATTTTCATATCCTGAAGGTACTTTAGTTACATTGAATAATGCTCTGAATGTTACATTCGAACCCCATTCTACTTGAATATTGCTTATTGGATTTAATGATATTAGGTCTGTTTCAAATTTTTCTAGCTCAGTTGGTTCAAGAATAATGCTCACATTATAAGCTGCTTTAGCTTTCACTGTAAAATTGATTTGTTTTTTCACACCTGTCATAAGATCTTCTATTTCAATGTCCCATAGCTTTCCATAGAAACTAACTTGCAATGAATAATCTGAATTAATACCAGAAGAATTTACCCACCTAAGCGTTGCTTTTCCATCTATGTCTGTGGTTAAATTTACAATACTTCTGTCTAAGTTAGCATTGCCCAATATTAATTTGGCGCCATCAACGGGTTGAGGATTATTCTTAGTAAAAAGTGTAAAATTGACTGTTGTTAAGATTGTAGTTATATTGATCTCTGAATCATATTGACTTTTGAATATGTCTCCTGTTGCTACTTCAATTTTATGCTGATTTTCATGATTATAATCAACATCACGATACCATACTGTATAATTATAAGCGCTATTATTTAACCACCTAAATGTAGCTTGTCCATTTTGGTCAATAGTACAATTCTGAATTGGATCTGAATAATTACCAACTATAATCCATCCAGAATCAAGTGGAATTCCATCAGTATCTACCACATTAAAGATATTTCTGGATATATTGCATATTAAATTAATAGTTTGAGATTCTCCTTCTATTAGGATTGCTTCAGATGTTCTATTAATGATAATTGTGTGATAAGGTGCGATATTTGATGTCATGGATACGCTAAAATTATATTTATAATCTATTGAAAGTACACCTTCAAACATAACAGCCCCACTAGCATTTGCTATAGCACTCCTAATTATTATATTATTTTGAATTAGGGAAATATTTACATTTGGAATGATATGACCATATAGATCAAAAGCATTAACTCGAACATCAGTCACCGAAGTTCTTTCTTCACTAATAAAGTAAAAGTTATCTGGATCGTACTGATTATTATATTCAGTGGCAATCCACTCTGGTGAGCGAGTTATATTGGAGAGACGAACCTCGTCGAAAAGACCATCAAAGTTCACTGAAATATTTCCCGCAATAACAAAATCCGAACCAAGGACTCCAATTGTATTAATAATTACTACATGATACCATGTTCCTATACCTACTTTAGTCTCCATTGTTCCATTAATATAAATATTGGTTGTACCCGGAAAACCAAAAGCTTTTATTTCACCACCATCCTTATCAATTGAAATTTGAGCATTTCCATTTAGGTCAATCACTGCTATATCACCAGGTATCCTATAATATACTGTAACAATGAGATGATCAACAAGTAAAATAGCCTGACCTGATTCTTCAAGCCGAACTCTGAAGTTAGCATTATTAAACTCAGATGGCGACCATCCTCCAAGTTTGCCCCATGTATTTGTGGAACCTCCAGCTGTATCATAATCGTCATAATAACTACTCCACCAACTTAACTCATAATAATCGGTATAAGTACTCCCGCCATTTCCGGAAAGCCTTATTCTACATCTAGCTGTCTGATATTGTGTTCCAGACATTCCCTCAATAGATACCTCAATACCTTGAATAAGAGCATCAGCAGGTATATTAAAAGAAAAGTTGTAATAATCTTGATCTGGATAATATCCTGATGCATTTGCAAATAAATCATCACTAGCATAAGCATTAGTTGGGGCGTTCCACTGATCATATGTTTCTCCAGTTGCAGTTGGGCTGTGAGGACCTGAGTTATCCACATCACCATAACTTGCGAGAGAATCGGGGTTCATCCAAAATTCAATAGTTTTTATTTCTGGTCCAACATCACCCACACTTATATAATCATAGTTTCCATCAAAATTTAAACTACCATCAATCTTTCCTGACACCTGATTAGACATCCACATTGAGTTTGAAGTTCCATGTTTATCATTCGAAGTTGAATCTTTAATATCATTTGGACCTCCAGGATCTTCTTTTAAATGCCATACACCCTTATAATAGGAATCCCAAACTCCTGTTGCATGTTCTTGGGGCCCTATAGTGGAATTACCATAAAACATGAATATAAATGTATCAGTTGAATTATATAAAAAAGGTATCTGGACCCATGCAATAAGTTGGGCTTCATCGAAACTATAACTTGGGTCATATAGCTCTATTTCGTGATCTAGCCATGCAGTACTATTTGCAAAAGCAATATCATCCCCATCAAACTGAGCCTTATCGTCCAAGTCTGAGTCGATTATAGAAATTAACACAGGAAAATTAGAATGATCACCATTGACTTTTGTGTGATCAATTGTAATAGTTTTATAATAACTAAAATAATGGGCATTAGGAAGATTACTTGAGGGGGTTGGGAATTGTGGTTCCCTACTTTCATCCTTTTCAGTATTGTCTTGTTCAATAGTTTGGTTTGGTTCATTAAAAATTGAAAATAGTGGTGTGCTAATAATGGCTGGTAAAATTATTGTAAGAAAAAGAATTCCAAGAGATTTTATTCTTTTTTTTGATTTATTTTTTCTAACTGTCATTTTAAAAAGTTTTACCGTTGTTTATTTATATCTTATAAAATAAATTTTCTTAACTCTGTTTTATATTAAATAAGTGATAAGCTAGTTCAATTATATACCCTAACTTATTTGTAAAATATTATACTAATACAGATTTTTATATCTATAGTTTTTGGATAATATTAAATGAGTAAAAATAAATGTAGAAAAATATATTATTTCGTTTTAACCATTATTAAATTAATAATAATTAATAATTCAATTAAACATGTGAAATCGAAAATATCAATATTAAGGTGAAAATTCTATTTTAAGGCAAGTTTATATTTTTAAAAATAAGATCCTCATATATAAAAAACTTTTCGGAAAAGCTCTTGAGAAAGAAAATTTTGAATTCTTAAAAAAAGAGATATTTTCAGGCATTATTAATACATTTCAATATTGGGATCATAAAAGAGACCGTATATCATATTTAGGAGATGAAGAATTCAATTTATTATTTTTATTTATTAATACTATAGTTGATGATCCTGTAATTATTGAAAGAGAATTAGTAAAGTGTAAAGAAAATTTTGTAAATTTATTTAAAGATAATCTACTCCAGAAATTTGATGCAAATAGTTTAAAGAGTTTTGATCCCGTAATCTATTCATTCCAAAATAAATTTCCGCCCAAAATTTCGTTAGTAGGGTATAAAGAAGTTGGAAAAACTACAATTTTCAATTTAATAAGGACAAAAGAAATTCCACTAAAACATGACTCTCAAATCGGAGGAGATATTGCACTATTAAAGATTGGAAAAATACACTTTCTATTGAGAGATTTTACTGAACAAGAAGAAATTGGCTTTTTATGGAATAATTTCATCAAGGGAAGTGATGCAGTAATTATAATAACTGATTCTAGCTTAGAAAATATAAATAAAAGTAAATTTTTCTTAAATAAAACAAAAGAAGAAACACCTTTAGCTTACACTTGTGGTTTAGGCAATAAACAGGATTTAAAAGATATATTAGAACCAGCTCAAATAGAAGAGATCTTAAACCTAAAAGTATATCCTGTAATTGCCACGGATTCAGAATATCAAGATACGTTATTGAGAATTATTTTAAAAACCTTAGAGATGTTTGAACAAATTGCACCTATATTAAAATTAATGTATGATAAAGAAATATTAATTAATGAATTTGAAATTGCCTTAATTGAGGTTAATCTTGAGAAAGCAGATTCAATTTATGAAAAAATTGTAAATATATGCATAGAACTTGGAGAAAATCTTCAAGAATTAGAATTTTATAATAAATATCAAGAAATACAAAATAGATTAAAAAGATCTGAATCTCAACAAGAATTAGTAATATCAACAACTTCGACTATAGCAGAACAATATAGCCCAAAAAGAATATCTTCGTTAGATAAACTTTTAACGACATTATTAAAGAATTATATGAAAAATACTGAGGGAATTATATCGGTAATAGTAAGTGATCGAGACGGTTTCATCATTACTTCAGTCAGCAGTGAACAAACGGAAGATGAATCTTTATTAGGAGCATTAGCAGTTACAATTGATACATTTATTGAGAGAATAAAAAGAGAATTTGGCGATGAAAGTAGTTTTTTTAATGTAACAACTATTCAAGATAACAAATTTGCTTATTGTTCAAAAGGTTCAAAGTCAATTTTATTGACGATTTCTAACCTTTCTCCTTCAGATACAGAATTAAGGGTCTATTCTGAACATGTTGCTACAAAAATCGAACTAATTTTGGAAGGAAATGAAAATATATCTCTTGAGATCCCAGAGATTGTAAGAATTTTATCTAAAACCAAAGAAGGCAAAATTCCAGAGGGGCAGTTTTCTTTTAAATTAATTTTAACAGGTGATTATGCAGTAGGTAAAACATCATTAATTCAGAGATATGTCCTAAATCTCTTCAAAGAAGATTATCATTCTACAGTGGGAGTAGATATTTCGCAAAGGGAAATAGAATTAAGTGAAAATACAAAAATAAAATTCGTAATATGGGATATTGGTGGCCAATTACCTAAGATGGCACCTTATAGAAAAAAGTTTTATGAAGGAGCAAAATTTGCTTTTATAGTAATCGACAGAACGCGTTTAGATAGTTTAAAGAGTGTTGATAAATGGTATGATGAAATTAAAAATTATGTTAAAACAGATATTGATATTATATTAATAGGAAATAAATCGGATCTAACTGATCAGTTTATAATTAGTGAATCAGATATAAAAAGAGTAGCTGATAAACATGATTTTCATTATATACTTACATCTGCAAAATCTGGTGAAAATGTGAATGACGCTTTTTTATATGTTGCCTATAAATTTTTAGAATCTGTTTAAAATTTAAAATCCAAATGTTTTGGAATGAATAGTTTTTGGTATTGTAACTTATTTTTCTAATTTCAATTCATTAATTATTTTATCTTTTTTTACCAATTCTTTTTCAAACAAATTAATTTTATTTTGAAGATCACGTATTTGAATCTCATGCAATATTTTATCTTTTTGAAATACTCTGTATTTATTCAATTCTTGGGTTAAATCTTCAATCAGTTCTTTACTTTTTTTAAGCTCGTTTTGCCATTTATTTTTTAACTCGCTCTTTATTTTTTTATCTATTGTACCTTCTATTATTGAATTTTTATTTCTAATTTCTTCATTTAATTCTTTTATTAGTAATTTCAAATATTCAATTTCATCATCTTTTCCTTCAATTTCTTTTCTTAAATTTCCTGTTATAATTTCTTGTGTATATAGCTTTTTTCTTAATTCATTAGTTAAAGACTCACGATTTAGCAAAGCATTAATAAGGTTTTGTTTTTCCCTTATTTCCTCTATAGATTCCTTAGAAGGTTTACTTTTTTTTTTAAATTCTGATAATTCTCGTTGAAAGTTTATTTTTTCTTGCCTTAAAAATCCCATACGATTTTTCAAATCTCTAATTTCTCTTTCTTTATCTTTTAATTCAAAATTAAATTTAGCTTCAATAATTTTTTCAATATCTATGTGCGGTGGTGTTTTTGATATAAGTTCATGAAGTTTCATTAGTTCTTCCTCATAATCATTGAGCTTATCAAGGTAAAGATTTATTTCTTGATTTTTTTTATTTATTTCGAAATTTAGCTTGTTTATCTGACTTTTTAACAACTCAACATCACCATCATGATCAAGCATAATGACCCTCCTTATGAAAATGTAAAAAAATCTACTTAATTATTGGTTAAAATATTATAATTTTTCATTTTTTACTAAATAAATTTAGGTCAATTTGAATATGTAAATATTTTAAATATATTATA
This sequence comes from Promethearchaeota archaeon, assembly GCA_048940925.1. Taxonomy (GTDB): domain Archaea; phylum Asgardarchaeota; class Lokiarchaeia; order Sigyniarchaeales; family SOKP01; genus Loki-b32. The sequence goes on along the minus strand of JBHLOC010000008.1, from coordinate 79,015 downwards.
ATGTTTAATGTTATTTCAACTTCTGTAGAAGATATATATACAAGTTTATAAATCATAATTTTTTATATTTTCAAATTCATATTTATCATAGTTAAGCAAAAATTGATTCTTATTTTCACTATATTTTTTTACTGAGTATAATAAAAGATCTATCTCCTGTTTTGTTATAATTGGAAATTTGTAGTGTTCTGAAGAATATTTCACATCTTTATCTTCTTTCATATACTTTTTAATGAATTCAATATGTCGATTTATTCTATTCTTATTAATATAATTGCTTAATTTTTTGAGATTTCTTATATTTTTTTTAAATAGTTCTAAAAACCCTGAGTTAATTTCATATCCTACTGAATTTCTCGCAGATATCATTGCTGCTAATGTAGTTGTTCCTGTTCCCCAGAATGGATCTAATATTCTATCTTCATATAATGAAAACATATTAATCAAACGATAAGGTATTTCTAAAGGAAATGCTGCAGAACGTTCCCTTAATTTTTTTTGATTATTGTAGTTTCTATATAAATCCTGAGGGGTACCCCTTATATCTTCCCAAATATCTGTAAACCATTTATTTCTTTCTTCCCAAAAAAACACGCTATTATATCTATTTTTCGATTTAGGTTGGATTTCCCTTTTGATATTTCCCTTCCTAAAAATTAAAATATATTCATGTTCCAGTGTGACGTACGCATTGGGGGGTAACATTCCAGAGCCCAAAAATTTATTAGGGCTATTCGTCGGTTTTCTCCATAAAATACAAGGTAATTCAACAAAATCTTTGTTTAAGAAAAAATTAGTTATTTTCACATGATTAGGATATAATTGAAAATTTTTACCAATTTTTCTTGTAGCATCGCCTATATTTATACAAGCGATTCCACCAGGTTTTACAACTCGCATTACTTCTTGCCATACTTTATCTAATTCTTTATGCATCAAATTGAATGATCTTTTCCCATCTTCTTTTTCTAGTGCTTTTTTTATCTCATTATTTAAAGAAGAATATAGAAAATCCCACATCTCAATCATGGGATAAGGGGGCGATGTTATCACCAAATCTATAGAATTGGAATCTAATTCACTCATATCAGATGAATTTTTAAAATATATCTTATGAACTGTTTCCATTATTATTTGATAGTTTTACTAAATTGTCTATATCACTTTTTAAAAAAACTTAAAATACAAATTTTATACAAGAATATTTCATTTAAAATTTATATAAATTCTTATCAAGGATTAGATAATTATGAGTCGTAGCGCTAAAGTTAACCAAGTAATATTAATTATCTTTGATGATATTCGTGCTGAACATCTATTTAAATTGATGAATGAAGGAAGACTTCCAAATATGGCAAAAATTGCAAAAACTGGTATTAGATGCTCAAATTGCGTAACATCTTATCCTTCTATCACTTTTCCTTGTTACGGTAATATTGTAACAGGTTCTTATTCAGGATATTTTCCTAAAGAAGGAAGCGCTGTTCCTATGTATCATTGGGTAAATAGAACAGACCCTCCATCAACGAAGAAAAAACTTCCTTTTATTCGTAATTATGGAGATAGAAGTCAATTATTACGAATAAATAATGATATTGGGAATAATGTAAAAACTATTTTTGAACAAGTACCTGGAGAAAATATGTTAAGCTCTACTTGTTTTTTATTTCGCGGAGCTCATTTTACTATTGCAGAAAATTATTTTGATGTAGAGCCTATATTTACAAATATTGAAAAGGCTTTTAAAAATCCAGGAGAATTTTTTTCTAATAAAGAGGTTCCGTTAATTACAATAGGATACGTTCCTCATACTGATGATCTTATGCATGATTTGGGATTTGACCATATTGATTATATTAATCAAATAATTAATTGTGATAAATATATTGGATCTTTGATGAATACTTTAAAAATTGGGGGATATTATGATAATACTGCCATTGCTATAACAACAGATCATGGGAATTTTAAAGCAGAGGAGGTAGTTGACCTTGAACCATACTTTCAACAAAAAGGATTAATACCATATATACCTTCAAAAGCGATTGGAGATTTTGATTGTAATTTTGGATCAGTAGGCTTTTTTAATTTTCCAGGAGAAACTTGGCATCATCATCCAACAAATAAAGATATGCAAAATTTTAAACCTTCTGGTAATGGACAAAATAGTTTAAATCTCTTTGAGATATTATGGGAAATTCCAGGAGTCAAATTTATGTATTATAGAGATGATAATAATAAACCAGAAAAAGGAAAAATTCACATTGAGTATCTAGAAAAAAAGTCTGGAAAAAAATTCAATGGAATGATTGAATATCAGGGTTTTGGTATAGAACAAAAAACAAGATATACATTTGATAATTATGAGTTCTATGGTTATAGTAAAAATGAAATTTCAGCGAGAATTCTTGATAATAGATTTCATACGATTGATGAATGGCTAGAGGCTACGAATCATATAGATTTTCCAATTATTGTTGATCAAATACCTCGTTATTTCAAAAATCCTAGATCTTGCGATATAATGGTATCAACGTTAGGCGAATTTGCATTTAATTATGAGCATGGTAAAACTATTAATGATCATATTTATGGCCACGATATAGCACTAAAGGAATCGATGATCGTACCATTTATAATTGGGGGCTCACCAGAAATTCCATTAATGGAACTATCATATTGTAAGACAACCGATATGGTCCCAACTTTATTAGATTTATTAGGTAAAAAACCTCATTCAAGTGTTATAGGGAAATCATTATTAAAACATCATTAAATGTCCTTAATTCTTTGAATATTCAATTAGTTTATATAACACTATTCTTTTAGAAACTCAAATTAAAAATTTTGATGAGAATGCCATTATTTTGAAAGCGAATAACATAATAATTGTTCCAGAAACTCATTGGGACCGTGAAACTTTATACAATTGATGTATAAAGCATGATTGGTATCTCCCTTTTCAAGAGTTTCGTGCTAGACTTGTTATAATGATGGATAAATTGTTGGATGTTCTAAAAAATGACCCTGATTACAAAAATTTCACGTTCGACGGGCAAACCATTCCAATAGAGGATTATTTAGAAGTTCGACCTGAGAGAGAGGAGGAAATTAAAAAATATGTAAAAGAAGGAAGGCTTTCTATAGGTCCAATGTATGTGTTGCCAGATGAATTTTTGGTTAGTAGTGAATCTTTAATAAGAAATTTAATAATCGGACACCAAATTAGCAGAAAGTTTGGACGTGTAATGAAAGCAGGTTATATACCTGATCCATTTGGGCATATTGCACAATTGCCTCAAGTTTTAAGTGGTTTTGAAATCTCTTCTGTAATATTTAAGAGAGGATTTGGTAATGAATTTGAAGAAAACAATTTGAATATGGAATATTTATGGAAAGCCCCTGGAAATGCCGCATCTATTTTAGGAATTCATTTAATATTTGGTTATGGGTCATTAGAAAAGCTCAATACACAAAAAATCAAGGGAGAATATAAACCTGCATTGAGAAGGATAAAATATATGGTTAAAAATTTAGAAAATTATACTAGTACTCCACATGTACTCCTTAATAATGGTTCAGATCACGATGAAGCTCAACCAGAAATACCAGAAATCATAAAACAATGGAATAATTTATATCCTGAAAAATATATAGAACAAGCGGACTTTGAATATTATGTAGGCAAAGTTTTAGAATCAAATCCAAATTTAAAATCATTTGAAGGAGAATTAAGAGGCGGAAGATATGGTCATTTATTATCAGGAGTATTGTCCGCTCGAATTTGGATTAAGCAAAGAAATACAGTAATTGAAAATCTTTATGAAAAGTACTCAGAACCGATTTCTACAATTACGTGGGTTCTAGATAAATATAGGAGCTTTATTTACCCAAAGGATTACATACTAACAGGCTTAAAATGGCTTCAGAAAAATGCCCCCCATGATAGTATATGTGGTTGTAGCATTGATGAAGTTCATGATGAAATGAACACGAGATTTGACTGGGCAGAGCAAATTGCAAGTGAGATTTTTAAAAACTCTTTTATCTATTTATCCAATTTTATTAATGGGAATATTAAATACAAGGATTTAAACTCTTTAATTGTTTATAATCCACTCCCATGGAAACGAAAAGATGTTGTAGAATTCAATATGATTTCACGTAAGACTAAAGGTGAAAAATTACCATTTAATATCAAAGTGATTGATTCTGATGAACAAGAAATTGAATATCAAACTTGTGTTATTAAAGAACAGCCTCGATTTACCAGAAAGTTTGGCATAAGTCATAAGTTAACATTTTTAGCAGAAGTTCCTCCATGTGGCTATAAAGTTTATTACGTTATACCAGTGGAATCAGCAACGTTATATACTGTCGAAAACATAAATTTTAAGATAACACGAGAATATTTAGAAAATGAGTTTTATCGAATTGATATAAAATCAGATGGATTTATCAAAGTTACTGATAAAACAACAGGAGTGTGCTATGAAAATATTTGTGAATTCGAGGATGTGGGTGATTGGGGTGATGAATATGACTTTTCTGGTCCAAGAGAGAATCAAAATGATCTGGTTTTCACAACTGAAGATGCTGCTATATTCGAAAGATCAGTTTATATAGATGGCCCATCTCAAAAGACATTTAAATTAAGATTAAACCTAAAGCTTCCACACTCGCTTACAGAGGATAGATATAATAGAAAAGACTGGTTAGTTGATAATAAAATAACGTTATATATCTCATTATATAAAGGGATTAAACGAATTGATTTTAAGATTGAATTAGAAAATAATAGCAAAGATCATCGAATTCGTGTCTTGTTTCCTACTAAGATAAGATCAGACACAATCTTTGCTGATGGACACTTTTATGTCGTTCCTAGGAGGGTTAAAATGCCAAAAGCAGACAAGTGGGTTCAAAAACCGCTACCTACAAACCATCAGAAGGATTTTGTATGTATTAATGATAATTCAAGAACTTTTGCTGTATTAAACAAAGGTTTACCGGAATATGAAGGGATAATTAATAAAGATAATACTATAATATTTGCAATCACACTCTTAAGATGTGTTGAATGGCTTTCTCGTGATGATTTTATTACTAGAATGTCTCATGCAGGACCAGGTTTGAACACACCTGGTGCACAATGCCTTGGTACACACATATTTGAATTGTCAATTATAACTAGCCAAAAAACCAACTGGTTAGATTCAGAAGTACATATGAGAGGAAAAGAATTTAATAGCCCACTTAAGCCAATTTTTCCAGCAATGGTTCAAACCCCTTTTAGAGCCTCGGATAAAGTTATATTAAGACCATCTGGACCTTTATCTTACTATCGTACATCCAAAAAAGAACAATTTGAGCCTTATCTTCCTTTTGCTTTAAGTTTTCTTGAGATAAATAATAAAAGCGTAATTTTAAGTGCTCTTAAAAAAGCAGAGGAGGGAGATTATTTGGTTATCAGAGTTTATAATATTTCCTCTATCCCTCAAAAGACAATTTTAACTTTTTATGAAAAGATCACAATTAGCGATGTTAAAATTGTAAATTTGTTGGAAGATATACCAAAACAAGTAATTAAAGCAAATATTGATAGGTTTGATAAAAATATACTGGAAATAACATTACAAGCACATGTAATTGCTACATTTAAAATTGAACTGAGCTTAGTTGCGTGATTCAAAGAAATATAGAGATAAAGACTATCTGATCTCACTAATGATTTGAGTATCCTGCTTAAAATCAAATTAAACTGTTTGAATCAATTTTATCTAAAGGTTTTTCCATTCTAATTTCAACATCTTTATTTTTATGAACTAACCTGTCCATCTCAAAATATCCAAGGTTTTTGTAAAAATCAACAGCTGATATTGCTGAATATAAAAAAATAGTTTTCATCTTTTTCTGATTTGCTTCTATTTCGAGTGTTTTCATAATTTTTTTACCAATTCCTCTTCTATGATTTTTTACATCAACAAAAACATCAAGGATTTGACCCTCTGCTGAAATACTTCCAGTACCTAAGATATTTCCTTCTTTTTCAAACACAAAAGTGTGAATCTCTCGTCTATTCATAAAATTCTTTTTATAGCTCTTTACTAAGTGCTTTATGAATTCTGAAGTATAATTTCTACTATTTATTTCATTTAAACAAGTAATAATAATCCCAAGACACTTTTTCCTGTCTCTTTTCTGGATTTCTCGTATTATTTCAACCATTGAATTTGTCAACTGATAAAATTTATCCCATTTTTCCTATGATAAAAATTATTGCAATTTTTTATTTATTCTTATCTTGTGTATTCAGAATAAAAAAAAAGCGATAATATTATAAAAAACTTTAACTATATAAAGACAAAAATTAACTCATAGAAACCCATATGAGGGGAAGAACACAACTAGCATCCAAGAGTAGAGTATACTTAAGAAGATAGTTGAACCTAGAATGTTTCTTCCTGAATTTATATAGACCCAAGTCACTGATATGTTTTGGATTATTGAGAATATAATCCATACAAATAAATAAAGAGCATATGCTGGTAAGTAAGCTAAATTAAGTCTCCCAATAATGATAATTGATATAATAACAAAATTATCCATGAAAATCCCTATACCTACCATAATGAAATATTCCTCATATTTATAAGAAGTTTTTAATCGCCCTTGAACGCTCCTAAAATAGAATTCTCTAATCAAGAAAAAAGGAAATGAAATAAGAGTTATAATTATCATTGTTCCAACCTCACGTACAGTAGGGAGCGTATTTTGAACAGACCACTGCCAAATAGCAGCTATCGAAAATATTACCAGTAACGCAACAAGAGTTCCATAAATTAGTGAACGTCCAGGATGTACTGAGCACATCTTCTTAATTCTCAAAGATAAATGTTTAAAGAAAAACCTTTCTTCCCAGCTTAAAAGAATGAATATATATATTAAAAAAGCTCCAATAGCAGCCCCAATAATAAGCGATAATGTTATACTTATTGTAGAATATGGGATAATTTCCCCTAAAATATCTAATAAAATTAAAAAAATAATAATTTGGATAATTACTGCGGGAATAGCATAATATTCAATTAATTTTTTGATAGAGTAATCTACTTCACCTCTAAATATTTCTTTTTCAGGAAATTCAAATTTATTTTTAAATAGATAATTACTAAGATAAACTATTAAGGTAGCGTTAAGGAAAATAACTCCAAATAAGGCAACATAAGAAAATATTTGTAATATTGTTGCTGTTATGAAAATATTCTCGCCCTTTTCACCATTAAAAGCTTGTTCAAACCACTGTACTATCTGATAAAGAATTGCAGAATCTACTACTTCAGATAAATGCCCCGAAAAAGGGCTGATGTAAGCCCTAATGTTTGTTCCGTTTGTAAAATCACCCCAATATGTCTCATCAACGTATACATTTTCTTTTCCGGTGTATGCCTGTAAGACCTCAATGATTTTCTCTTCACTTACACCTGGATCATATAATCCCGTAACTAAAAGAAGATTCGATACACCGCTAAAATTAGAAGAAACACTACCAATACAAACGGTTACATTGACTTTATTTGGGTTGGTTCTTGAAAATAATGACGCTATTTCAGCACCTATGGAATGACCAACTAGTCCAATTTCAGTAATATATGGTAGATGGTATTCAAAATAATCAACAGCAGCTTTAAGATCTTTGATTAAATCTTTACGTAAAAAATATCCTCCAGAAGCTCCATGTCCACGAAAATCAAAACTTAAGACAGTGAATCCGCGTTTAACAAGTTCTATACTTAATGGTTGCATATTAAGTTTATTACCAAAAAAGCCATGACAAACTACTATTCCAGCATGACTCTTTTCTATTTCTGGTGTGTATTTATAGGCACTTATATAGACTCCATCCTCAGATCTAAGCGCCAAAGGTTCAATTGTATAGGAGTGTTTTAATTCTGGAAAGTAAGTTAAAATTAATAGTGGAATTACACCAATAATTATTATTAATACGCTAATTATTATTCCTAATTTTTTCCTATCGGATCGTAAATGGATTAGATTGTTCAAAAAGCTATTCCGCCTATAATATTAAATTCTTTATCTAAGAGAAAGTCAGCATTCATAATTTTGATTTTAAAATTTAAATATTATCTTTTCTAGTAATTAAGAATATTGATAATTTGATTTTACTTTTATTCTAGTAAAATATATGTCTTATAATTTAAAATAAATGTTATTATTTATCAAGAATTAAGGTGAACTTATATAAAATTCACAGATTATGTAACCAAATATAAATCCAAGATTAATTATGCAATTGAAACTATTTACAATGAAAAATTAAAAAGCGTAGAGAATTCGTTTCTAAAGGATTATTATTCAGAATTAAGAGATTATTTTTTAGCGGGAGGCAAGAGGATCCGTCCTTTATTATGCATTGCAACTTATAATGCTTTTAACACTAAAAATGATGATAGGATCATAATTCCAAGTGTAGGAACTGAATTCCTTCATAATGCTTCATTAGTTCATGATGATATTATCGATAAGGATGATTTTAGGAGAGGGAAACCTGCATTTCATTTTAGATTTAAAAATTACTATAAAAAATATAATTTAAAAAAAATGAACGCTACGGATTTTGGGAACTCCATCGGAATAATTGGAGGGGATTCCGCATTTTTTTTAGGTTTGGAGGCTTATTTTAACAACAACTTTGAAAAGGAATTAAACCTAAATGCAATCAATTATTATGAGCAAGCATTCACAGATATAGCAAATGGGGTATTGATTGAGTTAGATATGGTAAATCAGAAAGAAATCTCAATTCAAGACTATATTAATATGATCTCTCTTAAAACTGGCGCTCTTTTAGAAAAATCCATTTTAATTGGAGCAAACTACTCAAAGGCTGATGAAAAGTATAAAAAACATCTTTCTGTATATGGAATTAATCTGGGTATTACCTTTCAGATTATTGATGATATTTTAGGCACCTTTGGAGACGAAAAAGTTACAGGAAAGCCTACCGACGGGGATATTAGAGAAGGTAAAAAAACATGTCTACTAATAAGTGCTTTAAATAAATTAGAAAAAAGAAAGAAAGAACATCTTAATCAATTAATTGAGCAACAGGAAATGAGTGATGAAGATGTTCAAGAAGTAAAGAATTTATTTAGGGAAGCTGAAGTAAAAGATTCAAGTAAAGAGTTAGCCAATTTTTATTTTGAAAAAGCAAAAATTTCCATTGAGCATTTAAAACCGATAATTAATAAATCTGAAACAGAGTTTTATGAAAATTTATTAACCTTTGTATTAAATAGAAGCTTTTGAAATTTATTTTAAATAAAAAGTTTTAAAATTTATTTAATAATTCTTCTTTTATATACTTTTAATTTTACTTTCTGAAAGAAAATAATTTAAGGAGGCTTCATTTGAAAGTACTCCAAAATGTGTGGATTATGGAAAGGTCGGGGATTGTAATCTTCCACAGAGCTTTTGATAAATCTATAGCACCTCAGATGTTTGGAGCAATGATGAGTGCATTAAATACATTTGCTGATCATATATCTGATGGTGGTTTATCTAATTTTGAATTAAATAATAGAAGATTTACCTTTATTAAAAAACATGACCTTATTTTTATTGCTAATTCTTCGAAAAGATTTCCTCAAAAAAAGGTCAATAAAGAGTTAGAAAAACTAGCTAAAAAGTTTCTAAAACTTTATTCTGATAAAATAGATTTATCTACCGGAAAAATCAGCTCATTCGATGGATTTAAAAATGAAATTGAAGATGCATTAGAAGAAAAGCCAGAATAGAAATTTTTTATTTTTCGTTTAATACTAGGACTAAAGAATTCATTTATAGATTGTTGATGAGAAATAATCGAGGTTACCATTTGGTTAACAAAATATTTGATTCTAAATTCTAATAAAAATTAAATTACTATTGATTTATCCATTGATATAATTCACCCAATAAAACAGCCTTACCAGTTTTACTTCTAAGATCACCAATATTTTTAATATTCATTAACCATAAGGAAGATCTTAATTCTTGCTTTAAAGTTTTTATTTCTTTGATTGAATTTGCTAAAGTATTGTGTTTGTAATCCTTCCATGCTGTTTTTAGAAATTTAAAGGCAAAACCACCAATGTTTGCACCTAATACAATAGCTTTGGCAATATCAATCCCAGAGCGTAAACCACCAGTTGCGATTATTAACTTTTTAGATACTTCTCTAACATTCACAATACTAACTGGTGTTGGAATTCCCCATTCACGAAATGTGTCAGCAATTTTACGAGAATATGCTTCATAACTTGTTGCATCCCGAAAAGATTCTATTGCAGCAAAACTAGTACCACCTGTTCCTCCAACGTCAAAACCATCAAATCCTAATAAATCAAGCTTTAATGCTAGATCTTTATTAAATCCTGTTCCAACTTCTTTAGCTATAATTGGAATTTTACTTTTCTTTCTAATTTCTTTAAAAATTTCTTCAAAATTTTTATAGGAAATATTACCATCAGTTTGGACAAGTTCATGTAGTGCATTGAAATGTATAGCCATAACATCCGCATTAATCATTTCAATACACTTAAAGAAATAATCAATATTAAACTTCGAAGAACAAATCTGTCCAATTCCTAAATTTCCTATTATTGGAATATCAGGTGCAACATCACGTACAATTTTAAATGAATCAATTGTATTAGGATCTTCTACTCCTATTCTTTGGCTCCCAACACTCATAATTATATTCTCTAAATTAGCAGCGTTTGCTAAAATGTTATTAATTGCTTTAGAAATCTCATGTCCTCCTGTAATTGCTGCAATGCATATAGGAGCAGATATGTTCTTATCAAAGAAATCAACTGAAAGGTTAATATCATCTAATTCATGTTCAGGTAAAGCATGATGTATTAAATTAATTTCATCAAAATGATTCTTTGAATGTTGTACATTATATTTTAAAGGTATTCTTATATGTTCTATCTTTCTATTATACAATTTACTTTCAATTTCTCTCTTCAATATTGGTTTAAAACTAGTACATTCTATATGTTGATTATTTAATACTTTAAGGATATTCTTGTTTTCTAAACCGTTTATTATTTGAACAGGTATGCCTAAATTGCAAATTTTTTCTACAATTTCAAGTTTTTTTTTAATACCCCCCGTAACATCAATTTTATCTTCAAGATTTGCTAAATTTAAACTACTTATAGTATTTGAATCAATTTTTGTTGCTAATTTTATATTATTATTTGTATCCTTTATGAAAACTCCATCTTTTTCAATTGTAAATATCACTTTCTTAATTCTGAAGTTTTTTAATTTCTTGCAAATTTCCAAAATGATTTGATCTCCCGAGATAATTGAAAAAGAACCATCTGAATCTAAAATTATATCTCCATACAAAACAGGCAAAATCTCTAACTCCAATGCTGCTTCAATTACTTCGATTGCTTGAATAGTTATTTTTTTTGATCTTATCATAAAAATACTTGATGGTTGAATTGAGATTGCTGGAAAATCTTTCTTTAAAAAAGTCTCAATAATTTTTGAATTAAGTTGGTTCATTACATCATGGGTTTTTGTGAGCCCAAATAATTGATTTTGAATAGCTGGATTTATACCATTAGAAATATTATATTCTCTTGCAACTGGATGGCCAAATGATCCACCACCATGAATCAAAACTAATTTCTTACGACAATCAACAATTTGTTGAATTGAATCATTTAAAATTTGTTCCCTTATAGAAAATGGTTCAGATTTGTCAGTTAATAAGCTTCCACCTAACTTTAAAATGAGGATATCATCCAATTTTAATCGCATCCTGATAAATTTATGAGAAAAATCTTACAAATCTTTTATTCATTAAAAGTGAATGTTTTTTTTAGAATTTAAAGGTTTTAATTTTCCAAGGACCAATTTTACATTAATTAGATTCTAGCGAGGAGACTTCATTATATTCAATTTTTAAAAATGTTCATGATTTTTCACTAAAGTTATAGTTATATTCAATAAAAACTCTAAGAAGTCTAAAGTAAAAACTTGCAACGTGATATGACAGAAAACTTGAATCTTCATCATAATTAATCATTGTAGCAGTTTCATGTTTACTTATACCAGTTAAGAAATTCCTAATTTCAAATGTTTCCAGGTGAATCTTAAATTTTTGACTATTTTTTTGAATATAAATAATGCTAATATATTTTCCAATTCCATCTTCTAATCTTAAGTTATTTTAAAAAAAAATCAAGATTTAAAGCCAGTTTAGTATTTCATATGAAAAATTTTATTGTTTATGATATTAAATTGATTTATAATAATAAGAAAAATAGTTTCTTTTTTTATCTTTTAAATATCTTTTCAATTTGAAGATAAACTAATTTTAGATTTGATATGATATTTAAAAAGAAAAGTATTAGTAAAATTAGAACTGGTTTATTTCATACTTATTATTAAAAAAAGAGGAATAGGAAATGGATGAAGAAGAAGTTAACTTAAAAATAAGAAGTAAAAGCCTTTTTGATGGTATTGATAAGACACCTTTTAGAAATGGTAAAGTAGAATTATTAAAGGCTTTAGGTTTAGATGATCAAGATATTGATAAAAAACCTTTCATAGGAGTAGTAAATACTTGGAATGAGCTCAATCCAGGTCATAAACATTTAAGAACTCTTGCCGAAGCAGTAAAGTATGGAATCATAGAAGCAGGAGGAGTACCCTTTGAGTTCTGTACCATTGGAGCGTGTGATGGAATAGCTATGGGAAATGTAGGTATGCGTTCTATTTTACCCCATAGAGAGGTAATAGTTGATTCAATTGAATTAATGGCCGATGCACATCGATTAGATGCTATGGTTACTTTATCTAGTTGCGATAAAATCAACCCGGCAATTCTAATGGCAGCGGTACGATTAGATATCCCAACTATATGTGTTCCAGGAGGATCTAATTTATATGAAGTAAGATTCATGCCAGGTTATAAAGGTATTACAACGGATGTTTATGAAGATTTTACTCATAAGTTTGGATGCATAACTTGTGCCACATATGGAGCATGTGAAGCCATGGGTACTGCAAATACTACTCAATGTTTAATGGAAGCGTTTGGAATGACATTACCAAACGCTGCTACTATCCCAGCAATGACTCAAATGAAATATATGATTGCTAAAAATTCAGGAAAAAGAATAATTGAGTTATTGAAAGAAAACATAACTCCATCTCAAATCATGACCAAAGATTCTTTAGAAAATGTTGTAATAGTAGATTTAGCAATTGGAGGATCAACGAACTCAACATTACATCTTCCTGCAATTGCAAATGAGATGGGGATAGATCTTGATTTAGAAATATTTAATGAATATAATAAAAAAATTCCAACCATTGCAAATATTGCTCCCTCGGGAGATTTTGGTACTCCAGATTTATATAAAGCAGGAGGGATCCCTGCTGTAATGAGTAGATTAAAAGACTTTCTTCATTTAGATTGTTTAACTGTTTCTGGAAAAACTATTGGAAAAATTATAAGAAAAATTGAAGTTCTAGATGAAAATATAATACGACCTTTGACTAATCCTATTTTCCCTGAAGGAGGAACTGTAGTATTAAAGGGCACTCTAGCACCAGAAGGGGCTATTGTTAAGCAATCGGCAATTAAAAATAAGCATATGTTGAAATTCGATGGACCAGCATTATGTTTTAATTCAGAACAAGATGTTCTTGACGCTCTAACATCTGAACAAATTCAAAATAATTCTATACTTATTGTTCGGTATGAGGGTCCGAAAGGAGGTCCTGGTATGCCTGAATTACTTGCTGTAACTATGACTTTAGTAGGCAAACCCAAATTAGATAAAGTTGCATTGATTACTGATGGACGTTTTTCAGGGTATACTTCAGGTCCTTGTATTGGTCATGTGACTCCAGAAGCATACGTCGGAGGACCAATTGCTTTAGTGAGAGATGGGGATTTAATCAAGATTGATATACCTAATAGAAGACTTGACATAGAGATTTCAAATGAAGAAATTCAAGAAAGATTAAAAAAATGGAAACCCTTTGAAAAAGATATTAGAAGCAAAGCACTTTTAAAATACAGACATCTTGTCTCTTCTGCTTCGAAAGGAGCAATACTTAAATTTTCATAAATGAAAATGTTTAAATATACTCTGAAGCTAAAATTTAAAAACCATACAGGTTTCTATAATTACAATCTTTCTAAGAGCTGTATTACTATGAGTAGCGATGAAGGAAATAAAAAACCCGAATTATTTTATGAAAAAAAAGGAGAGGGTGAAGTTGTGGTTCTTATCCATGGTTTTACTCTTGATAATCGAATGTGGAATGACCAGTTTGATTTGCTTGCTAAATCTTACCAAGTAATACGATTCGATCAGAGGGGTCATGGTCGATCTGAAGGAGTTTCCAACCGCTTTAAACAAGAAGATGATCTTAAGGGATTATTTGAAACCTTAAAAATAGATTCCGCTCATGTTGTGGGTTTATCTATGGGTGGGCATGTAGCAACCATTTTTACGATAGAATATCCAGAATTGGTGCACTCATTAGTCGTTGCAGACTCTGCCATCACCTTTAATCCTTCACGCGAATGCGATAAACGAATTTTTAACTATATTATGAAAGGTATTAATCAAGACTTGAAATCTGCCCTTAAAGACTGGTTGAGTGACCCTCTTTTTGAACCGGCAATGAGGATTCCTAATGTTAAAAAAAGGATGGAAGAAATGGTATTGAATGGACATGTTGCGCAAGGTCAAGGCGCATTCTTTCTTAAAGCAACAAATGCTATCGCTCCGAGACCTCCTCCTGAAAAAAGACTAAGTGAAATAAACATACCGACCCTTATAATAGTTGGTGAACTTGATATCCCGCAATTTCAAGAAAATGCTAATATCCTTAGCTCTGGAATAAAGGGAGCGAAAAAAGTAATAATCAGCGGTGCAGGACATATGAGTAATATGGAAAATTCTGATGAATTCAACAATATTTTGCTTTCTTTTCTTACTGAGCAAAAAGATTAGTTTTTTTATAAATAGAAATTTCAAAATAAGTATGTATTATTGTATAATATTTTTAATACAGCTTCACTTTCTTATAAGAATCTCATAAAAATAGAGAAAATCCTTATGAACAATTTTGATATTTTGGTTGTTGGGGCAGGTCCAGGAGGATCAGTTGCAGGAAAGATTGCAGCAGATAATGGATATTCAACATGTATACTTGAGAAAGAGAAATTAAATAAAGAAGGTCGATATAAGGCATGTGGAGGGGCTATAGCTTGGGAATTAGTAGAAGAAATTGATTATCCTGAAGAAAAAATTAGTCGTATAATAGAATCTTTAGAACTACATCATGTTGATGGAGAAGATTACTCTAAAAAAGGTAAAGGTGCTGTCATTTGGCGAAGCACATTTGATAAATTTTTAACAGATTGGGCTGTAGATTGCGGAGCAATTCTAAAAGAAGACGAACCATTAATTAGTATAGATAGAAAAGGGGATTCATACCTTATAACGACTAAAAAAGATACATATACTTCTAAATATGTAATAGCCGCTGATGGGGTTACATCCCCAACGTTGAAATCACTAAATTGGCCGAATTTTAACAATACTAATATTATTTTAACGATCACTAAAGAAATGAAAAGCACTAAATCAAAAATTGCTGAAGTTCTCGGGGATGACACTGTACATTTGTTTTTTGGAATTGAGAATTTAATACCTATTGGTTATTCATGGTTATTCCCAAAAGCGGAAACTATTACCGTAGGTTGGGGTAATCAAATTAATTTAATAAAAAATTCAAGAAAAGAGTTTGATAAATTCATTTCACTCCCCTTCGTAAAACAAGCTTTAAAAGATGCAACACTGGAAATTTTCAAACCTCATTTGATTCCAGTTGGATTAAAACAACAGCTATACAAAGAAAATGTGTTTGCTGTAGGGGATGCTGGAGGATTTGTAGATCCAATAAGTGGTAAAGGGATCCCTTATGCAATGATGTCAGGTGAGATTGCGATAGATACTATCAAACTAGGGGAAAAAAGAGATAGATTAGACAAATTAGGCGATTATTATATCCGAAATTTAGATAAAAGGTTTCTTAAAATATTAAAAGCTAAAAGAGAGGCAAGAAATAGAATTTATACAAGTGATGAGACATTGAAGAAATTTTTATCACTGTGGGAAAAATATAGGTCATCGCAAATTGTCGCAAGGGGACTTATTTAATTCTTGCATTTCTATCACACCTTAAAAATAGATTTACTAGTTTGAACAGTTATGTTATTGTAATTTTGGTAATTTTATACCTGTTTTATTCTCAAATCCACTAATGATAAAATTCTTTATTTTTTCAGGTTCTTTCATCCTAGGACTTATCTTATATGGAAACTCGATTAGAATGATTCCATTTTCTTCACATATTTTTCTTTTTAGAATATCTCGGTCTTGCTGTTCAAGGAATTTTTGTACAGTGTTATGGTACACATTGGGCCATATGTAATGTTGATATCCATTGTATTCAAAGGCTAGTTTTATCAATTTACCATGAATGTTTACTTTAGCATACCCATCTAAGTGCATTTTTATATCGCTATCCTTAATTAAATTTGATAACGAAATTTTCCGAAATTTCTCTTTAAATATTATCTGGAAAAAACGGCGACAAATCCTTTCATACTTACCTTGTGAACAATACGGACACCAAGTCCCTCTGCTTATGCTATTAGGAGTAGCTTTCCATGGTTCATGATCTTTATTACAGCACCACCACTTTAGTTTTGTTTTACTTGGCTCAGTACCTCTTTTTGCTAATTTCTCGAACTTTTGCTTACTAGTAATAAGCGTTCCTTTTATTCCTGTCTCTTCAATGCCCCTTTTCTTGGCTAGAGCTCGTAGGTCTTCATATGAAAGACTATTCTTTTCTATAGCACATCTAGGGCACCAAGATCCTTTTCTTGAGTTATATCCTTTTATATCTTTAGCTGAAGCTTCCCAAGGATTATGATCTTTTATGCAACAACACCATTTTAATTTTATTTTACTTGGCTCGATACCTTTTTTTATTAGTCTTGCGAATTCTTTCCTATTTGTAATAAGTATCCCTTCGATTCGAGTTTCTTCAAAACCTCTTTTTTTTGCTAAAGCATGTAGATAACTATATGAAAAGCTCACTCTTTCTCTAAAACATCTAGGACACCAACTACGTTTTACCTCACTCCCAGAAGTTTCCCATGGGTCATGATTTTTTTTTCCACACCACCATTTTAACTTAACACCACTTGGATATTGACTTTTTATAGATTCGAAAAATTCATCTTTAGTTGTAATTAACTTTCCTTCAATGTTATTTTCTTCTAATCCTCTTCTTTTTGCTAATTCCTGTAAATACTCATAAGTCCATTTATTTGGTGTTTTACGACTTAACTTTTTGTATTGATTGTATAATTCTAAACCACCATTTTCTCCATATTCTCTAATTAAATATCTCTTTGCATATTTACGAATAGTCGGAGGGCTAAATCCGAGATCTTTAGCTATCTGAGAATAACTATTAGGTTTTTTACATTTGGAGTAATAGGAGTCAATTTCTATTTTTATTAGTTTTTGAATTTCCTCAATTTGGTTATTTGTAATAATAAATAATTTCACTTTATTATAGCTAAATAATTCTATTTATGTAAAGGAAAAAGAAGAACATTTACTAATGCATATAGAGATTGGAGAATTACTAAATTTTATTATAAAGCTTAAAATGACATTATTTTTTGTTTTAAATTAAATATTATAAAATTTTATTAGGTTGATTATCATTTTAGATTTCGGAATTATAATAAAAATTAGAAAAACCTAAAAATAATTGAAACATTTTATTAGACAAAAATTAAGGTCTACTTCAAACTTATGGTGTTAATTGCGATTTCAGGGGCAACTGGTGTTCAAATTGCCATACGATTATTAGAAATCCTTAAAGAAAATGAAATTAACCGAGAATTAATTATATCTGATAGTGCTCAAAAAATAATTGAGCTTGAAACAGATTACTCTATTTCTAAGATCCGTAATTTAGCTTCAAAGAATTACACAGTAGACGATTTGGCTGCTCCACCAGCGAGTGGCTCATACAAAATAGAGAATATGATTATAGTGCCTTGTTCAATGAAAACATTAGCAGCAATTGCAAACGGATATGCAGATAATTTGATTACTCGGGCAGCAGATGTAATGATAAAAGAACAAAGAAAACTCATATTAGTTGTAAGAGAAAGTCCATTAAATGCAATTCATTTAGAAAATATGCTAAAACTGGCGAGGTTAGGAGTTATAATCGCTCCACCTGTTCCTTCTTACTATATTAAACCTAAAGATGTTACTGAATTAATTGAACATACTGTAGGAAGAATACTTGACCAGATAGGTTTAGAAACCAATATAAAAAGATGGGGATCAGTATAGAGCTATTGATGAAACCACCTATATAAACCCCAAAAATAACATATTTATCTCGTCTACCTATTAATTTTTCAATCTTATCTAAATTCATTAACCATACACGAGATCTTAATTCATTTTTTAAAATTTTTATTTCTTTAACAGTATTAGAAATGGAATTTTCTTTTCGGTCTTTCCATGCAGAACGAAGGAAGTTATAAGCAAATCCTCCTATATCTTAATAAGGAATAATTTAACAGGTCTTCTTTGTTAAGCTATAAATCCACAAATTTTTTAATCAAAGATATTACATAAAACCTGTAATATTTAGATTTAATTTCTTTCAATTATTATTTATATTATTAATGTTGGGAGTTTCAGGGTTTCCACGTTGTCAGATCAACCGCCATAGAGTGTCGGACTGGTACACCATAAACTTTTTGTGTTTCTTCATCTGAAGAAAATGTTCTAAATACCGTCAATCCCAGTTTTTCCCAGAAGGTACGACATGACTTTTGCTCATTGCGGAAACCATTTTCAACGTCCGGGAGTACAAGATGTACCTCAAACCGTTCCCATCCGTTTTCTTTCGCCCATGTCAAGGATGTCCGGGCAAGTCGTGTTCCAATCTTCTTACGACGGTAATCTCCACGTATATGGGTAATGCAATTGTGTATGAGTGTTAGTTTAGAACTGTCAATATCTTCTCCCCAACCAAAGAACTTAATCCTGCGTGCAATATTCCGAGGGAAGAAATTATGGTACCCTACGATTTTACCTTCATACCAAGCAACAAAACCACAACCTCCATGTTTTTCGATTGTTTCACGATATAATTCAACCAACATGCTACGACATGCAGGTTCTCGATCAGCCTTTTTCTTAATTTCATCTGCTGGTTGAGTAAGTGATTCTTGACGTGATATCCCTAGTGCGGTAGCGGTATAGAACAAGCAAAGACTGGTGCAGCCAGCTTGAAGTGTGAGTTTGGAAGGATCAATTGGTTTGCCACCTCCGAGACAACGATCTGGTAACCATTCGTCCATAGTGATTGGTCGAATATCAAGGTCGAGATCATTCATGATAAATAAAATATAATTTCAGAGTGTTTAATTTTAGGTAACTTTTTTCTCATCCAATCATAGTTTCCCAAGCATCATATCCCTCTCTCTTGATTGCATTTGCTATTTGCCCTTGTATTTCTTCATTTTCAGCTAATGCTATTATCAAGCCTCCACGTCCAGTTCCAGTCATTTTTGCACCAACAGCACCATTTTTAAGTGCTACATCCACTAATTTATCATTTAATTCTCCAGATACGGTTATATCTTGTAATAATTTATGATTTTGATTCATAAGTCTTCCAATCTCATTGATATCACCCCTTAATAACGCATCCTTTGCTTTAGTTGCTAATATTTTATAGTCATTAAAGATTTTCTCATACTTTTCTGGATTTTCTTCTTTTTGGCTTCTTACATCCGAAACAACCTCTGTAGTCGAGGCAGTTATTCCAGTATTCCCGATCACAAGGGGGATCCTTTTTGGTGATTGTAGTAAATCCATCTTATTCTTTCCACCGCTTAAATTCTTAATGAACCAAATCAAACCACCATATGTAGAAGCTGTATTATCAATTCCTGATGGCGTCCCATGATATGCTTTCTCTCCTTCATATGCTGCTTCGTTAATCTCTTCATTATTTAGGTTTAGATTAAAAGTATTATTTATTGCACGAGCTAAAGAAGTACATTGAGCTGCCGATGCACCGACACCACTCGCAGCTATTAAGTCACCAGCAAAAGTTATTTCAAGTTTTTGATTCTCCGAATCAATGTTTAAATGCTGAATCACATTTACAATAGATTGCATAGCATCATTATATTTTTGTTCCTTATATCCAGGTGTAGCAGGTCTTTGATCATCAACCACCCAACCATTTCCTTTAACAACTTTTACTTTAGCTGTAGTAAAAGAACTTAATGCTGAAGCAATTGCTGGTAAGCCATACACTACAAAATGTTTGCGTTTATACCTGAAAGAGGGATAAAATTTCGCCAAAAAGTATGGTCTTTCCAAAGCCTTTTCCAGTTCCCAAATTTTTCACCAATTAATTTTGTATGATATGATAAAATTTGAAAATATTCAAATCTATTTAAATTTCTTAACCTATAACTTATTTTGATAATTTTTAATTTTATTTGAACAGTTGGATCAGAGAGATACTAATTATGTATATTTTTAAAACAAATGTTCATTTGTCGGATAAGAATCATTAGCAGGTTTTATAAGGATAGTTTTTTCA
This sequence comes from Promethearchaeota archaeon, assembly GCA_048940925.1. Classification (GTDB taxonomy): domain Archaea; phylum Asgardarchaeota; class Lokiarchaeia; order Sigyniarchaeales; family SOKP01; genus Loki-b32. The sequence continues at coordinate 58,234 of JBHLOC010000008.1, read as the reverse complement.
ATACCTTCTATAGATCCTAGCATTTTTTGAATACAATCAATATTTTCTGGTCTGCAAAAACAATGTACATTTGGACCTGCATCGATTGTAAAGAAGCAATCTATTTTTTCTGATTTTCGTATATACAACACTTTCTTTATTACTTTTAAAGTAAGTGGATTCCAATAAAATAAAGCGGGTTCAGAAGTCATCATTACAGCATGCATATATAAGCAATTTTTCTCAGCAATCATTCCAACTTTCTTAAAATCATCGTCTAGAATTGCACTCTTAATTTCTTTAGCTTCTTCATGCGATTTTTTAACTCGAATTGCATTAAATATACTTGTCTTTGCTAATTCATGTCCAAGGTCAGAGGTGACATCCTTTCTTCCTTCATCAACTATTGCAATAACTGCATTTATATCAAAGTGTTCTGAACTACATATCTGCTCAGTATAAGAAGTCTCATGGGAGAAACCACGATGCCAATATACAAACCCACCATGAATTGAGCGTGCTGCAGAACCAGAACCTAATCTAGCAAATGTTGATAATTCTTTTTGGGCTAGATCCAAATCCAAAGCTTTTGCAGTGGCAATGGTAAGTGCAGCAAACCCAGCTGCGGAAGATGCTAGACCTGCTTGGGTGGGAAAATCATTAAAACTCACCATTTTAAAATTGTAATCAATTTTTTTCAGTTTTTTTAATGGATTTATGATTTTTAATATTCTTTCTAAATCTCTTCCTTTCAAAAGGTTATTATTTAATATTGCCTGATTTTCTTTGAAATTCTCTGAGAATTCAATTGTTGTATGAGCTTGTAAGTGAGTATTTTCTGATAGCCCATATTTTGTCATGCTTACGCTATCATTTAAAGGTATATTTAATTCGGGGGAAACTTTATCCCAATGACCCCAATATTTTATCAACGCTATATTTGAATGGGCAATTGCAGAAGATTTCATTAATATCAAAATAAAACTAATCTATTAATTCAATTGTTCCATCTGAACCATTGACAACGAGTTTTTGACCTGTTTTTATGTCATCAATATTAATTTTGTCCACACAAGGAATTTCACTAATTATACACCCGACGGCTATAATGGTATCTATTTGTTCATTTACGATAGCAGCTGGTGCAGTATTGTTTTTCATCATTCGATACATTGTATATGATCCTACTGTGGAACCTTTACCGGTTGGAAATACTAAGACCTTTCCTGAGACTGATTGACCTTCAAGTTCATGACCAACTTCGACTACCTTACCAGTATCAGGATCAACCCCTCCATAAAATGAAATACCATCCTTAGTTACTAGAGCTTCTGCCTCAACTATTCCATTATATATTTTTCTTCCTTGTAACTTCATTTTGTTGCCTCCTCAACACATTCTTCAACTGTGCCAATTTTTACTTTAAATTTATTTCTTGCACGACCATAATAACATGCTTTAGCTGAATCTACCATAATTCCTTTAAAACGTCCTTTAATAGGAGCTACTACACAACATGTATCTGCTGCAAATTTCGCTCCTGCTTCTTCAATAATTTTGGAATACCCAGCTTCATCAGCAATTTTCTTTGTTGGTCGAGCAGTAGTTATCCAAAATTCTTTCTTTACTTTCTTGCCTTCTAATAAATTTGCGATTGTTGCGATTTCATGGATTGAGGCGTGAGGACAACCAATACTGACAAAATCAATTTCGCTATCTTCATCAATAAGTTCAGTTCGCGTTTTTTCTAAATCAGATTGATTTATTTCAAAAACGGTATCACTTGGTTTGGGATATTTTTCAGACTCGGGAGTAATACCCTCCATATGAAACAAAGCTGTTCCACCATAAGTAGCAACAGATGCACAAAAGGACTTAAGTTCTTCAACAGTAGCTGCTAGAATTCCAATTATATAGGGAATTTTTTTGCCTAATTCCCCCAATTTATCACCAATAATTTTTCCAAGAACTCCAAATTCATCAGTTCCATTAACAGAAGTATTCACTTTGATTAAAACTTGCCCGTGGCGATTTTCATCCAAGTGATAACCATATCTAGGTGTTTTTCCTGTTAATGCTGATGCCAATGCGCTTGGCCCTCCTTCACGATTAGTTCGAGCGCCAATAACAGAATTTGCATAACATACAGCACTACTCTCTGCCCAAGCGAGATGTTGTCCATAATGTGGGCTAATTCCAATTAAGTATGGAGTACAAGAACAGGTGGTAATTATACCCATTTTAGCAAATGCATCTATAGCACGATTTTGGTTTTTGGCAAATTCTTCATCAATACCTAACCTTTGCCAATTTTCACGATCCATTCCAGCAGGATTTAAGGTGGTTAAAACGCGAATTTTACCATCTTCTGCCATTTCACTCAAAAATTCTAATCCTGCTTCACCAAGATTATCATAAGAGACGCCTGCTATCTGAACACCAACTATATCGATCATATCCTCTGCATCAAATATTTCCCCCAGTGTGGTTAAAATTTCCATTGATTTTTTAGCAGCTTTTCCATACTTGCCCTCTAACATATCCTGTTCTTCAGATGTTAATTTCATTTTCCAACTACTCCAATATTAAAAATATTTATTAATATCTACTTTAGGAAACTCTGCAATGTCAAAACTTTTCCCTTTCACAACCAAAGGTTTTGTTAAATCAAAACCAATTTTTGTGGTCATTTTTGTTCCAGGTTCCGCGCTTGGGTCTAAACTGCTACCTGGTTCTTTATCTTTCACAATCATTCTAGTATCTCCTTGAAAACGAGTCGCCATCGCCCATTCTACTGATAAAGGATCATAGATATTAATATCTTTATCGACAATAAAAGCATGTTTACAGCTTGTATGCCCTGCAAAAGTTCCTTCAATTGCCTTTCTTCCATCTTCTTCTGATTTTTTATCAATTTGGACTATTGCATGCAACCAAGAAGACCCACCAGGACTAATATTTACATCCAAACACTTAACTCCTGCTTCATTTACTTTATTGAAAATAGTGGGTTCCCTAGGCATACCCATTAATATTTTATGTTCAAGTGCTCCTGGTAATAAGGCTTGCCAAATCGCATCTTTTCTATGAGTAATTCTCTTAACTTCAAAAATAGGTTCTTCTCTAATTACATCATATGTTTCAGTCAGATCAATAAAAGGACCTTCAACATGTCTTTCTTCAAAGTAAACACGACCTTCTAATACAAACTCAGCTTCTGCGGGTATTATAAGATCCACTGAATTTGCCTTTACAACTTTAATTGGTTCTAGTGCATTAGCAATGTGTAATTCATCAACACCAATATCTACAGACGTAGCTCCGGCTATCAGAATGTTGGGGGTATTACCTACACAATATGCAACTTCTACTTCGCCATTTTTTTCTAAAAATTTATAAAAGTGGCGTCCTTTGACTATTCGAGTAGCAAATTTGTCTTTAGAATATTGCATTGCTCGATGAAAATCTAAGTTTTGCCCATAATCCGGATCTCTGGTTACAACAACTGCAGAACTAATGTAGTTTCCACCATCTTTTTCACAATGAAATAAAATGGGTATTTTATCTAAATCTACACTTGATTCGATCACTTCTTGACAAGGGGCATTAGATACGATTTCCGGTTCAGAACGTTCTGTTATTGCTTTTGAAAGCATTGGTATGAGATCTGCAGGAGTCACACCGAAATATGAAGCAATAACATTCTTAGTACAGAACACATTACCTACAACACGAAAATCAGATTCTCTTATATTATTAAATATTACGGGAGTTGGTTCAATCTCTTTCAAAATACCAGCAATTTCTAGTCTTTTGGAAACTTCTACATCCACCTTTCGGAGTATTCCTTCTTTATCTATTTTATTTATATATTCTCTAAATCCCATATAACTCATCTTCTATACATGGTTATCTTGATAATATGAATAATAATTGTGGTTTTTCTTAGAGGAGTTACAGAACCACTTTTTATAAAACTAAAGGTTTTCATCATCATTTATTTTTTGTAAAATTTCTCTTGCATAATCAACTCTTATTTTTTTCTCTTCTATCATTTTTTTGGCAACTCTCTCTACTAATTTATCAGGTACTCCTGCGACTTTTGCAATATTACGAGAATGGAGTGCCATATGACCCTTTTGAATACCTTCTGCTGCTAAGGCTCTTAAAGCTGCCACATTTTGTGCCAAACCAAGAGCAGCACCCACCTGTGAGAGCTCATTCGCACTTTGTACATTTAATATTTTTAAAGCTAGTCGTGCCATAGGATGTATTTTTGTCATACCTCCAACAATTCCTAAAGCAAGAGGTAGCTCAATTTCTCCAACTAAATTTCCTTTTGAATCTAATCCGAATTTAGTTAACGGAGAGTACTTTCCACTCAAAGAGGCAAATGCATGAGCACCTGATTCAATAGCGCGAGTATCATTTCCAGTTGCTAATGTTAAGGCAATAATACCATTCATTATTCCTTTATTATGAGTGGTCGCACGATATGGATCAGCTAAAGCAAATTCATAAGCATTTAGTATTCCTTCCACTACTTCTTCTCCCCCTAATAACTCTTTATCAAAAGTTGCTTTACTCTTAGCAATTCGATGAGTAGCTAGATTCGATAAAATTCGCAAATAAATTTTTCCTTCTGTGATTTCTTCAATAAAAGGGCTTATAGCTTCTGCCATTGTGTTAACTATGTTGGCGCCCATGGCATCTAGAACATTAACCAATAAATGAATTATCATCATCTTACCTCTATTTGTATCTAACTCTCGAAGTTCAAGATCAAGTGCACCACCACCTAATTTATTTAATAAAGGATCTTGTTCGTTGGCGATTTTTAAGATTTGGTCTTTGTTATTTAAAATTTGCTGTCGTACATACTCAATATCTTGAATTTGAGTTATTTGAATCTGAGAGATCATTACTGATTTTACCTCCTCTGAGTGAAATCCACCATGCTCTCGGGCCATTTTAGCAGCATTTGAAGCAGCTGCCACCACCGAAGGTTCTTCAATAACCATGGGTATGATATAGTCTCTGTTATTAATTCTAAAGTTAAAGGCAAGACCAAATGGTAACTGATAGCTTCCTACTACATTCTCGATTAATGTATCAATCTGAGTTGATGTAAAATAACCTAATGTCTTTAGTATTTCAATTTCATCTTGACTTAAATTAATAAGTTCAGATAATAATTTTAGACGTTCATCAATTGATAATTTATAAAACCCAGAAATATCTGAATGAAAATCTTTCATTAATTTTTCATAAATTCAAAAATTTAATAAGTTTTGTCTAAATTTTCTTACACTTTACTTTACCTTTTGTAGATTCAATACAGGTAAAAAACTGGATAAATTCTAGTAAACATGGTGATTTGGGAGATTAATATAGAAAGGAGTCCAGTTTAAGAGCCCTTTAGCATTGAGATTTTCTTCAAATTCTCTTTCAACTCTCCTTATTTCATATTCTAGAGAGCTACCCTTACTTACATTACTTGCTACTCTTACAAGGCCTTTATTTAGATAACTAAGGTCCTCAATATCATTTTGAGCAATAGGGTCAGAGGTCAGTTTAGCAAAAAGTGGAAAAAATCTTTCATGGTAGCCTGTATGACCTTTAGGACAACGATCTAATCCTTTTATGTTCGGAATAATACATCCCTCATCACAAAAATGGAGTGTAAAACCCCTATGATTGTTTTGTTCGTGCTCAGCAATCTTTCCTAATAAAACTATTGGCTTTACATCTCCGTTTTTTATAAGTTCATATTCTAATACTGATTTCTTCTTCTTTAAATGAATGAAATCATTTATTTTCGGACCATTTTGGACAACATCATTGTAATCATCTTGGACTTTTAATAAACCTGAAATACATGTTGCTCCGGAGCCGTAAGATCCAAAATAAATTATATCATTAGCATGAACATGATTCTCTAGAAGAAAAATTATTTGTGCCCAAACACTCGCATTGTACATATTACCAAAATGCATAGGAACTCGTAATTGAGGAAGTACTCGTGCTTTAACATTTGTATTCACCCACATTGAAAGTCGTTCCAGTGTGGAGGAAGAAAATCCTCTTTCATTTAGTTTTAAGTAAATATATTCTGGTAAAACAGTTACATCATGTAAAAATGAATCAATTTTCTTTAAAATTGAGGATCTAAATTTATTTCGTTCAAATTTTGGTAAATCACTTATGTGTTTTATCCAACGTTTCAATATGATTTGTTGCATAATTTTTAAAGGTAATTTACTAAAAGGAGCATGAAATGTATAGAAATCTGCATGAAAATCTCCAGCATTATCAATTAAATCATCGTAAGCCTTTAATTGGAAATCAATATAACTATCTTGAGAATATTGACCAAAGGCTCTTGCATTTTTATCATTTGGGGGTCTAAAAAAATCATTGACATTTCCGGAGATCCTTCCAAACTTTTTACTGAATGATGCTATACGAGGATCCTTTGAGATTACCATAGCGATAGCTCCCGAGCCTTGTGTTGGTTCACCTGGAGAGCCTAGGTGATATGATGAGATGTCAGCGCTTATAATAAGAGCTTTGTTAATTATTTCTTTTTCAATCATTGCAATTGCATTAAGAATTGCTAGTGTACCACCTGCACAGGCATTATAGATATCTTGAGTTAAAGAATTGGGAGAAATATTCAACATCTCAGCGAAGATATTTGATATACTCTTCGCAGCATATACTTCTGTTTCAGTACCAACAAATAATGCATCAATGGTTTTAGGAGGAATATTACCTCGTTGTAATGCGCTATATCCTGCTTTCAATCCAAGAGAAATAATATCTTCATCCACTTCAGGAACGCGCATTTCTTTTGATAGAAGTCCTTTCTCATACTTAGCAGGATCAACTTTTCTTTCCAATGCGAGTTCTTTCAAGCTAACGTAGTTCCTTGGAGCATAAAAACCAATTGAATCAATTCCAATGTCAGAAAATAAATAGTCGTCAGATAGCATTAATAGAATCGCTTATAGTGTTAATTTTCCTTTATTTCAATGATAAGATCAATTATTAAATGTAATATTTATTTATTCAAAAACTTATCTAATTAAAACGAAGTATCAAAAATTCATATTTAAGATTAACGATATGAATAATAATTTCGAAGATTAAGAGTATGAGATGTAATAATACGACAAAAAACTATGGATAATATATATTTTTTTTGAAGTAAAAAAAAAGAAAAGAAATTTTTATTTAATTATAAGTTGCTGCTGCTAATCCTAAATCTACTTTTCTTTTTTGTCGAATTTATCAGATTAATTTTGTTTTTTCTTTCCTTTTTCCTCAATTTTCTTATTTTCTTCTTCTTTATATAATTTAACAGGTTTTGTATAATCAATTGGGGCTTCACATGTCCAGCATGCATTTTCCAAATTCGTTAATGCTCGAGCACAATTCTCGCAATAAATTGTCCCACATTCACAGATGTATGAGAATCGTAACACTTCACCACGACAAACCAAGCAAATTTTCTTCTTTTTATAAATATCAACTTTCTCTTCTCTGACTTGAGCAGTTAATATAGTACTGTCCTGAACCACAATTTCAATTTTATCATCTAAACGAGCTAATTTCATGCGTTCTGCTATCGGTGCATCTGTTTCTTTTAATCTTTCCCATAAGTCTAACTTTTTAAGTAATTCCATGTTTTCATTGGTAATTTTCACTTTTAACTGAGTAAGATAAAATCTTTCAGCAATTTGTTGGGCTTGTATCAAAAATCGTCTAGCTTTTTTTATATCAAAGGTTAAAAGTGATAACTTTGCTTGTAAAAGATAAGTTTCGCACAGAATCCAATAGGACTGCATATGATCAGCAATATCTAAAAGTTGAGTAATATACTGCTTTAATTCGTCCAACACCTCCAAATCGTTGGTTATTCGCAATTCAATTAGGAGTAATTCACATAAATTTATTAGTGCTACTATTTTGTCTTCATAAGATATATCCTCAACTTCAAGGATTTGGATAAATAATTCTTCAGCTTTACCTCGATTGCGAGCTCTTAAGCTTGTTTTTAATACTAAAGCCTTATCAAGAATATACATTAAATTTATTATTTTGTCGTTTAACTGGTTTTTCAATTGCTCCAATTCATAAAGGGCATGTTGTGCCCGATTTATATCGCCCATATCAATTAATGTTTTAATTAAAAAATCATGATTATTAGCTACATGTCTTAAATCTCCTAATACTTTGTTTATTGCTATACATTTTTCTATAGATTCTAAAGCAAGATTTAATTCCCCTCTTTTTCTATAGTTACTTGTAATATTATTAAGAACCCTTGCCGTCATGATTTTATTGTTAAGTTCCTCAAAAATTACCAAGGATTGCTTAAAGAGCATATTAGCATTACCTAAATCCCCCTTAAAAGAGTGTAATACCGCCATGACATTAAGGCTCCATGCAACATTAAATTTATTATTAATTTCCTTAGCAAGAACCATACTTCGTTCTGCATATTCTAAAGCACGATCAAGTTCGCCTTTAAAAACACCAAGTATCCATGCTATTCTAAAAAGAGATTGGGCAACTCCCGGTTCAATATCGAGTTCTTCACATAAAGCTAAACTGTGTTCTAAGTGCTTTAATGCTTGATCAGCATCACCTTGTTGCCAGTAAAACATACCTTTAACATATGCTAGATTAGCCTCTCTTTGCTTATACTCAGTTGGTAATTCAAATTTTAGTAATTTTAGTAGTTCTTCCCCCTGTTTAATTAGATCATAACCTTTTTCCAATTTATAAAGGTTTATTAATGCCAAAGCTATTTGAAGTATCGCATCAACCGAAAGGAGATTATTACCTAATTCTAGACTCTCTTTATAAGTTTGTTCGGCAAGTTTAACGATATTTTCAAATAAGCCCTGCTGATATAAAAGGTTACACTTGAGGAGATGACATGAAACTAGAGCCTCAATAGTAGTTTCACCCTTTTCCTCGTAATTGTTGATTAATTGAAGAGCCTCATCTAACTGGCCATCGTTGATGAGTTTTTTTGCTTTAATTAATTCCTCAGGATTCAATTGATACATACTTATAAAAGATTTGAGAATTTTGGGACAAGAAATTTCAAGATATAATTAATATATTAAGTCAATTACTCTATTAAATATAATTACAATTAATGGATTATTTACTTACTTAATTTAAGAGAATTAAATCTTTTTGAAAACAAAATAACTCAAATTACACTCTTAAGCGTTCCTAAGAATTTACAAAACGTATCAATAGAACAATAAGAGTATGAGATGAAATAATACGATAAAATTCTATGAATAATAGAGAATTTTTATTCCAGAAATGACTTCATCATTAGAAGATTCATTTGAATATAACTATCTAATAGATAACAATAATCACAAAATAGCTATTGAGCATCTAAATTTTTTTTTTTTAATTATATCACAATAACAATCTTATATCGGAATTAAGAAAACTTAATGATAAACAAATATCTGTAGTAGACCTGCTAATAAGTCGTGGTATATATAAGTAAAATTAATTTAGACTGAAGGTGTAGCACCTATAGAGACACCCGCCATAAATGGTTATTACATCATGATTCTTCTAAATTAATTAATAGCATTGAGTATGATTATTATTTGGACACTTAAAAACCGATTTTTGATAAAATCGTAAAATAATAGAAAATTATCTCTTGTCTATGATCCTAACTTTAGAATAAATTTAAATATCTACTTTTCACTTTGTATTTTACACTGAAATCTAATAATAAAACAAATTAAAAAATCAAATTATATTAAGGTGGTAAATAAAAATGATATTTATTTCATACTGGGAGTTAAATCCTGATTTTGATCCAGGAGAAATGGCTGAGATAGCACAAGAGCTTATTAGTAAGAAACTCTATCCAGCTGAAGGAGTTAAACAACTAGCATATTATATTAGTACTACGGATTATTGGGGTATTGAGATAGATGAAGCCGAAAGTGAAGAAGCTATGGTAAAGAGTGCTAATATGTGGAGAATTGCTAAACCTGGATTTATTAAATTTATTAAAACGACTCCTGCTATCGAGGTAGTTAAGGTACTCCCAATTGTGGTAAACTTGAAAAAACAAATAAAAGGTTAATATTAAATGGACTTTTTTTCTTTTTCAAAGCTCAAGAGTGAATTATATATATTCTAAAAAACTTATTTTTTTTTTCTTAAAAATTAAGATTATAAGACGATTAAGTTCCCTAAATTTCGGATTGCAATAGTAACTCATCGAACTATACTGCATATCCCCTACTATAATCATATACAGTTCTGTGATTAATTCTTTCATTTGAACTTTATTTAGCAAACTTTCACATTTTAGGAGGAGAGAAGAATAATAAAAGTAAAATTAATAATGATTTTTTCTATTAGGATTTAAATTCAAATCCGCAGTGAGAACAGAATTTACTTTCTTTATATATTCTTTTTTTCCCGCATTCTGGACAAAATAAAATTTCGTTGGAAATCGGTTCTGGTTGTGAAATTGATGTTGTTGGTTGTTTTTCTATGAAATCTTGCCTTTCTTGAATTTTAATTACTTCTTTTGGTGGTTGAGTGACTTTACTAGCAACCCCTGCCGTAATCGCTAGACCCGCTCCAATAAATGGACCAATAATTGCAAACCCTGGTTCATAGATATCCCATAAGTCAGGTATAACAATATCGTAATAGTCATATTCATCAGTTAGCATCTTCCAAAGATATTCAATGTAATTACCCATTGTAACTTGTATACCAATTAAATAAATTACTGAGGCTGTGATTAGATATAATCCTCCACCAATTACCTTATTTTCAACATTTTTTATATCTTTTCTTCCAATCCTGACGCTATTTGCTATCGCAATAAGTATTAGTGCGCCAATTAATATCATCATAGCAGGAATTATACCCGATAGAAATATTGGTATAGTATATTGTGTGGGCTCTTCCATAGGAATGAATAATGTATCAGAACCATACTCTACACTTTTACTATAATATAATCCCCACATCCAATAATGTTCTTCTAATGGATATCGATCATAATAGAATGCGGGGGTAAAGAATGACACAAGTGTAAGAACTCCGCCAATTAGAACAATGATCCAAATATAATTTTTATATTCTCTAATTAATTTCACCCAATTCTTTTTTTTATAGAATTCTGGATATATTAATGATGTGTTTTATTTCTATTTATATTTTTATTAAAGAGTCAAAAAAAGTATTAGATAATTTTATAAAAAAAAAGGAGAAGAAGAAAATCCACAACCTCTTTAATTTTTATAAGTATCCGTTTAAAGTAATAGGCATACACAAGGAGAACATCATGACAGTAACCATTTCACCAGAAGGATATAACGTTACTCAATATATTCAATTCAACTCCAATACCCATAAAGGCATTCATAGACCTATTTTGTGAAATAGGATTAATAATTTTATGCTAGAATAAAATAACTAACTAATCTTACAATTAAGGATATTGTAGCACTTTTATCATCCAAACGCTTGCCTTAAATACTTGGAGATTATGATAATTTTGAAATTTCTGGTTTTTAAAGGCAATAATTATGGAAGACAGAAGAGGCATTTAATTTAAATATATTACAGGTTAATCTCTATTAATAGTGAAAAATTTTAGAGAAGGTTAAAAATTTGTATTTGATATTTTTAAAAATATTCTTGAGTTTAATTTATTTTTTTCCAGTAACTCTTTCCCACCATTGAGATTCAAGATAGACTGAAGCAATTCCGAAAAAATCCCCATCTTCAAGATTTTCTATCTCACCTTTTAAAATTAAAGATTTATTCCCATCAGAAGTATGAATTTCTCCTTTTTCTTTTGAAAACTCGTAGATAGGTTTTTCTCTGTAATAAATTGTAGATTCAAGAATAAATCCTACTTGTTCATTTTCAAAAAAAATACCATCATGTTTATCAATTCTTATAAGAACTCGACCCTTTTCGTTCTTTACAATTCCCTTCTCTATTGATCCAAGTAATTTTTTTTTCTCATTGAAGAATTTGTTTTCTTCAATAAATCCTATTCTCTTCTTATGTCTATTTAATACTTCTATCATAAAGCTCACCTTATTTTTTGAAAAGTCACAATTTTTTTTTTTTAAACCATTTGATTTAAATTAATTATTTCTATTTCAAATATCCAATCAGAGTTCATTTTTTATCGCTCTAAACCCAGATAACATTCAATATTGGTCTATTTAGTTCAAATATCTAGTTTTAATATCTCCATTAATTATATATAATTTTGAGAACTTAAATTTTTGTAATGTAGCCTAGTCTAAATTTTAGTATATTATATATATGTCTATAATTAATTTAAACCCCCCAAAAAAACTTTATATAACAATCTTAAATAAGGAATTTGACTTTGTAGTGGATAATATTCTAAAATTCAAGTATAAAGCTAACTAATTAATAGCATATAATTTTCACTTTTTGATATTTTCTTTTTTAAATAAGACTTCAGGGATATGCATTTATTTCTTCGAGATATATCAACCAACAGACATCCTCATAATTAAGTGATGCATTAAAAATTCTTTTTTCACTTTCAATTACTTGTGATTCTGAATATTATTTATGACCTTTTTACGAAAACAAGACAATTGATAAGAAGAGTCTACTACAATCTATCTCAATTTTATATTTTCGATATATTTAATACTTTTAATACTAATATTAATATTGAAATAAAAAAAACATTTTATTTAGATTAATGCAAACAACTCTAGACGAGCTAAAGGTATTAGACAGAAAACCTAAACATGTGGGCTTAATTATAGATGGCAACAGAAGATGGGCGAAAAAGAGAAAACTTGATGTTAATTTTGGTCATTTGGTAGGCTATGAAAATCTTAAAAAAAGATTATTTGATTTCTTTGAGGCAGGAATTCATTATTTAAGTTTATATGTATTATCACTCGAAAACGTTAAAAAACGAACATCCGAAGAATTAGGATATATATATAAAATAATGATAAAAGCTGTTGATACTGTAATCAATGAGTCGATTGTGAAAGAAGAAAAAGTGAGATTTAACACTATAGGTCGAATTCATATGTTACCTGATGAAGCTAGAAATAAGCTTGAAGAATTAATTGACTTTACAAAAAATCACGATCAAAATTTTATCAACCTTTGTATAATGTATGATGGCCATGAAGAAATCGTTGATGCTGTGAAAGGAATAATAAATGATGGAATTAAATCTGAGGATATCAATACTGAACTTATTAAGAAATATTTATACACAAATAATTTTCCCCCCTTAGATTATGTCATTAGAACAGGCATGGAAGATGGAGCAAGAATATCGGGATTTTTATTATGGGATTCTTCTTATGCAGAATTTAAATTTAGGAAGGACTTGTGGCCCGATTATAATACTGAAATGGTTATCGAGGATTTACTGGATTACTCTCAAAGAAATAGGCGAATGGGAGAATAAACTGCTATAGGCTTTTTTTGTAAAAAGAGTATTATGTGTATAATTCTTAAACCTAAAAAGTTATGAGATATTTCAATCATTATTAAATTACAGATAACTAAATAGAATATATTATGTCAAATCAAACTAAAATCATCTCTTTAAATATTACGAAATTTCCACAGAATCTAATGATTCCAGAGGGTAATAATGATGTTTCACTTCAAGTAATAAATAATTCAAACAAGAATGAAAAGTTTCATTTCGCATTTGAAGGAGAAAATTTAACTATTTCTGTGACATCAGAAAATTTAACAAATGCAATTGACTTCACACCTGGTGAAACCAAAAATATAGATTTAAGATTGAACCCAACTGCAGATGGTTTTGGGAAATTAATTATAAATGTATTTTGGCTCAAAATCGTAGAATATACGGTGAAAGTCCAAAAAGTAAGAGAAACAGTCCCTAAAAGTAAAAGCAATAAAATTTTAGACAAAAAGAGTATCAAAATCCCAGAGACTATAGATGTGTTAAATCCAGAGGATTTTACTATTTCAATGTCATTTAAAGACATAGAGCAAGCAGAAAATGAATTAAGGGTTATGCAAGAAAGCTACAAATCATCCAATCTCGATTCCACATCTAAAATAACAATAAAGGATATAGATTCACATATAAAAAAATTAGCTAAAGGATATATAGCCGTTCAGAATCCCCACAGGGCATTAGAATTAGCTCTTCAATTATCAGATCCAAGTGATCAAATAAGCTTCTATTATAATTTAGTAAGGACTTATGCGCTAAAAAATTTAAATGAAATATTGCAACTCGTTAATAATTTAAATGATCTTAATACTCAACAAAGAATATATAGACTTTTGGCTTTAGATCAAGTTTCTTCAAATCCAGAACAAGCTATAAGAATAGCATTTCTCATTGGAGATGAATCTGTACAAGAAAGCGTTCTAATTACTATAATCGGAAAAACAACAGAATTAGATCCAATTTTAGCAATAAAGTTAACAGAGTATATAAAAGACCAACTCTTAAAAGTTAAACTATTGTTTAACATTGCTAGAAAATTACACAAAAAAAATAATCAAGCAGAATTAATTAAAATTATAAAAAAGATAATTGAGACACTTTTAGTGTCACTTGAATCCAGCTTAAGGGAAAAAAAGACCCGAAAGCTTGTAACAGATTTCTTTGAAAATGCACTTCGTATTCTGGCAGAAATATTAAATCCAAAAGAGGCAGATCTTATAATTGAAGGAATAAGTAATCAAGAATTCAAAGAAGGCATAACTAAAGATTTATTTGATGTTATTTATGTACTTGTAGATGAAGTGAGAACAAAAGTTGAATCTGAGGTAATATTTTCTCAATATTATTTACTTAATACATATACATCGAATATTAATAACAGTATTAAGAATTTTAGTCTTACTGGAGGTAATATAAGTAATAATCTCCTCTCAGGTGACTTCGATTTTAATATAGCAATATTATCTTTATTTAGTTTTAATTTCAGTATTTTTCCTTTAATCGATCGTGTGTATAGTGATTTAAAACTTAATTCAAAAAAATCCATAGCGTATTATATTTATCCCTCAAAAGAGAATTATAATGAGAATGAATCAGCAGTATTGAAAAATACCCTAATTCAATTTTTTAGAAATTTTACCAACATACCAAGTCCTTTATATATCTTTAATTTAGATTTTATCCCATATTTAGGGAAACCTACAGTAATTATCTCATCTGAACCAGAGTTAATACAAATTTTAAATTCTAAGATAAAAAGGATGGGAGATATAGTTAATCTCATAATTGATGATTCAATGTTCAAAGGAGGAAAAATTTATGATACTTTAACACAAATTTTTCCCTCTCATCAATGTAAGATTATTAACTTGCTTTTATCCTACGAATTTATTAATGATTATAATATTTTCAAGACGTTTATTGAATCATTGCTTTAAAGAAGAGGAGTATTAACCAAAAATATATAATAAAAATTTGTTATGTAAATTATAATTGTTAAAAACATAAGGTAAAGGTTCATGGCAAAAGATAAAAAAAAGAAGGAGAAAAAGAAAAAAAAAAAGGGAAAACAAGGATCAGATACTTTTTCTCAACTAATCACTAAAAAAGGAAAAGCAGTTGCATCTACAGGATACACAATAGGAGGAAGTGTTGATAGATCTGCTGATAAAATGTTCTTAGGAACGGATTATAAAGAAGTACATATCCTTGAACGCCCTTGGGCAGAAATGTTAGCAGATGTTGAACATTGGACTCCTTTACCATATACTCATGGTATAGAAATGGAATTAATTATTGCTGATGACAGTGGAGAATATCCTCCAGGGGATGAAATGGTCTTTAGAATGAAAGAGATTGTAAAAGATGCAATAAAAATTATGGATGAAGTCCTATATAATGGAAGATCTGATTTTTTGCCAGTTCCTCAATACATTCATCAAAAAGTGCTAGCAAGACCCTATGGAAAGGATGATATTGAAAAAGGATATGCCATGGATCTCAGGTATAGTCTCCCTAATGGTTCTCACGTCGATATAGATGCCTTTGCAAGAGATGGAAATGTAACAGCAATCACTTACATTTTAGAATTGGTTACTCCTCCATGCGAATATGTTGAAGAATTAGCTTATTGGGCATCAACTTTATTTTTATTAGCGAAAGCAACATTACCAAAGGATTTACATATTATCGCTTCCGCAATCAATCCTGCAACGAAAGAGTACATGCGTGGAGTGTCCCAAGCAGACCATTCGCACATAGGCTCCTTTAGCTCAGATTTAGAAAAAGTCCAAGCATATTGTATGATAAGAAATTTCATACCACATCTTATTGCCCTTACATGTAATTCCCCAATCTTGAATAATAAACCGACCGATGTAGTAAAAATAATCAATAATAGGATAACTGCACCTAACTGTGTAAGGTCTTTAAGATTAAAGAACAACACTACAATGTTAAGTAATAATGACCCTAACCACTACATTCCATATATAACCTCTTCTGATGAAAATACACAAAACTATTTTCTACAAGTTATACAAAAGGCTAGCTTAGAAGATGGTCGATTTCAAGATGTCTTTCCTTTCACAGATTGGGGTACCATTGAAATAAGGATTAGTGACGCTCAGATTTCTATTTGTAGAAGAATAGGAATAGGAATGCTGATACAAGCGATGTGTTATAAAGCAAAAAAGCTCCTTGAACAAGGAACTTGGGTGCCTGATGCAGGTTCACCTACTATAACAAGCAATCGCCAAGGGGCAATTGAACGTGGTTTAATCTCACTTTTTAAACCAACTCCTGATCTCACTCGCGAAAAGCTTGCTCAATATGATCCTGAATTCGCTGAACAATATTTAGGTCCTGAAAGTCAGCCAATAAGATATATGAGCCAAGCTGTGCAACGGATGTTCTTTTATTTAAAGGATGAGTTGAAGGAACTTGGATTTTTATATTCTCCCTTTATGAAGCCTTTATTACAGTCCGTTTTTGGAAGTGTTTCTTATGCGGAACCTCCAATAACAGAGGCAGAATATCAGTTAAGTTTATATCAATATAAATTAGATAATAATGAAGATCCGAATATCTTATACGATTTAATTTATTTTACAATTCAATATTGCCAAGATCCTCTCAACAATCCACTTACAGGAGTTTTAACGCTCCCAAAAGAAATGAGAGAATGAGACTTTATTTTGCTCTAAAGACTACGACTTCTACTAAATCTTAGAGCCTTATAATTTAAATAACCTATTGATTATTATTTCTATAGTCTCTATGCAAGAATTTCAAGTTAACAAATATTTATCTTTAAGACTGGAAGGTAAGCGTGCTATTATTTATGCAGGAGAATTACGCTTCCGGCAATGTAAATACCTACTTTTAAATATCCCAATGGATGAGCTACAATTATTAAATGAGGTTGAATCTATTGATGAAAAGAGAAAATAATTATTTATCTTCAGTATATATTGCTTTATATATATCCTTAATAAATTCTCCAAGATATCGAATAAGAAATTGGGGATCAGGAGTTAAGAGAATAAATCGATAATAAGCGTAAAAATCTGCTCCATATAATTGCCAGTAAGGTTTAATTAAAAACTTATCAGACCATTTTTGGCAGATTTCTTCTAATAAACCCTCGTTACGTTTTACTCTTTTATCTAAATTCAGTTCTAAGACATAACGTACTAATTTATTTTTTTGCACGTATTTAGAATGAGATATTTTCTCCAATTGAGTCCCTTTCTCTCTAAGGAAGAAACTTTCTTCCATATTTTCCATCATTTTTAAAGTTTCTTGCAATTGTTCCGACTCTTCTCTTATTTCATTAATTACTTTGAACTCTTTTTTTTCTTCTTCTAATATCGATTGAAGTTTTTCTCTTGTTTGTTGCAAACGTTTTATATACTGCTCTAACCATTTTTTAGAAATAGTATGATTAATGATATTAGTATTTACACAATTAATGTTAGGAATGAGAGAAATTGTTTCATCTATATGTTTTACTTTGGTATAGTTGAGTGAAATTTCAACAACAATTCCATCAGAACCATTTATATTAACGTAATCACCCACTGTGAATGGACGCGCTAATAAAAGCCATATTCCCACTATAAAGTTATTTATTGCATTCATAGACGCAAAAGCTATGGCACTTACAACAATTCCAGATACAATCAATATATAACTTGAATCTATCTGAAGAAAAGTCATGATTAAAATAATGATTATAATGCCTATCATTAATCGTACACCAAATTTTAGACCATTATAAATGTCAGGAGTGGAACCTTGCAAGACAATTCGTTTATTGAGCTTTCTAAAGATGTATTTATACACAATGTAAATAGCTACAATAATTCCTACAAGGAGAATTAGTCCCATGATTGGAATTGACCATCCAGCAATATTAAAGGATCCTAAAATACCGAGAAATTCATCTATCGGGTTTGTTCCCTGGAAAATCGACCAAAACAAATTTATTCACCTCCATAAATAGCAATCATTAAATCTTTAATAAAGTGGGAGTGATTTTTAATTACAACAAATGGGGACTCACAATAAATTTTAAATCTAAAATGAACACGCCAATAAATGTACGTTAAAATAAATTGTGGGCGATATCGATAAATTTTTTTATATCTATCACATACTTTGGCTACTGCCTCCACAGTTCTTTCTGGTACTTGATCCAAATCAACGGCAATCTCAAAAGTATATCTGATGATCTCATAATTCTTGAGTATATTTTTTAAATCACTTATCTTTAATTTCTTGGACAAATTTTTCTTAGATTTTTTATCTTCCTTTACGTATTTTTCACTTGCTTCCAAGATCAGATTTTTCTTATCAATGGGACTTCCTATACTATTAAGGATATCCTCAGTTAAGGTAACTGTATATTTTAAAACTTCCGTATCTAATATCGTCTTATTTGGAATCTTCACAATTGTTCCACTAAATTTTTGAAGTGTCGTAAAATTAAGCCCAATTTCTAATATTAATCCATCAATACCATTAATATTAACCAAATCATTTACTTTAAAGGGTCTTGAAGAAATTAAGTAAATTCCCGCAATAAATTGACTTACAACCTGCGTAGAGGCAAAACCTACAATGATACCAGTAATCGAAGATATAGAAATTAAATATGAAGCAGCTCCGGGAATAAAAGTAAGTAACGCAATGATGATCAAAAAAACAGTGATTAACCGCACAATAATTTTAATCCCATTTATAGCTTCGAGGGGTATTGTTTGCTTTTTCGTTCCACGTCGAATTATATTCATAAGAATTCGATAAATAATTAATATTATAATTACTATAATCGCTACTATTAGCACATTTGAGACAATATCCCACCACGTTACCATTTTTTTCGCTCTCCAGATACTATTTAAAGCTTTATTTCTTATAATCCTTCAATTAACAATTTAAGATACTCTTACTCCTTATCGATAAATTTGAAATAAACACTCATCAATTTGATGTTAAAGAAAACGTATTTATTTATTAATTCTCAGTCTAAAAATTATAAATAATACAAAATTTCAAGTATTAAACCTTTCAAATTAAGTCTTTTACTAATTTTGGTTTTTCCATGGTAAAGTACCAATTATTTATTATGTAAATCCAAAAATCATTGGGCTACAGTTTTTTTATAACTTTACATGGATTTCCAGCCGCATATACTCGTGTAGGTACATTTTTAGTAACGATTGAGCCTGCTCCAATCACAGAATCATCTCCTATTGAAATACCTGGACAAATTATTGCTCCACCTCCAATCCATACATTATTACCAATTGTAATTGGTAATCCTAATTCATCTCCAGTTTTACGTAAATCTGGATCTAATGGATGAGTTGCGCTATATAATTGTACATAAGGTCCGAATTTTGTATCATCCCCAATTTTTACTCTATTTACATCTAAAATTACACAATTAGTATTCATATAAACATTTTTTCCTAATTGTATATTTTTTCCATAATCGCAATAAAATGGTGGTTCAATCGTTAAGGGCTCCTCAAATGATGCGAATAATTCTGTTAATATTCGTTTTCTTCCACTATAATCTAAAAAATTTAATTGGTTATATTGTTGACATAAAATATGAGCATGATTTCGCTCATTAGTTAGTTGTGGATCTCCTGCATTATATAATTGACCCGCCAACATTTTTTCTTTTTCTGATAATGGATTCATTTTTAATTAATAGGTATTTTCTCTTTAAAATAAAAATTCGTATCTATTAATGTATTTGAGTGATTGAAGTAACTATTAAATTAATATTTAAAAAAAAAGAAAATATTGAAATATTTTTATTTATATACTCCGTATTCCTTGGTGAAGTCAATCATAGCTTTAATATTTTCTGGTTTTGCTTCATCAATGACCGCTCCATTCATCATTAAATAACCACCATCTTTTCCGACAGTATCTATTAATTTTTTTGCGTAATCTTTTATATCTTGGGGTGTACCTAAATTTAATAAACTGATTGGCATGTTACCCCCAATACATGCAGAGTCACCTAAAATTTCTTTTGCTCTTTCCATATCTGTTAAATCAAACGACCATATAACCTTACCTTTAGGTAAATCTTTAATAATTTCAAGCCGCGAGTTAAAACCACCCTCCACATAAGAAAATGGTACGCATCCTTCATTGATTAAGCCCATGAGGAGCTTTCTAAAGGAAGGCCAGTAGAAGGTTTTAAATTGCTCATCAGAAAGAAAACCATCTGCTCCTTTATGTAAAGGTATGAAAACAATCGGATTTCCGTTCATTTTAGCCATAGATACGCCCATATTAACCATTAAAGGCGTTGTTACTTCAAGAGCTTTGAGCAGTTTATCAGGTTGTCGGTAGATGTCAAGCATTATCCCTTTAGTACCTCTGAGAGTATCACCTATAGTATCATAAGGTGCCTTTGAAGCACCACCAAAGAAGTTTGGAAATCCTTTTTCAGCCATCTCCTTATCAAATGCTCCGAGTACTCCTGCCCATTTTAATGCCTCACTCCCAGCTTCCATGAGGGCTTTAAGTGCATCCTGGACATCTGGAAGGCCATATGGTAGAATGTTGCCACCAGTAAATGGTAATTCGATTATGTTGGTGAGCGGTGCCAATTGTTTAAAGGGCTCTAACGTTCCAAATATACGGGGAAAGTAAACACTTCTAAAGAAGCCAGAGGGATCTTGAATAAAGGCATCATATTCATCTGCTTTCATATATTCACCTTCAAGGCATTGATATGAAAGATTAGGAGAGACTCCATGACCGGGCCAAGAATATAATTTATAATCAAGAATGTCAAAAAGCTTTCCTGGACCAGGCACAAAACAACCTATATGGGCATCTGGCTCAAAATCTAAAACTGATTTTTTCCAAGCAGCAGAGAGTTTGTCGTAGTCATACATAGATTCTCTTGGAGTTATACCACTATAAAATGCGGGAAAAAAGCCAATCATTAGAACTACTGGTATTCTATCAGGCTTCTTCTTCAATTGAATAATGTCCTTTATTCTTGTGACTCTTTCCTTATATGAGTTCTCGGCTTCGGAACTGACAAATTCAATTCCCTCAGGCGAAAGCCATCTTTCAAACATTTCCTCCTGTTTTTCATCTAATGATAATTTTTCGGAATTCTCCTCCATTTTTAATTACCTCTTGCAAATTTTCTACTGAGGACTATTACTAATTACCCACCCACTCTTTAGCTAGAGCCACTGCTTCGATTGCATCTTTACCATAGGAGTCTGCGCCCACATATTTTCTTACATCCTCGTTCATTTGCCCCCCACCAATCATTATCTTTGTTTTTTCTCTTAAACCTGCTTTTTTAATTTCTTCTATAGTCTCTTTCATTGAGTCATATGCTAGGGTTAGGAATCCACTCAAGCCCACAATTTTAGAATCCACTTCCTTTATTTTTTCTACAAATTTTTCTTTTGGGACACTTACTCCAAGGTCATAAACTTCAAATCCATTTGTTTCTAACATAAATTTTACTATATTTTTACCTATGTCATGTATATCTCCAAATACTGTACCAAGAACTACAGTTCCTATGCTCTGGACTTTGCCACCAGCTGTGAGTTTTGGTTCTATAATTTCTGTTATTTGCTTTAGAATTTCACCTGACATGATCAAATCTGGCAAGAAGAATTCTTTATTCTCAAATTTTTCTCCCACTTTTGCCATAGCAATTCTGATTTGTTCTAAAATTTTAAAAGGGTCTTCTCCAGCCTCAATCTTTTTCTGAACTAAGGTTATAGCTTCCTTCTCATCTAAATCTATTATTAAATCTATTAAATCCTCAGACATTATAATTCCTCCTTTTAATTAAAATTTAAACTTGTGAGTATTTAAGATTTCTCACTAATCTCATAAAGACCTTTTATTTATAAATTTTACCTTAAAGTAGCTTCATATATTCAAATAATAACTATTACAAGATTAGAAATAAAAAGAAAAATTAGTTCTTTTGCTTTAATTAAAATTCTAGTAATAATTAAGTTTTAATTAAGTTATTATTACTAATTTCTAAAATAAAAATTAGAATTGATCTTTATATGCTAACAGCAACAATAGAACAAGATGGAAAAAGACGAGTAGAACACATATTTGTAATTGATTCACATTCTCATCTTGGACAAGATGTCGATGGGGCGACAATGATGAATCCTTTGGCGCCTGGTGTAGGGACTTTTGATTTTTGGGGTAATGTGCAAGGGAGAATTCAGGCAGATTGGGAAAAAGCAGGGGAACAATCGTTTACAACAAATATGAATCGTAAATTCACTAAGATTTCTTGGTCATTTACACCCTATCCTTTTACTGATAAATTATATCAAGCATTAGAAAAGTTAGGAAAACAGCATTCAGATTTAAAAGAGAAATCTAAATTTTACTCCCTGATAGATCAGGGTGTTTGTTTTCCCTTTCAGGATGTATTTAGAGACAAACGCCCTGAAGCCTTATATCGAGCGAGTAATATCAATATATCTCGTTTTACTACGCGGTTTCCATTTTCCATGAAACTCATTGGATATGGTCGGTGTGATCCTATGGAAGGTGAAAAGGCAGTAAATGAGGTCACCTATGCAAGAGAAGTGTTAGGACTTCGTGGTTTGAAATTACATCCTCGATCAGAAGGGTGGATTGATAAGATTAGCTCTGAGAAAGCCGTTAAAGTTCTTATAGAAGCCGCAAGCCATTCTTTGCCAGTTATTTTTGATACACGAGGAAGAGGTTCAATATTAGAAATTGGAAAATTAGTAGAAGCAACAAGAAGAGAAATAAAGTCGAAATATCCTGATTTATTACCCCATTTTAAAGTAATTATAGCTCATTTTGCTCAAGGTAATATTGACGATTATGAAGTATATGAAACAGTAGTACAACCAAATACATATGGAGATCTTTCTATGCTACATGGTGCAGGGGCAGGAAATTTCTTTGAAAGTTTTCGAAATTGGTTTATTTCACAAAATAAAGAAAGAGTAGATAATAGAACTTGGAGTGAGCACCTTTTATTTGCGACCGATTATCCTTACTTTGGGGACATGCATGCTGAGAAGCTTTTAATTTATGTTATTAACAAGCAATTCTTCGATACAGGTGGAACTATTGCAGATGTGAGAAATATACTTGGATTAAATCAATTACGGCTTTTACCTGAATATAATCTCCCACAATACCAAAAAGATCTTAAAAGTCCTCCCGGTTTAATTGTCTCTAATCCTTTATACAACCAAAATAAAGAAGGTACTTTTCAAAATTTGATAAATACTATAGCAAAACTAATAACTGAGAATAAGTTTGATATTAAAAAACTCTGTTTACAATTTAAAGACTCATGGGATAGTTTTAATGATGAAGTCTTGTTAACATTAATATCAAATACAAATAAGCAGGAGAAGAATATGTTATTGATGAATCTAGTGGAAGATCAGTTATCTATTTTTGCTCCATTACAATCTAGAATGGAATGGAAGAAATTTGGATACAAATATTTTAATCCAGAGGATAGAGCATTCTTTGCTTCTTTATTCAAACAAACTTATTTGTCTTTGGATTTAAATAAAACCACAGAAACTTTCGCGCAGATTTATTCTTAAATTATTTAGACTAGCAGCAGTACTCTTATATTTTTGTAAAATTATATATATTATAGTAAACAATATTTTAGCTTAAATAAAAACTCATTAATTAGCTAGTTAGGGATTAGAACTTGCAAGGAATTGTGATTCTGAATTTAGATAAGAAATCAGAATTAGCTATAGATACAGAATATCCAGAAGATATTTGTAATGAACTCGGTGTAACAGACTCCATGCTAGCAACTGTATTTGAAGAACACAAAAGGGTAAGAACAGGTCCAAATTATCTTGAAATGCAAATTAAACGTGATCTCAGTGTAGCAAGTTTTTTTACAGGACATTCATCTAAACATTTTATTGGGAAAGGAGATCATGTAATTACAGTATTTCTTTCTGATGAGGATATCCTTCCAAGAAATTTTGAGGGTCAAGTAAGGAGAATTGCATTCGAATTATTACCTAAAAGAAAAGATAAAAAATTCAATGAACTCTTTACTAAATCTTATGAATTATTAGAAAAAGGTGAGCTTGATGCTTACTGGCAGGAAAAGCAAGAATTGCAACAAGAAATAGGAGAGAAAAAGGAAAAGATTGATGATCTTGCGCAAAAAGTTTCTTTATTGGTTTCTGATAGAACAGAACATCTTAGAAATGTCGAAGCTTTAAAAAGTGAAATAGCTGAATTATATTCAAAATTAGAAAGCTGGAGTGTGCAAATGGCCGAATTAAATGAATATAATGCAACCTTAACTTCTAAAAATAGAGAATTGACGAGATTAACCAATGTACAAAAAATGGCGTTAGATCAGAAAGATGAACGTATCACCAAATTAAAAACCACCTTAAATGATAAGAAGGAAATTGAAGAAGGCGCTGAAAAATTACTTGATCAAATAAAAATAATTAAAGCTGAAAATGAGAACCTCACTCGAGAACTCGATAACATGAAAGAAACTAATAAAAAATTAAAATTTCAAGTTCTGCAATCAAATAGAGACAATGAATCTCATCTTGAATTAATTAAAAATCTAGAACTCGAAGTGAAGAAGTTGAATAATAAAGTTATGGGGGTGACTAATGAAAAACAGAATCTTACACAAGAATTAGAAGGTCTTAAAAAAGAATTAAAATTAGTACGACACGAACTTGATCGCTTGCAATCAATTGTTAAAGCACACAACCTTTTTAAAGTTGAATAGGCTAGTTTTTGAGAATATCATTGAAGATCTTAACAAATACAGTAAAATTTTGATTAATCATTGAAATATCAAATGACTCATGTTTTTTTAAAACGAGTATATAATGTTGAATATCTTCTTCCTTTAATATAATTGGTTTGAATAAGAAATACTTTTCTGATTTTTTCACGATAATATGATCTTCTTTTTTTTCCAACTGCATACCCTCAAATACATCGTTAAGACTTAAAAAATAGGCAATCGCATTAAGTAATAATTGTTTTGAATTTTGATCTTTAAAATAAGAACCCAAAAGAATGGAATTTTTATTAATTATTAGTAAACTTTCACATTTTAATTTTCCAGCAAATTCTTCAACAGTTCTTTGGATTAGCTGGGACTTTGGAAATAATTCCAATAAAATTTTCGATATGGCGTTTATGAGAGTGCCAGGATTATAAATTGAAGTTTCAAAAAAATAAACCTCATCATAGTTTAGAGTTTCCAATATTTCATTCTTTATTTTGTTGATCTCATTATCTATTTGAACTTTAACATTATGGATTAATTTGGGATCATATTTATGAAAGAAAATATTGATTGGGGGATGTATATCCAATTTTCTAAATGTCTCAACAACATCATGTAAATAACTTAATGATTCTAGAATACGAGAACCATCCAAAATGTCTATAACATATATAGCAACTTCTGTATCCCCAAAATATTTACTTGGGTTTTTTATATAAGAAATAAGATAACTTCTTTGGCCTCCTAAATCCCATTCACTTATCTCTCTTCCCATTAATTTAAAAACTCTCCGTTGAGCACCTCTAGTTGGTTCTACTGAAGATATTTTTGAAAATTCATTCTGGAGAGCTAAAATTATGCTTGTTTTACCGGCTCCGTCTAATCCAGTAAATAAAATCTTAAAAACTTGTTCTTCAGGCTCTTTTTCTTCCTCATAAAATAATGACGGTTCTCCCAGATCAATTTCACCTTTTTTCATAAAGCAAAATTATTAAAAATATCTTAATGTTGGATTCAAAATTTTAGATTGCTTCTGCCTAAAAATTAAACAGAAATGTTGATATTTAAATCTATGGCAGTAGAAATAAATATTTTTCTAATGGAGGATAAATCTCTGGGTTTTTTATTTATAGATCGAAATTTTTAACTAATAGATTTTTTATATAAGTTTGAATACTTTCTTTCTCTTTCGAACTTTATAAGAAGTTCTGCATCTTGAACTATATATGTAATCAAATCTATATTAAAATTAATAAAATACGAGGTAAAAAAAAATGAAAAAACCAGCTAAGAAAGGAATTATCAAGGTTAGGAATGATATAATCTGCCATCCCATTTTTAGTGGCATCACCAAATAATTTTTTTTTATTATTTTAAACAAAAGTTATGGAGATAATTAAAAATGTCAAAAAAGAAAGAAAAGGGATTGGAAGCAACCCTAAGTGATTATCTTTTACATCCAAGGAAATATAAATTTGGAGTAAAAGACTTATAATTAATTATTTTTTTTTATTTTTTTCTTAATATTCTTTTATTATTTTTCAATTCTAAATTCTAGAATTAAGTGAAATTACCAATTACTAGCAATAGATAAACGAAGTTTTAAACTTAAATATTTCAGGTGTTAAATATTAAAATTCTTTATAATTCAAATCTCTTTTTTAGAGGAATTATCTGTGATTTAGAGATTTGTTTTAATTCTTCTAGAGCTTTCTTTCTCCTTCGAACTTCTTGAGAAGTTATGTATCAAGAACTATATATGTAATTATATCCATATTTTAATTAAGAAAAAAACTTAAAAAAGAGGTAAAAAAATATGAGAAAAAAGAGCAAGGAAGAAATAATCAAGAATGGTATTGTTTGTCATCCTGTCATCAAAGATATAATCAAATAATTTTATTTAAGATATTATTATTTATCACGCTTATTTCATTAATTTTTCATTTCCATTTCCATATTCCATATCTAACCAAAAAAAGTGAAATAACCTCCTAGTAGTAATTACTAGGGGGTTATACACACTTCTCTTTTTACTTTTTATGCTATTTTTTAATGAGAATACTATTAAATTACTAAAAATAAAAAAAAAAATGAAAATTTTTAAATTATTTATTTCTTAGTATTTTTGCGAGATTACTTATGTTAATACCGATTAGAAGAAAGGTGATAACAAACAACAAATGGATCAATGTGAATGCTACATTCCAAAACTTCCAGTATTCAACGAAAAGAAAGAGAAATGCATTAATTACCGCCATTACAAAAGCAACCGTCATAATCACCAATCCAGGTAGAAGATAAAATCTTGAACAAACTAAAGAGGCGAAAGTTAAAACAGCTATAATTATGTATGATATTTGATAATAATCAAATGCAAATGGTTCATTGAGAAATCCTTTGAGTTCAATGAATAATATTACAGAAATTATTGAAATTACTCCAGCAGCTATCCCATGTCCATATCTAATTTCATCCTTTTTTAAACTATGTTGAGAATTTTCCACGGTATTCACCTCTTTACCTCTTTATTCTTTATTAATAATTTGAAAAGAATAATACCAGCCACATACACGAGACTAATCATCGTAATGATGAAATTTAGAATTATAGGGATATTATCCCATGAAGAAGGATTAGAGATATTAATAATTTTGAAACCACTATAACTACATCCTACGTATGCGATTGGATACTCGATATATAAATCACTAGCATCAGTAAGCTTAACTTGATCAAATTGAACGGGTTTTGAAGGATTAGAAACGTCTATAAGTGAAATACCACGAAGATTAGCAACATATAAAATATTATCATGGATAGCCAAATCTTCAGGATAACCATACATGTCTTTATAATGACCAAGTTTAATTGGATTTGATGGATTAGATACATCTATAATATCGATATATTCCTTATTCACTCCCCATCCTCCTACCACATATATTACATCATCTTTAAAAAGACATCTGCGATACCAATCATCATAATCATCAGGAGTATATTGACTAAGTTCAATTGGATTTGTTAAATTACTAAGATCTATTATCTTCAGACCATGATAACTAGCTATGTATGCAATCGAACCATCAACTTGAATATCATCTAAACTACAGTTTAAACCAATATGACCAATCTCAGAAAAATTGAAAAAAGGACCCATACGTACTATTGATAATTCAGAAGAATGAATTAGATAGGCGAGAGGAAAATCAATATACATTCCATCAATATCACTAATTTCAAAACCTGATTTATTTACTAGGTATGGATTCGATGGATCGCTAACTTGAATTATTTTAATCTTCCCATTTTTAGTAAAAAACGCATAATTGCCATCAACATAAAGGTTATTACCATTTAATGTAGAAATACGGCTGAGTTCGCTTGGTTTTGAAGGATTCGATACGTCCATAATTACTAATCCACTTTCAGATCGAAACAAGTAAGCTATGTCATTTTCAACATAAACATCCATAACATAATCATTGGATTCATAATAATTTACACCTGGATAATTTATAACCACTTGGGTTATCACAAGAGAAATCAGAACAAGTGAAAATACCAAACCTATTATTTTTTCTTTTTTCAAGGATTCGCACCTTATTGAGAATATCTTACAAATTTGTGATAAGATAAGATTTTCTTATTTCGCATAAAATTTAAATATTTTTATTGAAATTTCGGTTTAATCAAAGATAAGATCAAAAAAATTTGATACATTTCAATAAAAAGTTAATACGACAATCAAGAATGCATCTTGAAACCGAGTTTAAGAGCTTTCTTTTTCCTTCGAACTTCATAAAAAGTTCTTAATCAGGAACTATATATGCAATTCTTTCATTATTAAAATTAAGAAGAAATAAGAGGTTAGAAAAATGAGAAAAAAAGTTAAGGAAGGAATTATCAAGGTTAGGAACAATATAATTAAAAAATATGTATAAATAATTAAATGGGGGTCAATAATTATGAGTAAAGAATTATATGCAAAATGTGTTAAGGAATTTAAAGAAAACCAAAAAAGATATAAAATATTTAATTTATTAGGCGAAATTAAAAATGGAAAAAAAGAATGAAAAGGGATTTGATGCTTTCCTGGTGGATTTTATTTTAAATCCAAAGAAATATGCTTTTGGATTTAAAAATTTATAGTTAAATATATTTTTTTAATTAATATTAGTTTATTATTTTTCAATTCTATTTCTAAATATAAGTGAAATAAGCTCGGTGGAGGTTTTATTCGAACTTTCAATAAAAGATTAATATTACAGAAAAGAATGAATCTTATTCAATATATAAAATAAAATCTTAAAGAACTTAACTAAGATATACTAATGATAAGAAGAAATTTCGATACTTAATTAATCAGGTGTTAGTGAGTCCAGATCTGAAAGATCCAAACCACTGTCTAAGGTCTCTGGAACTTCAGCTAAGAATTCGTCCAAAATTTCTTTTAATTCATCTCCAGATCTCTTTAAGATGAGTCTAATTAAACCGATATTGATCTCAGGATCAGATATCAAAGTAAGTACTCCTTTAAGGCCACAGCTCGACGCGAAAATTTTGCCCCCCGAGAATTCGGAAGTTACAATTTCAAGATTTCCAAGCTCAAGATTCTTTCCTTGCTCTTCACTAGCACAAAACACAGCAGAGGCAATTGCGCCAATTCCATCAACATCAGCAGGGAAATAAGAGAATTTAGAGACGCTTGCGATCGTGAGACCTGTTCTATCAACC
Source organism: Promethearchaeota archaeon (assembly GCA_048940925.1). Lineage (GTDB taxonomy): Archaea > Asgardarchaeota > Lokiarchaeia > Sigyniarchaeales > SOKP01 > Loki-b32. The sequence continues at coordinate 28,160 of JBHLOC010000008.1, read as the reverse complement.
AAAATTACTTTTTTGATACCGCTCTCACTTTTTATAATCTTGCTGAGGATATTATCGAAGCTTTTGGTATCAATACTAATTGTTACACACCTTTTTTATTAATTTTATGTAATTCGATACTTAATAATATAATATATTCTTCTATCTTTAAAACTATTATAATTATTTGAATTTATAAAATTATCTTTTTAAAATCTTTCATATGAGTAATAGGAAAAATTGGATTTAAGAAAAGATTTTTAAAGTATTTATATTAAATTCCTAATAATTTTGATCAATATTATAGAGTTTTAGACACATGAAAAATGATATAGAAAAGCGACTTCATAGAGTTATGATAAAGCTAAATAAAAGAGATGTTAAATACCTTTATTCAAATTTTTGTAATGATGCTGAAAATTGTATCAGATGTAATCAATTCTACGAGAAGTGCTCAATATATAAAGATTTTAATCAAAATTCTTAAATGAAAAAAAAATAAAGGTAATGGAATATGAATTTAGGGCTAAAGGATAAAGTTGCCTTGGTCTTGGCATCCAGTAAAGGATTAGGACTTGCTTGTGCTAAAGGATTTTATCAAGAAGGTGCTAATGTAGTGATTTGCAGCCGTTCTAAAGAAAATCTAAAGGAAGCGAAGGAAAAAATAGAGAAATTAAAATCTCCTAGTAATGAAAATAGCGTGTTTCCCATAGTTACTGATTTAAAGTACGACGATCAGATCAATAACCTTGTGGAAAGAACTATAGGAAACTTTGGAAAAATTGATATTATGGTTCATAACGCAGGAGGTCCGCCATCAGACTCTATAGAAAATATAACTAAGAAGGATTGGTCCAATTCCATAGATTTAAACCTGTTATCTTTCATCAAAATAACAAATTTAGTAATTCCGATCATGAAGCAACAAAAGTTTGGAAAAATTATTGCTATAACTTCGGTTTCTGTGAAACAACCTTTGGAAAATTTGGTCTTATCAAATACCACGCGTCTGGGAGTTGTAGGTTTTGCTAAAACACTAGCGAATGAATATGGAAAATATAATATTTTAGTTAATGTTGTATGCCCTGGTCCAACTCTTACCGATCGGATGAAAGAATTAATAAATAAAACAGTCCAAGATACAGGGAAATCTTTAGAGGAAGTTGAAAAATTTTGGATAGATCCTATACCATTAGGGCGTTTAGGAAAACCTGAAGAATTAGCAAATTTAGTTGTATTTTTAACCTCAGATAAAGCTAGTTTTATTACAGGGACTGTAATTCAGGTTGATGGAGGTTTTGTTAAGAGTGTTTTTTAAAGAATAATTTTTATTTCAGATATCACTTAAATATTTCAGAATTTTATAAGTTAGAGATATAAGTTGTAATTACGAATATAAAAAGAAGATTTTTATATATCAGATTGCTATTATTAATCTAAATTTCTCTAATAACATGTAAAAAATTAAGTAAAAAATTATTGGAAATAAATCAAGTAAAATTATTTCAAATTAAAGGAAAGTTATTTACTTTAACCAATTTTAAAATTTTTAAGATTTTAGACAATATAAACATAATATGGGTGTGTAAAATTGGCAATAAGACAAAATAAGTTATCAAGGTCGAAAAAGCATAGTCAAAAGAAGTTATTGATTTTATCATTTTTATTTACCAGTCTCTTTTTAATTTCTTTCTTAAGAAATATTGATATGAACTTTACTCAAAATATTAGTGATCAAAATAACGTTAATGATTTCGAGTTTACAAATCTAGCAACCCAAAACCTAGACGATGATAATTCTTATAGTGGTATCGGAGCTCCCTGGAACGTGACTCATTATGCTAATTATACCAAATCTAATTTAGCAGTTAGTTTTACTAATAATTCTTATGATGATACTCATGCTAAAGTAGAATTATATGACGAATGGATGGGTTATCAAATGAATTCCACAATAACAAATTTATATGATACACGAAATTGGATTAATGGAACATTTCATGCCGGTAATTTTGGTGGCTCTCCATCTGGAACTAATGATAGTGAGTATATTGCTAATTGGACATTCTATGATGGAGATATTGGTCCACACAATAATCCCACAAGTGGTAATTATTTTGATGGTTCAACCTCTACATCAGGTTTTGAAGATTGCTTAGAATTAAGGGTTGAGGATGACTCTGGTTCTTATGATGTTGGGGATAAATGTTGGTGGGAAACGAATATTCAAATAGATAGAGGCGATGTAGACGAAGCATGGTTAAGTTTTGCAGCATTTCCAAAATATAGTGATGGTTATAATAATCACTGGGTACTACAAATTATTATCAATGATAAAATCATTTGGGGTAATGGACTTCAATCAATGATAGATGCATCTGGTAATTCTAATGGTCAATGGTATAATCCATATCCTATTTACATAGATAGTCAAGATACCCAAATCTTTCCTGCAGGAGTGAAAAATCTAAATGTTACTTTTGAATTTAAAAGAGTTAGTGGAACTGCTCCAAGTGCTTATTATGCTTACTATACTGTACTCTTCGATAATGTATCATTAATCGTAAAATCTAAAGCTAAACCCTCTCAACTAGAATTACAATTAAATGATAAAGATGTAAAGGATAATGCAAATTATGGTGAAGGCAATCTTGGTGTTTTAGGTAATTGGAATGGAAGCCTTCAATCATCTGTAATAGCGAATTTCAGTAGTAATGCCAACTGGCCACTAACTTATGATAATGATGGGAATATAATCAGCTATAAAATTGAATTAGATGCAAATCTAAATTTATTTACGACTAGATTGACTCCTGAAACATACTATACTGCTGATCCCAGCTTGATATACCAAGGATCTTCATTTATTTCATCTAATAACAGCAACTCTAATTGGACAACTTATGCACATATGGAGATCCCGGCAGGATATGAAGAAACGAATATAACCATTGAATATCCTTTGGATTATAATTTAACTAAATTATCTTTTTCTCAATTCACAGTTCCCTTCAGCCAAACTTCTATTAGGACATATGGAAACAAAAAAGTAATAAATATTCCTGCAAGTTCCATCACAAGCAATACAAATATGTTTTGGAAGTTAGAAGCAGAATCTCCAAATTATTGTTCTGAATTAGATATTTATAATGGGCCTACAATTACAGGACCATGGGAACTTAACAATACTTTCTTAAGCGGAGAATATATTAATATTACTGGAAAAATTGTAAGTCCTCAACTGGATATATCTGGGTATGTTGGACAAACAATGGCGCACTTATATATAAGATTTCCAGATGGTACAATTTGGGCAGCAGAAAATCAGATAAAGCAAGTTAATGGTGATGGGATGGTTTACTTTGATCCTTTTATGATACCTGATACCGATATTCCAAGTTATAAGGCAGGAGAATACCAAGCAATTATTTTGTGGAATAATTCGTATTCATCCAATGATTTAAATGAAACTGGAATTATTTATAAAAAGTTTACAGTAATTCATGATTCCACTCTCGAACCTGATCAAGGTATAGATTTCATTGAAAATGTTTTTGATGATAGAGTGATAAATATAAAAGTTTCTTATAATGATTTAATAAACAATAAAGCTATAGAAAATGCTACTGTATATACAGATTATACAGGGTCTCCTGAACCTTTAAGTGAAATAGGTCCAGGTTATTACTTGTATGAATTTAACGCAAGCAAAGCTAGTGCCGGTAATAATACTATAACAATTTATGCTGAACATGATTATTATTTGAATAAAGAAGTAAATATTACTGTTGAAGTAGTAAAAGAAACTGTTCTTACAGTCGAGAAAGATTTTTTTACACGCTCATGGAATGATAATTTTACAGTGAAATTTAACTATACTGAAAAAAATACAGGATTTGGAATAGATGCTAAAGATAATATTTCGATTGATTGGTTGGGCGATTATCACTTAATTCAACCCGTTATAGGACAGTATGAATTGGAGTGTAATACATCCGCTTATAATTCACTTACTCTTCAATCTCTACTTATTTCAATAGATAAATATCAATACGAGGCCCAATCTGTCTTAATTAGGGTCCAAATAACTGAATTAGAAACCTATTTAAAATTATTTGTCAATCAAAATCCAACGAATTATAGTGATTCTGTTCATGTTGAACTTGGTGAAACTATAAATATTACAGTTCAATATAGAGATAACTTAACAAATAACCATCTCGCTGGTGCCACAGTTAATTTAACAGGATTAGGTCTTACTTTAAATGATACAGGATATCAATATACTAAAATTATAGGAGCAGATGTTTTAGATCAGGGAATTACTGCAGTTACTGTTTTTGCACAGAAGGAAAATTACAAACCTCAATCAATTAACTTTTTCATTGAAGTAGGTGAAAAAGCAACAGTGCTACAACTATTTTTAAATGGGGAAGATAAGACGTCTAATCCCGTTTTTAACCTTACTATAACAGAAAAATTAAATATAACTGTAAAATATACAGAACTAACTGGAACTTATATCCCAAATGCTATAGTAGAACTTATAGGGGAGGGAATATCAACAAATTTGACTAGAGATGACGCTCTAAAACAATATTATATCGAATTAGACACTATTGGGTTAGGAATTAGGGTGAACTCATTTTCAATTATAGCTCGTGCAACAAATTATAAAATTCAAACAATTAATCCATATATTACTATTAACCGAATAAGCACACTAATCAATATTTCCTCTCAAATAACTGCTAAACCCGGAGATGATGTCTCATTAAAGGTAACTTTGATTGATACTTATTTCGGAGGTGCCATCAAAGATGTAATAGTTACATACAGATGGGCTTATGGTCAAGGAGAACTTAATGATACTAATAATGATGGTACTTATGAAGGTTTTTTGGAAAATGTCCCAGAAGGCACATATACTATAACGATAACTGCTTTTGGGGGCGATGAATATGATTTTGAAAGTAAAGAAATAACTTTAATTGTGAGTCGTCCTACGGTAAGTGCTGGGCCTGATTTAAGTTGGTTAATATATGTATTAGTAGGTGGAATTATTGGTCTTGTTATGTTTTTCACATTATATCAAACCCATTTCAAATATCCTCCAAAAGTGAGGAAGATACGAAAATTAAGAAAGAAAATTAGGAAAGAAAAGAAAATAAAACCAATTTCAATAGGAAAAAGGGAAGAAATTATCAAATCTACAATTCAAGATCAAAAAGCGATTATTGAATTTGAACCAAAATTATCGGAAAATAAAATAAGTGAATATAAAGAATCATAAAAAAAAATATATAATTAAATTTAACAAGACAGTGAAAAATTTATGCCTATAGGTTATGTAATAATTGAATGGACAGAGGATGAGGGTTTAAGAGTCAAGTTAAGTCATCCAGAAAAGCTAAGTGTAGATTTAGATGACATGATGCGTGTATTCTATGCCCATGTCACAGGTGCTGGCGAAGCAGGCAATGTTTTGGTAAGATTAGAGAAAGCACATTCTAATGTGTCAAGCTATTTTACGGGAATGGAGTCTACGACACCGATAATGATAAATCTAATGTTAGAATTAGGAGAAGATCCTGATATGTTTGGAGAAGCAGTTATACAAGAAGTTAATAGAACAATATTAGATTATTTAAACCGAATGGGCACGAATATATCGCAACAATATGAAATAATTAGAGAATTGAAAGGTTATTTAAAAACTTCACTGCTTTTTATGGAACGATTGAAAGATTTATCTAAGGAACAAAGACTTGCCCAAATCTATTATAATGAAAAAAGTAGAACAATCCTTGAGCTTTTACAAGATAGAGCGTTATCTAGAAGAGAACTACAAGCGATTTTAGAAGAAAAATTACACAAAATAGTAGCTAATATTGAAATAACTATAGACCCCTTCATCAAAACAGGATTAATAAAACAAGATTGGGTTGAAGGAGATACCGATATTACTTTTTTCCTCCAAACAGATTTTGTGTTAATGAGAACGCCTGTTACCAAATTAATTGAAAATGCTAAAAAACTTCTTCCTACCCCTGAATTGGCTACTAAATATCTTGAAAAAATAGCAAAATTCTTTAAAGATTACGAGCCAAATTTACAAGACAATTTAATTATTGCTCAAGACATGATTAATCCAGACAAATATGATTTTATAACGCTATTAAGAGAGAAGGCATATCCCTTGAATAAAATACCAAAAGGTCCAGGAGAAAGCGTTGAAGAAGTAGGGAGTTTTCTAAGGTCATTAGAAAATGATAATATTGTTACCTTTATAAAGGATGAAAAAGATAGTGATTGGATCTTTTTATTATCAGATATTGATCCGCATACTTTTTATCCAGAATATTTAATAGAAAAAATACGAAAGTATAGAATGGAAGGAACATTAGCCAAAAATGTGGCTATAAAACATTTAGAATTTCTTGAAGATGCATTTAAAAAATAGGTGGTTGATTTCAATTTGTCATTTGATGAAGATTCATCAACAAAACAAGTCTTAGAACTTATTGGATTAGCGCATGATGAAGTAAATACTTATTTTAAGATTACAGGAAGAGGTCCTGTAATGGTTGGGGAGATTTCTCTTATTGCCAATGTTTCTGAAGAAAGAGCAACTCAAATCGCTGATAACTTATTTCAAAAAGGTCTTCTGAAACAGATTCCTGGTAAAACTCCTGTATATGAAGCATTACCCCCTTATGCTGCACTTTTAGGGCAGATTCATCAGTTTAAGGAAACCATCAAGACATTTCAAAAAGCTGCTCCTCAGGATTTACAAAAACGGTTTGATTCATTAGGTCAACATTCAGCAAAACTTAAGAAATTAGACGATTACAGAACATATATACAAGTTATGAAAACAAAATTACCAGCACAGATTAAAACTCAATTTGATAAATTTGATAGCGCTATTGAGCAAGTAAATAGATTCCAAGATGTAAGAAGGTTTATAGCTAATTTAAAAGAAATTGTTCCCTCCGAGGTAACCAAAGAATTTGGGGCTATGGAAAGTCGTTTAGATGCAATGAAGACTGAAATATCAAGTAGATTTGAAAAACAGTTTCGAGTTGGCGCATTGAAAAATATGGCTGAAAAAATAGTGTCGAAAGTAATTTCTGAGCAATTTCAAGAAATAACAAAATACTTTGGTAATAGATTTGCGCAAACTACACAAAATATGCTTGATAGAGTTATGGAACAACTAGGAACTCTTACTAGCACTGCTGGTGAGATTAGTGTGGATCTTGGTTCAGTATTTATTGATATAGAAGGGGGATTAAAAAACACATTAGAAGATTTGGAAGCGAGAGTCTCAGGATTTTATGATGAAATCATTGGAGGTATCGAAGAATTAAAGGATATGTTTCGGAAAGAGATTTTTGAATCTATTCAAAATGATATTATAAATAACATAATTACTCAATTAGATGGTGCAGAATTAACCATGAATGAATTCTGGGAACGTTCAAAACAAGCATCAATGTTAAGCTTTAAAGATGTATGGTTTGTAAGAAGTGTTGAGGGTATTAAAGCACAAATTAATGAATCCCTAACAAGAGTAAAAATGCGGGTTCATATTGTCGCTCCTCAATTAAAAGATGTTGATCTTGTAGCACTTTCTAAACTTAAAACGCATATTAATATCAGAATTTCCACAAATTTTGACCTAACAAATCCTGATGATCAGATGAGATTCAATCAAATCAAAGATTTCTCAAATATTGTGATAAGACATTATACCAGAGAAAATTTGTGGTCTATAAATAAAGATTTCGAAGAAGTCGTAGTGTGTGTCGTATCTGAAACAGAAAAAGGCGAGATTCAAATAGCTGGAATGGGATCTGTGTTGGAAGAACATGTGAAATTATTTGCAGCAGTTTTAGAAGATGTCTGGATACAAAGCGTAAAAATTGATCAATTTGAGCTCCTTCAGGGAATAAAAAGAACTACTGAACCTGTATTACCTAAATCAGAAGTAATATCAAATATCCCAGTTGAAATACCCAAAGAAACTAAACCTCTTCTCTCTAAACCTATACAAGAATCCCCAATTATACCCGAAAAACCTCCTAAGACAATTGAATCACCAATTGTAGAACCTAAACCGTTTATGCCTAAAACGCCTTCAATTCCTGCTGATGTTAGTCTTTCTGTCCAGTTTGATAATCTACTAAATAATCTTGCAAACATGACTGGAATTGATATAGCTTCTAGCTTACAAAAACTCCAAGATGATATTCTTGAACAAAAAGGATTTAGTGCAGTTTTAAGACAAATACGAATGAGTATTGCGCCTCTCCAAAGGAATCCTAGTTTGTTAGGTACTTCTGAGAAAGAAGAATTGAAAAATAAAATAAAATTCTGGAGAAGCAAGTTAAAGATCTGATTCTTATATTTTTTTTAATATTTCTATTTCTCCCATTAACTAGATTAACTCTAATAGAAAAAGAAAAAAATTTAATAATTTATTTTTACCGTCTCTTTAATTTCATAATTGGAATAATTGATCCTACACTTATTATTCCAATTATTAGAATTAAATTATATCCAGGAATGAATGGCTTAGAACCCTTATATACATTTACAGATGCACTCGCAATATTTCCCGCAGCATCTTTTGCATAAAAAGTTATAGTGATTCTTCCTTTCGGTGCAATATACCATTCAGTTTCACTTATAAATCCAAAAATATCATTAAAATGATATGGGTCAATATTATAAATCGTTATATTAGTTAGACCATTATCAATCGTATACCAGCTAGAATTCAAACCTATTTCTTCAATTAAAACATGGAAGCACGGATTCCCCGTTATATATCTTGTGTTTGGGAGGGGCTTGTGAATAGTTATATTGGGAGGGATCGTATCTTTTGTGATTTTTATCTCCGAAAAGGCTTCATTGTTTTTAATATCTTTAGCATAAAATCTAAGTATAACAGGTCCATCATCTTTCTCATCCCATTCGGTTTGATCAATTTGTCCTGTTAAGTTGCATGCTATATTTGTGATCCCTTCATCAATAGTATACCAAATTTTATCTAAATCAGGTTCAAAAATAGAAAGCGCGAAATAGGGAGAAATAGCACCATGATATCCATTAGTTTTTGGAGAAATTATTGTTATCTTCGGTTTTGAACTATATTTTACAATGCACATATCAAAAAATCCATTACCGTAACTCCGTGTCTTTCCTGCGAGATAAATACTCCCTACAGGATCTATCGTAATTCCATAGCAAGTTTCTTCGCTATCTCCTCCCCACGTACAAAACCATTGTAAATCACCGCTAGTATTATATTTTAATAAACACATATCTGACCAATCTCTGTCAAAAATTCTTGTTTCTCCTCCAAGATATATATTCCCTAAGGAATCTAATTCTATATCAAAACCATAATCATCGAAAACATCACCCCAGGTTCGATTCCATTGTAGATCACCACTACTATTATATTTCACTAAACATATATCATAATCGGCAAAAGTAGATAAGGTATATCCTGCTAAATAGATATTTTTAGTCGAATCCACCGCAATAGAGGTGCAGAAATCTAGGGAAATTCCTCCCCAAGTTGTATTCCATTTATAATCTCCAGAGCTGTTAAATTTAACCAAACACATATCTGAAGCTCCTAAACCATAACTCCAAGTATTTCCCGCTAAAAATATATTTCCTGATGAATCTATTGCAACATCAAAACATTGATCTGGAAAATTTCCTCCCCAAGTACGAATCCATTTAAAGTCACCACTAGAATTAAATTTTATTACACACATATCTGATGTTCCTCTACTTGGATTTATTACTTCTCCTCCTAAATAGATATTATCTGATAAATCAACTGTTATTCCATAACACTTTGTTTCTGTATTTGTTCCATATGTCTTTGCCCATATCACTCCCCCTGTACTATTGAATTTCACTAGATACGTGCAATAAAATCCTATACCTTCTTGATAATAATCTCCTACCGCAATAACATCCCCAAAGGAATCAGTTATAAGCGCATAAAAATGGTTATCATGAGTATAACTAAATGTACTATATATTTCCTTTGGAGAACGAGAGCTATTAAAGATTCTTATAGAACCTGAAAGTCTATCTCCATAAAAAGTTTCACTTCCAGCAATAAAAATGTATCCTGTTGATGAGGAAACAGCTACATCATAGGCTATATCTAAACCTGCAGAACCTTCGGTTAGATACCATTCATCTGCAACATCAACCCCATTTGATAGAATTGGATTAATATCTTCAGAATAATATGAATGTTCAGTGTTATTGGATCTAATTTCTGTTGATGAGAATTTAGAACTAAAAGCGATTACCAGCATTAAAAAACATATCACTAGTCTTTTTTTCATTTAGATTACCCTAACAAAAATTTTGGAATAACTAAAAAGATTATTTTGAAATATTTAATATTTTCGCTAATAGTAAAGTTTGTAAATTAAAAAAAAAATGTGCTATATATGATGATTATCTGTTAGATAAATTAATAAAAAAATACAATAAAAGTTCTGAGTTTTTAAAGAAGATTTTAGAAGAGAAAAGGATTATTAATTTCAAGGTATTTTTCTACAACATTTAATATCTCTTCTTTTGTACCAATATAACTAAAGAGCTGATGTTTAGCCTTTCCATGAGATGCATTTTCAATGGTTTTAAAAGGGGTTAATTGGAGCTCTATTTCTCCAAAATTAAGTTGTGGCTTATTTGGTGATTCAGAATTATATGATTGGATCACTCCAATCTCTGAATCAGGATGATCTCGAGAAATGTCAAAACATTCATTCTGATTTTTTGGAATATCATCAGACAATTTTACAATGAATCCATAATCTTCCGATTCTGGCAATTGTAACACATATCCGATCTTGGCAGGAACTTTGAAATTTATATCTTCAGGTCGAATAGCTAGTTTATAAATATCATCCACATCGATCTTAAATGACATATAATTTTCTCCAATTTTCAAACGATCCTCGGGAATTTTTCGAAAATATGATATTGGTTTGGGATTGGAGAGCGTAGGAATTAGTACAGTTCCAGAATTATCTCGGCCACCACTAATAACCGTTGCTAAACTCCATCCATTAACATTAAGATTAGATCTATAAAAAACACAATCATCTAAAGTTTCAACTCCACAATATTGAACTCCTGTCCAATATGGTTCTTTTATAACTTTGAATTGTCGGCTGATTTCTCCCTGATATCCCTGTTTGGTACTTTGATTTGTTATAAAAATTCCACTAGACACAGTACAAGAAGTTTCTGAACTAGCTAGTAATTCAAAATTTGCTGGATCTAATCCTTCAGGACAAAACCAATCTTCCCATGTTGTTGGATTCTTATAGAAAAAATCTCTTTCGGGGCTAATCCAATATCTGTCACCCCCGATCTGCCAATTCCTTGATTTAATAATTTCTTTAATATTAGGATTAATCCATAATAAATTATAGCAATCATTACTTGGAAAGATTCCTAAAGGACGTCCTCCAAACTCGGAAATTATAACTGAGCTTTCATCTGATCCCAATTGTATCAGAGTTGTCTGATCTCCTATAGTTGATAATAGAGTTTCCTTTGTAAAATAGTTCATAATTTAAATTGAGATTTTAAGGATTATAAGGTTTTTTTATTTATAGAAGAATTATTTCTAAGAAGAATATTTAAGATTTTTATCTCACTTTTAATAGAAGTAAAATTATAAAAAATGAAATTTAAGTCTGGAGTCTATAATATTGAGAAAAAAGATAGAAATTATTAGGAGATATGGAACTTGTTCTAAAGATTGTTATGGGACATGCGTTTTTATTGGAGAATGGAACGACCACGCCTCCGAGAAGAAGTTTCTTACCGCCAAACCTTTAAAAGCCCATCCGTTTACTAAAGGGGTCTTTTGCACGAAATTAAATCAGCGAGAAAAATTACTTTATCATCCTCAAAGGATAAAAACAGCTTTAATTCGCATAGGTCCTAAAGGCAATAATTCATTTAAATCAATTAACCTAGAGAATGCATTAGATCTAGTTGCTAAAAAATTGCTACAAGTTGATAATAACTCTAGTCAGTCTTCTGTATTATGTGCATATTATGCGGGGAACAATGGTTTAGTTTCAAAATATGCTCCATTTAGATTTTTTGGTAAATTCGGTGCTACAATTACAAATGAAGGGATTTGTAATGAGGCAGGTTGCTCCGCTTTAGAAGAATTGTTTGGTACATATTCTACTACAAATCCTCTACAAATTCTTAACCCTAAAAATCGATTAATTATAGTTTGGGGAACTAATTTATCTGATCGAAATAATCATGCATACTTTTTCGTTAAGAATGCTATAAAAAATGGTTCATTTATAATTGTTGTGAATCCGATAAGAACACCCTTGGTTGATGATGCTCATTTGTTTGTGCAACCGTTCCCTGGCACTGACCATTTGATTGTCAAATTTATTTTAAATAAAATCATTACATCAGAAAAGTACGATAAAGATTTTATTATACAACATGTTGAAAATTACGATGATCTTTTTGAAGTAGCTAAAACTGTTGATGATAACAAGTTGATATCTCAAACGGGAGTAGATAAAAAAACTCTCCAAGAATTCGTAGATTTACTTATTAAATATAAACAAAAAACTCTTATTATCGCAGGATTCGGAATCCAAAAGTATTTCTTCGGTGGAAAAATATTAAATACGGTTGCTTTAATACAAATTATCTTGGGGAATTTAGCTAAACCGGGCACAGGTTTTCTTTATTCTCAGAGCGATTTTAATAAAGCATTTCAATATCCTCTTATTGAATATATAACTTTATCAAAAGAATATCCCTCTAAAAGGACCATTCCTCTTGTAAATCTTGGGTCTTCCTTAAATTCAGATAAATATAAGATGCTATTTGTGTATAATCTTAATTTAGCAAACTCCCTTCCTAATCAAAATATAGTACGAAAATCATTATTCCGTAATGAATTATATACAGTTGTTATAGATATGTTTTTAAACGAAACCACGAAATTTGCCGATATTGTTATCCCCGCTAAATTCGATCTTGAATGCGATGATTTAGTTACTTCTTATTTCATGCCAGGGATTTCGATAAACCAAGGAGGATCTTGCCCATATCCTAATTGTCTCTCAAATTATGAGTTTTTCCAACTATTAGCTAAAAAGATTGGATGGGTAGATAATACGATATTTCAAGAAACTCAGAAAGAAATGGTTGAACATTGCCTTCAATTATTGCCCGAGGAAATTCGAAATAGTTTAACTAATGATGGATATTTTATCCCATTTAAACCAGAGGATATCCCATTCAATGATTTTAAATTCCCTACTTCTAATGGGAAAATTCAAATCACCAGCTCTCATATCAAGTTATTTGACTCAAAAATAGATATTTTGCTACATCGAAATAAGGATGAGTTTTACTTACTTTCCCCATCTCATAAATATTTTATTCACTCTCAATTTGGTGAAATTCATAGAAAATTTAAAAATGACTTTCGCAAAGTTTTTTTGCACCCCATTGATATCGAATCACTTGGATTAAAAGTTAACAAAGAAGTTCTGGTATCTAATAATTTAAATGAAGCAAAATATGTCCTAGATAAAAAAAGTAATTTAAAACCAGGTACTGCTTTAATATATTCAGGTTTACCTTTCACTAATAATAAGTATAAGAATGTAAACTTTTTAACTCCAGATAAACCTGAAGAATCAGAATTATCAGGAGCATACTTTTCTACTATAATCAAAATATCAAAAATTTAAATCTATTTAATCTTCGTGAAAGGGCACTTTTACGAATTAATATATATATCAAGGGATAATCCTCGTAATACTGTGATATTATCTGTGATAATATCAAGTCTGTTTTATAGTACTGGGTAGGAATTTAAATAGAGCAGTATTTTAATTATGTCATAATTGAACAACGTTAGAATTTAAAAATAAATCTATCCGAGGTGGTAACTTGCCAAAAATTCATCATTTTGAAATTAATGCAGATGATCCTATAAGGGCAAAAACTTTTTATGAAAAAGCTTTTAATTGGAAAATTGAAAAATGGGAAGGTCCTCTTGAATATTGGGTAATTGAAGCAGGAGATGAGGATGAAGAAGGTATAAATGGAGGATTACAAAAGAGAGAGGCTCCCACCGACCAAATTTTTAATTATATTCATGTAGAGTCAGTAAAGAAAGCTAGAATCAATATTGAAAAAAGTGGTGGATCAATTGAGTCTCCTAAAATAACTGTTCCTGGTGTTGGATACATCTATATGTTTAAGGATACAGAGGGTAATAAACTTGGAATTATGGAAGAAGATGAATCTGCAAAATAAATTTAATAATTTAAATATTTTAACTATTTTTTTTCTAAAATAATTTTAACATGGTTTAAACTTGAAATCGCAACATTCACATAGGTTTTCAAGATTTTCAATATAGTTTAACATTGAGTTATACCACTTATCTAATAACTTTTTAAATTGAACCTTTATTGAATCCATGTTTTTCGCATTATACACATAAAGATATCCTTTTTTTTTACTATTTTTTAACTGCTTGCTTTCTATATAATCTTTCATAGAAATTGACTTACGTTTAATAAGATTTAACTCTAATAAAGCTTGAACAGCTCTCTGTATTGAACTTCGATCCATTTCCAATTTTTCTGTTAATTCTGATGTTCCAACATCACTATTTTTTAAAAGATATCCAAATAATTTAGATTCTGTTTTATTCAACCCAAGTATACATTTAAATAACCGGTCACTTGAGAAAATTTGCTTTTGATCTAATAACTTATCAATTTCTACAAACTCCTTTAGCTGGTTATCAATTACTTCCATTAGATCTCACAAATAATTATTTTTTTAATAAAAAAAAGTAAATAAGTAAATATTTATTCTTTTAATTTTTCTAGTAATTCTTTCATACTATCGTAGTTCATAGCACCCACAACCTTGTTAGTAATTTCTTTACTTTTAATAATAAGGGTTGTAGGAATAGCTGTTATGCCATATTGCCTTGCTAATAGACCATTTTCATCTACATTAACTTTAGCGAATATGAAATCTTTAAAAAATTCTTCTTGAAGCTTTTTAAATATTGGTCCAAAAAACATGCAGGGTCCACACCAAACTGCCCAAAAATCAATAATAATATGTTTATTAGGATAAATATTTGATAATTTATCAAAATCCTCGAGTGTATGAAGTTCTACTATACTTTCTGGCATACTATGTGTAGAGAATTCTTTATTTTCTATTATTCCTTCCGATTGTTCCATAAAACTTCCCATTTTATAGTTTTCTACCTTTAAGTTATGAAAAAAATTTTCACAACTTTCATTAATAAATAAAAATTAACTACAATATATAAAGATGGTTATTATGAGAAATAATTCAGAATTTAACAAAAAATAATTTTTAATAAATCATATCTTATGACTTAAATGTAAAGAGTTTTATAATTGAATTTGAACTCTTTATTAATAGGGGAAAGTACCATAGAAATTCACATATAAAAAACCAAAATCATTTTGCTTGTTATATTATCATTGAGTTTATTCTATACGTATTTTGTTTTTCTTAACATACACCAAAGAGGTACATCGGTTTCAGGGATTATTACATGTTCAAGTATTTCAAATCCATATTTCTGATAAAATGACAAATTTTCTTCATTATTGGTTTCTAAGTAAATGGGTAAACCTTCACTATCAATTTTTTTAATCATAGCGCTTAAGAGTAGGCCTCCATATCCTTTTCTTTGTTCTTCTGGTTTAACGGCAATATTTTGAAGATACCAATGTTCAAAGGGAACAAGATGTTTATGGGTAGATTCCTCATATTTAAAAACAGCCATAGTTCTTTTCATAGCTTTCATTTTTAAACCTACTTTACGCATTGCATGAAAACCACCATTTTTCATCATAGTCCAAGTGGAGGGGTAAATCTTATTAGGGGGTAGCCATATTATAATTCCTTCTAAATTATTAGATGTAGCATAAGCTACTCCATTTCTTATTCCATACTTATAGATCATATAAAAGCCATATTGTAGTTTTTGTTTTCTTTCTCTCTCATCAGGATATACAAATATCGGGAAAGGATCATCTTGAAAAGCACTACCCGCCACTTTACATGCCTTTTCAACATAGGCTAGTGTTAATTTAAAAAGATTGTCTAAATCATTATTCATATTCATATTAGAATGTAAAGAAAATTCTATTAAATAAAATCTGTAGACCAATATTTATAAAGATCCTATAATATCCTTATGTAATTAGGTCAAGAATTCCAACTATCCTCTAATTTGAAATTGCATTCCTTATAGAAAGGCATTATAAGAATTCTTCTAAGAATAACTTGGCAAATCTTAATATTTTCCAAGGAATTTTCATTGAATTTTTTTCGAAATTATAAATGATTTCAAGTGCTTCCTAAACTTTCCCATTGAAAATACCTTCTGGGAAAATTGAATAGGTACACACAATATCGAAAATTTAGAATAATTTAACCTTCTTTATTATGAGCTTGGATTATTTTATCAAGTAGATCTGCATGGCTTAAATAGAGATTAGTGGAAACAATAGAAGGCACTTCCTTAGACTTGAGGTGTAGCAACTCAGATTTGAGTCTTTTAGCTTCCCAGATCTCGCTTTCTTCCCCAGACACAAGTGCTAATAAGTCTACAACGTGAAGAGCTAGTTGAATCTCACCTGAATCCATGAGTTGCTTAACCTTTTCCAACACTCGCTTATGGTCTCCAATGGCTTCAAAAATAGCTCTTGTTGCTAAATCTGGTCTGGCGGGATGGAGATTGGTCGGATTTCGATCCCACCAGCCATTTTCTGAGCGGTAAATATCTCGTACGATCATATCAGGACAACCATAAACTGGTTTGGTCCATTGTTGGTCAAATAATTCAGGTGGATAAGTAATATCATGTAAAATCTCTATATCAGTCATACCTTGGTTCATTCGCTTTATAACCTCACGTTTTAAGTATCTAAGTCCTTCAGCCATGTTACCGAGTATCCTTTGAATTTCATCAGTTCCTTTTATTACAGAACCATATGAGGGAATTAGCACTTCTGGACGCAGGGATATCATCATATCCAATGTATCCGCCCAACGTGTAGCATCTCTTAGTGTACGTAACGGCGTTCCAATGTTGATACAGCTCATAATAACAGCAGGTCCACTATAGAGTACCCGTTCTTTGGGTAACCACACCGCAATAGAATCATCTGTTTCTGAGGGTGCCCATAGAACTTCCACTGTACGATTACCTATATTTAGGCGCAGAATATCATTGAAAGTTATATCTGGATATACATAGACATATTGCATTTTTGTTTCAAGAGGAAATCGAAATTGAATGTTAGCAAGATAATTTTGAAGTTCTACTGTCTCTTGGTAGCGTCGATAACGTACCGGAAGGCGATCATGAGCTATAATTTGTGGTCGAGGTTCACCACGTTGTTCAGCTGCCTTGAGAAAAGCCTTTACTCCGAAATTATAACCATTATGACCATGGCTATAAATGATTGAATGAACAGGGATATCTGAGATGGATCTTAGTATATTCAGAATCCCTTCTGCCATTTTATTAGTATTGCCAGTGTCGATCTGAATAAACCCAATGTCAGTCTCGATAGCTACAGAATTTCCGATCGCTCCTATAACATGTATACCTGGACTAATGGTTTGTAGATCCTGCTTCTGTATTAGTATAAATTCACTTTCTCTACTTAAACCAGTATTCACATCTTTTTTCTCGCTCATTTCATACTCTCCAAATTTTTTTACATAAATATTCCTTACAATTTAAAGATGATAGTTAATTGCTCAATCATTTTGTACACATTTTTCGATTTTAAGTTTTTTTTTCTTTTCAATGGAATTTTCATTGAACTCAGACTCTGAATTTACCTTTCCAACCCACTTTCAAAGGAAATTGGGACAATAATTAAAATGGCTTAGAATTCTCATTTTTGAATTTGAAATTCGTCCAGAATAAAAAGAAATGCAATATATAAAAAAAAAATTTAATTTTTTAAGTTTTTATACTTCTGGTGCTGTCATGCCTAAGATTTTGTAAGCCTCTGGAAAGTTGTGTATTATTTCAGATTTGTATTTAAATCCCACAATCCCCACAGCCATAAACAGGTTTTGCTTAGTCGCAAGCTCCAAAGCTTCTTTTTCTTTTCCTTTCATTATTTCACTTAAACTAATAGCCAGAATCATCCCGTTTTCATCCGAAGTAATGCCAATACCAAGGTTCTTATCTATTGAATTATCAGGGGGATTATCCTTAATCCAATCCATGAACCTCTTAGCTATTTTATCTGCCTGATCTGGAGGAAACCAATTTCTCATATAAAGTAAAGTCAATCTTTTCACCCTTTAAATAGTTTTTTAAAAATTAAATTGCGTTGTAAGTTTTAGTATCCTAGTTAAACATATAAATTTTTACATTTTTGTGATAATTTTAGAATATAATCTTCTTTCATTAAATTTTTATTGAATTTTGACTTTGAATTTACCTTTCCACTCAATTCTCGAGCAATTGAGTACAAAATTAAATTTTCTATTTTTTTCCTATTATTTGAAGGTGACCAGCAAAATTTACTAATGATTTATTAGTGCAATGTTCTAACTCCAACTTCAGAAGTTTTCTTCTTGTATGAGGATCTTCTTCTAATTTCTCTAATATTTCATGATTTATTTGATGCATAAAAACAGGTGCACCGACAACTTCTATAACTTCTAAGTTTGCGGCTTCAAAATATTCTACTAGCTCCTCCCAGCATAGATTGTATTGGGGGAACCCGAATTCATTTGAAATATTAGTTTTAAGGAGCATTTTTGCCTCTTCTAAGTGATTTGACTCAATATATTCAGGAACTCTCCGAAATTTTGTATCTAAAACGACAATGACATAACCATGTTCTTTAACAACTCTAGCTAATTCTTTCAGTGCTAGATTCGGTTTCAAACAATAGGAAATAGCATCATATTGAGAAAAAACATAATCAAATGTGTTTGACTTTAAATCTTTCATATTGATTATATTTCCTTTAATATATTGAACTTCAACCTTTTTTTTTAGTTTTGATAAACGTATTTTTGCTTCATTTAACATTTTTTCTGAAATATCTAATAGAATGATGTGTTGATATCCTAGTTCAATAATTTTTTGTGCCCAATATCCATCACCTGCGCCAGCATCTAATATATTGATATCTTTATTCTTTGGAAGGTATTTAAGCATAAAATGCCATGTAATATCATCGGCAAAACTCATAGCTGATCGAGGATTAACATTAATTACTGAAGGATATTTACCTGAGTTGTACCTTTTTGCATATTTATCAAAAAATTCTTCTACTTTTGCTTTCTCCTGTTTCAAATCTTTCACACTATATTATTTTTGATGATAAGTTTTAATACTAAGTTATTTTTACTATTTTATGAGATTTATACTCTCTCTACTGCGACATTCTATCATTTCCTCATTAAATTGTGGGCTGTCTTCTATTTACCCTCATATTTTCAAAAAAAAAGTATTTAAAATTAAATTTATTTTTTTAAAAAGGCATTTTAGTTCCACATTCCTCGCAAAACGTGTTATCTTTTTTATTAGGATATCCACATTTAATACAATATTTTATTCCTTCTTTTTTTGTTAATGTTTCTGATTGCTGAACTCCTATTTGAGGTTGTTCATTTAATTGTGAATCCTGCTTCTTTGGCGCTTTTATTCTCATAACGTTCCAACTTAATCCTAAAATTCCAGCTAACATAGCCAATACTAATAAAGTTGCCGGAAGAAGAATAGGGAAATCACTAGTATTATAATAAAAGATTAATCTTGGAGGAGTATACTTACTGATACACTGTTTTGAAGCCATTTTTATCCTAATATTGTCATGTGAAGTAAGACCATATGAGGTGAGACAAATAGACCAATATCTTGTTTTATATTCGTTAGTACTTGTTAAATCAAAGGTATATGACACATCAAATGCATATATAACTTCTTTAGTAATATTTATCATTGTTATAGAAATCCCTTTTGAGGGTGCGCTATTCCATGTAATATTATTTTCACTCCAATCGTTAGTAGTTTTGCAAATTAGCAATAGGGTATCTACTTCAACGGAGATGAATTCTATTTTTAATTCAGCTTTTGAGAAATTAATAGGGGCATTTGATAGATCAAATTTAATAAAGGATTCAGTCCAATTTGTCCAATGTCCAACTTCAAGTTCGCTAGCCCCTCCATAATTTGTATTAGGATTTTCGGCATAAATTGTTGCATTTTCAACTGCTCTGAATGGCTTAGTTTCTATATAAGCTAATGCAGGAGTAAGAAGCAATATAAAATTTAGATTAAATACCATAATTATGATCACATATTTATAGATATCACGTCTCATTTTATTGCACCCTTACATAATTAATATTGTTAATATTATTTTTAATTCTTATAATTTTTTTCTTTCCAAAGATTCAGAATAAATTTTTAAAAAAGTATAAAAAATATATAAAAAGGAAGCAAGGGTAGAAACTTTTGAAAAATAGGATAGGTTTTTGAAATAACTCAAAACTCCATCAGATCAATGTCAATACTCTTTTTCTAACCAGTTATATCTACACGTGATTCAAATCTAGCAATCAACTCATCAATACGACTGTAATCATCTATTGAGATGGTAATGGCGTTATTTGGGCATACTCTCGTACACCGCCCACATCCCATACAGTTTTTTTGATTGATCATTGCTT
Source organism: Promethearchaeota archaeon (assembly GCA_048940925.1). Lineage (GTDB taxonomy): Archaea > Asgardarchaeota > Lokiarchaeia > Sigyniarchaeales > SOKP01 > Loki-b32. The sequence goes on along the minus strand of JBHLOC010000008.1, from coordinate 7,349 downwards.
TACCTTTTTTCATTTTCAATCCGTTTCTTATACAAACTTTGAAGCATTTTCCACAACCAGTACATTTATCACGATCTACTCTTACTTCAACACCCTCCATTCTTTTCGATACTTTTCTAAAATCAGCTGGACCATATTTGCTTAAGGCTACTACGCAACAACAAGAGCAACAATGACAAATACTCATAAATTCGTCCTCACAATCTAACACATCATATAAAACTGCGTCAGCTCTTAGCTTTCCCATATGGGGAACTAAACCATTTTCATAGGCCAATCGCTCTCGTTCTAAAGCTTCCTCTTTAGTTGCGAGATGTGCTCCAGGCCATTTAGATCGATCTATTTTGCCAGCTCCTCGCCCCAACCAGGTACACCCTAATGTCACATCGTGATTCTTGCATTTATTGTGAGTGCGACATGGACAATCCATTAGAAGTATAGTACCTGCCTTATTGATAAAGTATTCTACGACTTTACGGGGTACAATCTGATCCTCAAAAGTACCAATAGATATGTTAACGGGTATGGCAGATCCTGTTTGATTATCAAAACCGTCGGGATACCTACGTTTTCTTATTCTTCGTTTTATTATAGGTAATTTGGCATATTTAGCCTTTTTCTTCACTTTTCTTGCCCATGGAGTATCCATCTCAATTGGTTTTAGATCTAACTTTCGTTTTTTCTTCAACTTATCACCTTCTTTAAAAAGATTCAAATAAATTATTATACAATAGATTGTTAAAATTTAATTTAAAATTAATTAAATTTTCATTTTACGAATAAATAGAAAAATAAAATTAGAATGACTTTCAGGAATTTTGCAAATTTTTAATTTGTCAAACATTCGCACTTTGCATATCTTAATAAATACCATTGAACATACTAAATTATATATTTTAGAAAGATTTCTTTTGAATGAGTTGAGAGAAAATGAGTAAAAAACTTGATTATAGGAACGGAGCTCGAGTTATTGTAGAAACCTGTATGGGAATAAAGCCAAAAGAAAAAGTGTTAATCATTTTTTCAGAGGGTTTTAATAGAAATGCAAATCTTTTAGCAGAAGAAGCTGAAGCGTTAGGTGCTCAAGTTACACTTACTCAGGTAGATAATAAGGATATCCAGATAGAACCTCCTGAAGAAGTAAGCACACAAATGCTAAACTCAGACGTAGTGATGGGCGTTCTTCCCTCTAGCACGATTCAATTATTTCTTCATATGAATGCAAGAAGGGCTGCAACTGACGTGGGAGTAAGAGTAGGGGGAGTTCCTTATATTAAACCCGACATTACCAAGGAAGATATTTATAAAATTACAGAATTAACAGAGAAATTAGCTGATATTTTGACTAATGGGGAAGAAGCAAAAATCACAACTAAAATCGGAACCGATATTATATTATCTATCAAGGATAGAATATCAGCTCCTCTTAGAGTAAGACATGCCGTACCTGGAGCATGGGGTGCTGTTCCTGAATATGCTGAGGCAGCCATAGCCCCTGTAGAAGGGACAACTCAAGGAATCTGGATCATCGATGTTTTTTTTGAAAAAGTCGGTGCAATTAAAACACCTGTAAAAATATTGGTAGAAAATGGTCGTGCTGTGAAAATTGAAGGAGCTGAAGAAGCTGATAAAATAAGAGCTATAATAAAAGCTGCTGATAATAACGCATCTAATATCGCAGAACTAGGTATTGGTACAAATCATACAATGAAAATGCCATCTGGGACTGTAGGAGATAAAATGATGATAGGCACAGCACATTTAGCTATTGGAAAAAATATTAATATTGGAGGACAAACATATAGCAACATTCATCATGATGGTGTAATGAAAGATGTTACAATTGAAATTGATGGAAAGAAAATTCTAAACAATGGTAGTATTTTAGTTTAATATATATTCTTTTTAACTTTTTCTTCACACCAAGATTCCATCTATTATCCCAAAAAATAGGGAATTATTTTCTAAATTTTTTCATTAAATTTTCATAGAAATCAGACGCTGAATTTGCCTTTCAAGAATTAATAAAATAGTTCAAATTCCCAAACCTTTGTGGTTGATGTACTTATAAAATACATGGGGTATAGAAACTTGAATTTTCAAATATACCTTTGGAGTTAGTCTCGAAAAAATTGTCTGAGATCTAAACTCATAAATGATTAAGAACAAATATAAAATCTTTTAAGAAAACTTTTTTATTAATTAGAGAATTACTTTGATTAATTATAGAGGTGTGAATCTTTTTTATGTTAATAGTTGACCAATTATTTCTGATAGGTATAGATGAAAAATCTAACAAGTTCATTCTTAAATGGGATGACTATCTGCTTTATGGAGCTCTTATTATGGATTTAGTTCTAAAAAATAAGATTTCAATATCTGAACGAAATTTTAAAATCGAAATTATTAATCAAGACTCAACTAACGAAGAAATCTTAGATAAAATGCTTGAGTTTATTAAAAAAAGTCAAGAAGATAAAACGTTAATAGAGCTTTGTACAAAATTCATGAAAAGATCCAACAAATCTGAATTTATCGAAAACATAATAACTAGATTTCAAAATTCAGAATTGATTAAATATTTGGGAAAAAAAATGCTTAAAAGAAGATATCAATTAATTAAACCAGCATTAAAAGAAGAACTCTCAGATGAAATACTTGGTGTGCTTATCGACAACAACGATCCTACTAAAGAACTGACATTCCTACTTAGCCTTTTAAATATTGAATCTAATTTTTCAAAAATAATTCCCAAGAAATCAAAAAAAATAGCTGAAACAAGAATAAAAAAGATCACTAAAAATGAATATATTGGAAACACGATTCAAGACTACATAGAGGAGCTAAAAGAACAATCTGAGGATTTTATCGATGACGTACTTGATTAAGATTAATTTTTTCATAAAATCATTGTTCAAAATCTCATCTTATAATAAGCTCTAAATTCGATTTATATAAACTTTATAAAGTGTGAAAATTGTTTATCTCTCCAATAGTCTTAATTTTTTTACTAAAACCTAGTTGTTCCTCTTTCGAACACCATACACTCGTACTATTTGGAGTGCTGATGAGTCATTGGCTTTTACATGAATATGAATCAATTGAAAATGGAACAAAATTACGCACAACGTTTCGGTTACCTGCCGAAGTTCCAAAACAGTTTATTGAAGGACTACGTAAGCATAACAAAGAAGAGATGGGTGAATTTGTCAATTTTTTACCAAGTGTATTCGAAGAAAACAAGAGCTCGATTTAATTTCGTTTAATATTTTATAAGAAAGGAATAAAAAGTTGTTTCATGTTGGAAATTTAAGCTTATTTACTGCAATCTAGAGGTTCTTCTCCTTTTTTATGAGGTTTTGTACATTGCCCCGAATATGTACTTAAGGTAAATTAGTATCGGCAAGTTTTAAGAGATAATTAATTAACTCAGCGTAATTTTTGGTATCCTCTTTATAACCCGGAGACAATCTATCTATTACATGATATTTATTATTTTTATCATATATTTCAAGGATACCTCGAGTTTCATCCGGCACAGGTAGTCGAGGATCATTAGTTGTATTTAAGTTCCAGAAATCCATTTTCTCAATATACTTTTCAATCTCCTGAATCTCTTTATCATTTAAGGTTTTGTTAATCTCTTTTTCGCGAACGCTCCTTGGTCCTGATGGGATTATTGCTCTTAGGTTATTCTCGTTCTTTTTAACAATAACTTTTATCATTATGGGAATACTGAATGATCTTAAATAAAGGAATCTATATATTGTCACGTCTGAAGAGTCGGTGTCATATATTGGTTTCTCTTTCATTGCATGAAGATGTCCTGCGTACTTTCTTTGTATGTAGTCATCTTCTTCATCGTTTTTATCAAATATATTTTTTGGAAAAAATATCATATTATTATTAATATAAATTTTGGTATAAATTTTTTTAAGAAAATAAATAGGAAATAAAATTAGATTTGCCAGAAACCTAGAATTAATCCTCCTATTGTTAGTGCAGCTACATGGTATCTGGAGTTAATCAATAAAAACATAGCCAATACATCATATATAATAATAATTTTTAAGTGAGTTCTTAATTTTAGATTATTTTTTTAAAAGGAATTTTCATTGAAATCAGACGCTGAATTTACCTTTCCTTCAATTTTAATTCTTTTTTTTATAAGAAAAAAGGCATTTGGGATACCTATGAGATCCTAACTAAATTCAAGAACTATAAAACCACTATACATACGTTCTATAAGGAACTAAATAAGTTCAGCTATTACAACGCATTCCTTCGCATAAAAGACAAATTAGTCAGAGAAGGATTTATTACTATCGAAACCTATAATAGAGCAAAACATATTAAACTCACAAAGAAAGCGATAGACATTTATAATAAATTACTAGAAGTAAGCGAGATGCTTTAGTTTCATGCTTAAGTAGTGGTGGTCTTTTTTAATAAAGAATATCCTCCATATTTATTCAATATTCATATTACTCTAATGTCTTTTAAAATGGGTAAGTAATTTGGCTATTGAAGTCAACCCATTTCCATTCTTTCTTTCATAAATATTCTAGAATCTAGATAATCTACATTTTTACACCACATTTATTACAAAAAACATAGTTTGCAGATAAAATAGAACCACATATTCTACAAACCGTCATTTCCTCATTCTGTTTTATTGGAGGTAACTGTTTGGAGAATATTTTAAACAACTTAAACATATTTTCTTTTTTTATTACTAATATTGCTAGTGCCTTAAAAGTTCCTTCTTTTGCTTCATCCAATTATGAGTTCGCCATTAATCAAGTAACATCTAATTAAGTTGATTTCATAATATAATATTATCACTTTTTTGGAATTTCTTCTGATATCGGAATATCCTCTACATCTTCCCGTTTCTTATATGGCTTTATGGGTTTTGATTTGTCAATTGGAGTATTGCAAACCCAACATGCGTTTTCTAAATTAGATAATGTTCTCGCACACTTTTCGCAATATAACACATCGCAGTGTGAACATATAAAAACAAAATCTTCCAGTTTTCCTTTACACACCAAGCAAATTTTCTTTTCCTTATGAAAGGTAACCTCTTCTTCAGTGATATGATCAGGTTTTTGAGTTAATCTAAATAATGATTCTTCAACTTTAACTTCTTTTTTAGGACGTTCTTTTATAGGTTCAACAGGTTCCTCTCTTATTCCAATATACCATAAAGAGAAGCTCAAAATAATTCCCAATCTAATAAGAGTTAAAAAAACTTCATAATAACCAAAATAAATAAAAATTTCAATAAAACCGAAAACAATAATAATAAGCCATCCCACTGATAAATAAATAAACTTTTTCCTAACGACTCCTTTTGTCTGTAAACTTTTAAATAAAAATCCGCCTCCTAGAACAAATAATCCCGTTATAAGATAAAAAGAATTAATAATCCCTATTGGAGAATTCATATTAATTGGTCCATCAATCAAATTCTCACCAGAGGTTTCTGGATAAACAAAATTGAAATTGCTCATAGGATCTAAAAAAAGAAAAATTTCATATATAATACCGATAATCACCAAGGAGAAAAGAATTATTTTTTTGAGAGTTAATTTTTCTGGAATTAAAAGCTCCATGCCTATATAGTTAAAAAGAATTGCTACAATTGGCATCCACATAAAATTTGAAATACCAGCTAATCCATAAGAATTATCAACATTTTTGTTTGTTAAAAGAATTGTTATGAAATCTACGCCCATTCCCAACCAACCCAACGATAAAAAGATTATAGCTAATCCTATGTAACCTAAGAGTCTAACATTATTTTTTCTTGATTTATATATGCACCATAGTCCAAAAATGCATCCATAGATAACTATAAATGTAGCTGTAATACCATTTATCCAACCCTTTAAAGAAAGAATTTTAAATCACACCTAAATCTGATTTATCAGTTCTAAATAAACTTAGGATTTCTATAAATTAAATTTTTACAATTGTATCTAAAAAAATTTTAAATCGGGAAACCTTGAAATATATAATACATGGATGTAGAAACAAAGGGGTAAGTATCAGTAGATAATAAAACAGTTCAATATAAAATCTTAAATAATAAGAGAAAAAATATTGTTAAAATAATCTTTTTAGGAAGATTTCTAATTTACTCATCAACCATTCAATCGTTTTATCGTAATCGGTAAAAACAGAAACTTTAAAGACGTGGCTAAATAGCTTGTTTATACACATTATATTGTCGTGCTCGAGCTTGTCAAATAAAGCTGCTACTTTGACATTTCGAGACGCTCCTAATAGTTTCCATTGTTTAGCTTTCTCAACAGTAGATCAAAGAGTAAAATTAATTTCAACATCTCGAAAATCTCCTAAAACATTTGGGTATCAGTATTTCACTACTATATACTCCAACTTTTATTAAAAAATCATTAGTTAGATTATTTGGTAAAAGTGAGTTAGATCACAATTTACCATAGGCAAATTATTTAGCAAAACAGATTTTAATAGAAAGTAAGAATATTTATGACAGAATCTGAATTCGATTAATTATTCCAAAACTTAAAATTATCTAGGAAAAGGTACAAACCATAAAAAAATAAGCGTAAATAAAAAAACTTAGTCTATATACTTTTAAGGGAGTTCTAATGTCATTAAATCCTCCCCAATCAATATCTCTCTCTCAAAAATAGACTTTATCCTCTCAATTAAGCGCTCAACAGGCCTGGGAAAAAGTGGTGAAAAATGCACCAGCACTAACTTTTTACAATCCGCCTTCTTCGCCATTTGCGCAGCATCGGAAGGAGTACAATGCCCCGTCTGATATGCAATCTCAGCTTTATCATCTGGAAACGTAGACTCACAGATCAATACATCACAATCCCTCGCTAATTCAACCAATTTTTGCCTAAAACGAGTATCTCCAGAATAGCACAAAACTCCCCCTTTCCCTTCTATCCGATACCCGAATGCTTTAATTATATGGTCCATGTCTGCATATTCGAGGATGTAGCCACCCTCTACCTCTAAGACTTTAGACTCACCACCCAGCTCTAACACATCCAGTTCAAATGGAAATGGAACTCCGGGAAGAAAAATATCTAAAATTTTCTCTATAAACTTCTTTACCGGGGAAGGTGCTATAATTTTTAATCGCTCTTTACGATTAGTGAACACATAATACCATAAAAGAGATATTAAACCCATAGAATGGTCCCCATGCAAGTGAGATAAGCAAATTGTTTTAATACTCCTCATAGAATTCACTTCCATCAATCTTTGAGCCGTTCCATCACCACAATCAAGCAACAATGACTCATCAATCAGGATTGAAGGATACCCTCTGCTTTTCGTTAAAA
>JBHLOC010000047.1:4908-35498 GCA_048940925.1 Promethearchaeota archaeon | reverse complement strand
GTTAAACCAATCACAATTTTTTCAGAAATAGAGAGAGCAGTTTTTAATAGAAACTTATGACCTTCATGGAGATGGTCAAATGTTCCCCCTAATCCAACTTGACTAAGAATATGTATCACTCCTTAAAAATTAAGAAAAACATGAAATAAAAAATCTTACAAATCTTAACCTTTGGGTTTTTTCTCTGGTGTTTTGCTAGATTCAGTAGGTCTTTTTAATCTTACAGAGTAAATCTGTTTAATTTCCATTAATTCATTGCAATTATTACATTTATCTCTTTTCTCAAAAACAAAATCTCCTTTTTCATAATTCCTTACTTTAGTGATGCCGCATAAATTACAGATTAAAATAGTTAGTGTTTGTCTGATAGGTTCTGGAGGACTTTTTTGTACTTGAATCAACGTAGCACCAAAACATATTAATATAATCCCAATAGTCCAGCTTGTTATTTGATCAGGACCAATATTGAGATAAATAAACAGAGCTCCTAAAATAATTAAAAATATAAATAGGATATTCTTTAGGACACTTTTAAAGGTGACTCCTTTTTTTAAAATTTCCTCATCGTCTTCTTCTTCAATCATGGAGAATGTTGTACTATCTTGTTATCTATTCTTTATAATAGAAAAAAATAAATAAATTTTTTTATTATAAAACTTATAATAGATAAAAGTTTTCAATTTTAAGTTTAAGATTTGGGTTAAAATGTTTAATATTTTTCAATTTGGCGGTACCGGAACTGATCCGATAAGTTTAATTATCCAACTTTTATGGTTCATACTTATTTTTGTAAGTATTTTTTATGGACAGAAGATTCAAGGTTGGAAAGCATCTAGAGATATACAAATGGGATTAGAAAAACTAAAAAAATGGAATGACGAGTGTAAAGAGATCTTAATTAATAATTTTAAAGAATTTGCTGATCAAAAGAAGACGCAAAAAGATTTAATGTTACAACTCGAAGATTTTATCACTTTTGTTACTATTGCTCCAGTATCACTTGATCCCTATGGTATTATTCCAAAATTTGACCATGTTGTAGATGTTAGAGATGATCGATTTAGAGAAGAAGTTGCACTTTTAGCACCAAAAGCCGATAGTGTGCAAAGATACAACTTAGAGAATTTATTAGAAGCAACAATGGCAATCGATACTATTTATAGGTTAATCAGACATTATTTAATACTCGGTAAGAAATCAAAATCGATGATCTTATTATTACAGATAGCTATGCAGTTAGGTCTAATACTCACCATGGCTAAAGCGTACTTTCAAGCAGCTAAAGCTTTTGCAGAAGGAAGTCCCATTGGTGATGGTTTAGGACCATTAGTAGTAGCAAGTTTCATAAGAGAAGTATCAAATGGAGAAGTCGAAGCGAATGAAATAATTAAAGATACAATTGTCCAAGAAGTCATTTTTGAAGATAGAACTATTTATGTTGTTCGAGCAAAAGGTCCTGGAGGAAGCGTTGGAAAACCTGGGAAAGTTATAAAAAAGCTTATTGAAGAACATGGAGATGAAGTTTCTCGAATAATTATGATAGATGCCGGCTTAAAACTTACTGGTGATAAAACAGGTTCCATCGCAGTAGGCGTTGGTGCCGCGATAGGAGGTATTGGTATTGAAAAGCATTATATCGAAGAATCCTCAACAGGGAAGTCAATTCCAATTGATGCACTTATCTGCAAACAATCATTAGAAGATGCTATAACCACTATGAAACGACCAATAACTCAGAGTGTGCCAAATTTTGTAGACAAAATCAAGATGGCAATTCGAAGGCGCACTGAAAAAGGCACAAAAGTTATTATAGCAGGAATAGGTAATTCAATAGGAATTGGTGTTTAATTAATTATATTTTTTCTAACTTTTATAATTAAATTTCTTGATTTTTTATCCAATTTAGTCTTATCTTCCTTAATGTAAAAAATAGAAATTGTTTTATAATTAAGGGAATAAGATTAATTAATTATTTAAATTAATTATTAGGAAAAAGTACAATTTAAACGAATTTAAAATAGAGGTGTAATTAAAATTTACGGTTATATGGGAAAGATTTTGCGAGTGGATTTAAACAATGGAAAAATTAGTGAAGAATTTCCCGATGAAGAAACATTGAAACTATATTTGGGGGGTTCAGGATTAGCTACTAAATATTTAATCGATGAAGTACCAAAAGGAATTGATCCTTTAGGGCCTAAAAATAAATTAATTTTTATGACTGGACCATTAACAGGGACACCATCTCCTAGTACTGGAAGATATAGTGTTGTTGCGAAGTCTCCTCTTACAATGATATGGGGTGAAGCAAATTCTGCTGGTTTCTGGGGTCGTGATCTTAAGAGATCAGGTTTTGATGGCATAATTTTTGAAGGAATTTCCCCTAAACCAGTATATCTTGTAACAGAAGATGGAAAAGCAGAGCTTAGAGATGCTTCACATTTGTGGGGTAAAAATACTTCGGAAACTACAAGATTGATCAGAGAAGAACTCGGTGATAAATTCAATGTATCGTGTATAGGTATAGGTGGAGAAAATCTAGTTAAATATGCAGCAATAATGAATGATTGTGATAAACCTAATTATGGGCGAGCTGCAGGAAGATGTGGAATGGGTACAGTAATGGGTTCTAAGAAACTTAAAGCAATAGCTTCAAAAGGCGATGCTAAAATTGAAGTAGCGAACCCAGATGAATATAAAGCAGAAGCAAAACAAAGATATGATTGGGTAAATCAAAGTTTATTGAAAATGACTCTTGAAGTTTTCGGGACTGCCACTATGGTTGATTTGGTCAATGTGAAGGGGGGGTTACCTACAAATAACTGGCAAACGGGAGTATTTCCAGCAGCTGATAAAATAAATGGATCAGCAATTAATGAAACAATCCTCACAGGTCGTAAACCTTGTTTTGCTTGTCCAATAGCTTGTGGAAGACTCGCTGAAATTAAAGAAGGAAAATATAAAAGTTCGGGAGAAGGTCCAGAATATGAATCACTTGGAGCTCTTGGGACTATGTGTGGTATCGATAACCTAGAAGCAATTACTTTAGCGCATTTCCTCTGTAATGAATATGGACTTGATGTTATTTCTGCAGGAAATACCATTGGTTTTACAATGGAATGTTTTGAAAAAGGAATAATAACTAAAGAAGACACCGGAGGTCTTGAATTTAATTTTGGAAATGCAGATCTTGTTGTAGATTTAATAGCTTTAATAAGTAAAAGAGAAGGGATTGGTGATTTACTTGCAGAAGGAACAAGAAACATGGCAAAAAAGTTAGGAAAAGGATCTGAAAAATTTGCTATGCATGTTAAAGGATTAGAACTTCCAGCTTATGATAGTAGAGCTGCTAAAATCACAGGATTAGCATATGCTACAGCAAATCGGGGAGGTTGTCATATTACAGGATATATAGAAGGTCCTGCTTTTTTATCAATGCCCTTTATGATTGTAGAAAATGCTGAAGTAGGAGATTCTCTTTCAGAAAATCCAGAAGACACTAAGGTTGTCAAAGAATTTGAAGATGCTTTTGGCATTTTTGATGCTATTGGAGGCTGTAAATTTATGGGAATGGTATTAACTTCAGAAGATTGGGCATCACTTATTCAAAAACTTTTAGGATATGATTTTAATGCACAAGAGTTTGCTAAAACGGGAGAGAGGTTATATAATCTTGTGAGAGTATATAATGTGAGAGAAGGGATTACTAGAGCAGATGATACACTTCCAGCTCGGTTATTGGAAGAACCAATGCCTGAAGGTCCTGCTAAAGGACAAACAGTAAATTTAGATCCACTTTTAGATGCTTATTATGATTATCGTGGGTGGGATAAGGAGACTGGAAAGCCAACTAAAGAGAAACTAAAAGAACTCGGATTAGAATGGACAATTAAGGAGATTTACTAAGTATCATTATCATTAATATATTAAAAGGAGGAGATAAAATGGGTGAAGATAGTGAAATGACTTATGCCGACAAACCATGGCTGAAATCATATGTTGTAGGACCTTTTAAACTAAAACATTCAATGGAACCTTACCCTAAAATGAATGTATATAAGCTCCTAGAAGAAAGTGCAAATAATTATCCTGATAATATAGCATGTGTTTATTTAGATGACGAAATTACCTATAAAGATTTAAAATTAAAGGTAGATAAACTAGCAAATGCATTTATTGATTTAGGTCTGAAAAAGGGAGATACTATAGCATCAGTTCTTCCCTCTTGTCCTGAATTCATTTTAGTTGATTATGCTGCAATGAAGATGGGAGCTATACATGTACCACTGAGTATATTACATAATACAGATGACTTAATTCATGAGATAAAAGAAAGTGGAGCTTCAACTGTGGTATGTTCCTATAGACGGATTGAACGGCTCACTGAAGTAAAAAATGAGGTTAGCATCAATACTATTATTTACACCCCAATAAAATTATTTCCCGATTATAAACTACCTAAATTGAAAGAAACTTCAAAAGCAGGGTTTTATCTTTTAAATGACATAATAGAAAAATACGAACCTCTTGATAAAACAATTGATGTAGATCCTATGGAAGATGTTGCCCTTCTCCCTTTTACTGGTGGCACTACTGGACTCCCAAAAGGGACTATGTTAACACATTACAATATTACAACTAATATAATTCAGTTAATGCATTGGATGCTAGATCCAATCAAACTTGGTATTATTGGTAAGGCAGCTGTTGTTATATGTGTTCCCGTTTTTCATGCATATGGACATTTTGCAATCCATTCAAGTGTTTCAATGGGATTGAAAATGTATTTAATGGATCCCAGAGATATGATAAGAATAGTAGAAACAATAAAGAAATATCGTCCTTTCATGGTAACAGGCGTTCCTGCTCATTATATAAGATTTCTTCAATTAGACATACCAAAAGCTCCAATTTTTTATCTATCAGGAGCAGCACCTATGCCTCCTGAACTTGCTGATCAATTTGAGAATAAAAGCGGAGTTCCTATGGGAGAGGGATATGGTGCCACTGAAACTGTTGCAGTTTCAACAGTTAATATTTCACCTCTTTCGAAAGTAACAGGATTTATGGCAAAAAAGAAAACTGGAGTTGGGGTTCCTATACCTGATACAGAAGTGAAAATTGTAGATCCTGAAACTGGAGAAGAGGTTCCTTTCGGTGAATCTGGTGAAATATGGATTCGTGGTCCCCAAGTTATGAAGGGATATTGGCCCACACCAGGTAGCGGCTTGACAGAAGATGGTTGGTTACGCATGGGAGATATTGGCAGAATGGATGATGATGGTTATTTCTATATCGAAGATCGTATCAAAGATATGATTAATGTTTCAGGTAATAAAGTATATTCAAGAGTAATTGATGATATATTACATGAACATCCAGCTGTTAGCGTGGCAGGCGTAATTGGAGTTCCAGATCCAGAACGCCCTGGAAGTGAGAGAGTAAAAGCATTTATAACACTCAATACGGAATCTGAAGGAAAGGTCTCAGAACAGGATATAATCGATTATTTAAAAGATAAAGTGAAACCGTATGCAGTTCCTAAGTATGTAGAATTTAGGAAAGATTTACCATTAACTTTAGCAATGAAACTTTTTAAAAGGAAACTCAGGGATGAGGAAATTACCAAGATAAGAGAGAGGGGAGAAATTAAATAGGAAATCCTTAAATTATTAAAATTTGTTAAAATTTATAATTTTAAAATATACCTTTTATTTTTTCCAATTTTTTTGTAATAAAGAAGAGAATATTTATAATACTCTTTATTAATTAAGATAACCAAATAAATAACCTTATTAAAAAAAAATCAAGATATACATATCCTAAGTGATTATAATGAAATTTGGAACAGAAGAATGGGTTAAAGCGTTTTGTAAAGCCGTGAATGAAAATCAAAATTTTAGAGAAGCAGGCGGACCCGAAGGAGTCCCTCCTGATGGATGGGAAGGTGATTTTCTATTTATTGTGGAGCCCTCTGGGAATTTAGATCATGAAATTAAGATGTTTGTGGGACTTTATCATGGTGAATGTACGGGTGCTAGAGTATTGAAAGAGGGAGAAGAAGTAGAGACTGCATTTGTCTATTCAGGACTTTATGATGCTTGGGTTCAACTTTTAAAGCAAGAATTAGATCCTATCAGGGGGTTACTCGCTGGAAAGTTTAAGTTAAAAGGAGATATGGCTAAAATTTTAAAAGCTACTCGAGCAGCTCAAGAATTAGTTGTTTCTTCTACTATGATTGATACAGAATTATATTAATCATGACATAAATTTATTTAATCTTTTTTATTTTTATTTTTATCTCAAATTGTATTTGAATTATAGGATGATTTCTCTTAATAAGAACTTATCTGAACTCACAACAAAACAAGTTTATTTTTTTGATTTAGATGGAACAATATATTTAGGAAATAAATTGTTTGAGGGTGTTATAGACTTAATCGAATTATTAAAAAAAAAAGGAAAGTATTTTTATTTTCTTTCAAATAATTCAAGTATTTCAACAAAGGATTATCTTAAGAAATTGAACAGCTTTAATCTTAACATTACTCGAGAAAACCTTATTTTATCCCAACATCCTACTATTGATTATCTTAAAAAGAATAAAATCAAAAAAATTTTCTTACTGGGCACTCAATCATTGAAACAAGAATTCATGCAAGAAGGTTTTATAATTACTGAAGAAAATCCAGAGATTCTGGTATTAGCTTTCGATAAAGAATTAACTTATGATAGATTAGCTAGAGCTACTCATTTTCTCTTAAAAGTAAATTTACCCTACATCGCAACTCATTTAGATAAAAGATGTCCTATTGACAATGGTTTCATCCCAGATGCTGGAGGGATTGCTGCTCTATTATATGAAGCAACAGAAAGAATGCCCAGAGTTTTTGGGAAGCCTAATAAAGACATGTTATTGTTTAAACTAGAACAATTGGGAATATTAGCTGAAGATTCAGTAATGATAGGCGATAGATTGTATACAGATATCAAAATGGGTAAGGATGCAGGTGTAACAACTTGTTGTGTATTATCTGGAGAAATATCATTAGAAATGATTAAAAAAAGTGAATATAAACCAGATTTCATAATAAATGGAATTTGGGAATTATTGGATGAATTTAATAAAATTTAGTTAGTGAGACTTGAGATGAGTTTTCTTTTTTCGAAAATTTTTTTTCTTTACAGAAATTACTATATTCAGAAATGATCTGTAATGTATATACGTAAAGTATAAAAATATAATGATTTGTCTTTAATTTAACAATTCTTGATTAAAAAAGAAATTGTAGGAAATGGAAATGACAACTCGTAAAAATAAGTTTATCTACGATTTTAACGAAGGTAATAAGGATTTAAAGAACTTACTCGGTGGAAAGGGAGCAAATCTGGCTGAAATGACAAATTTAGGTTTGAATATCCCCCCCGGATTTACAATTACAACTGAAGCTTGCTTATTATATTTTAAAAATCCTAAAGAAGTCATGAAGACCTTAAAACCTAAGGTAATAGAGCACTTAAAAATGCTAGAAAACAATACAGGAAAGAAATTTGGTGATATAAAAAATCCTTTATTAGTCAGTGTTCGAAGTGGTGCGCCCATATCCATGCCTGGAATGATGGATACAGTTCTTAATTTAGGATTAAACGACCAAAGTGTATTGGGCTTAGCAGAACAGACAGAAAATCCTAGATTTGCCTATGACAGTTACAGACGCTTTATTCAGATGTTTGGAGACGTAGTAATGGGCATTGGAGATGAAAATTTCGAAAGGATCTTAAATAAATATAAAAGAGCGATTGGGAGAAACGCCCAAGATACCGATTTAACAATCATGGACTTACAAAAAGTGATTGCTGATTATAAAGCATTATATGAAAAAGAAATTGGTTCCGCATTCCCTCAAGAACCATATGAACAATTATTTCTCGCAATTGAAGCAGTATTTAAGTCTTGGAATAATAGACGAGCAATCACTTATAGAAGAATTAGTAATATTCCTGATTTTGGAACAGCTGTTAATATTCAAGCCATGGTATTTGGAAATAAAGGCTGGAATTCCGGAACAGGTGTAGCATTTACAAGAGATCCATCAAACGGTGACAATGAAAAGTTTGGCGAGTATTTAACAAACGCGCAAGGTGAAGATGTTGTTGCTGGTATAAGAACTCCAAAAAAAATTGATGATATGAAGGAAGAGTTTCCAGAGATCTATTCGGAATTATTAGAAACTATGGATAAACTAGAGAAACATTACAGAGATATGCAAGATATTGAATTCACTATTGAAGACGGTAAACTCAATATTTTACAAACGAGAAATGGGAAACGTACGCCTTCTGCAGCAGTAAAAATTGCGGTTGATATGGTTAATGAAGGGTTAATTACAAAAGAAGAAGCAATATTAGGGGTAGATTCTAAAAAAGTATCCAAATTATTATTTAAGAGTATAGATGAGAATTCTATAGTACATGTACTTGCTCATGGAATTAGTGCTTCTCCTGGTGCAGTTTCTGGCATTGCTATTTTTGATCCAGATACAGCAGAAGAATTAGCAAATCAAGGGCAAAATGAAATTATTTTAGTTAGGCCCCAAACAAAACCAGAGGATGTTCATGGGTTATATGCTTCTAGTGGTGTCTTAACGCAATTTGGAGGAAAAACATCACATGCAGCAGTTGTAGCAAGAGGGATGGGAAAACCAGCTGTAGTAGGATGTTCTGATATAGAAATCAACGAAGAGGACAAGGAATTTAGAGTTGCGGATATGGTTATTAAAGAGGGTGATTATATAACAATAGATGGAACCACAGGACGGGTAATTGAAGGGAAAGTTCCCTTGATGGAACCTGAAATTAAAGGAGAATTCTTAGAGTTATTAGAAATGGCTGATGATTTGAGAACTCTCGGAGTTAGAGCTAACGCGGATACACCTGCTGATGCTTTAAAAGCATTAGAGTTTGGGGCAGAAGGGATTGGCCTCTGTAGAACAGAACATATGTTTATGGCTCAAGATAGGTTACCAGTTGTGCAAAGAATGATAATGGCAAGAACGTTAGAAGAACGTCAAGATGCGCTTAATAAAATTTTACCTATGCAGAAAGGTGATTTTCTTGAAATATTTAAGATCATGGAAGGAAAACCAGTAACCATTAGATTATTAGATCCGCCACTACATGAATTTCTACCTGAATTAACCACTGTTCAATTAGAAAGCCAAGAACTAAAAATGACAAATGCATTATCAAGATCATTACTTAATATTAGCCCATTAGATGATGAAATCACTGAGAAAAATAAAGTAATCAGCTTAATCAGATCACTCTCAGAAGAAAATCCTATGATGGGACTAAGAGGTTGTAGATTAGGAATTGTATGGCCGGAAATCAATGAAATGCAAGTTAAGGCAATTTTTCAGGCTGCTTGTGAATTAAAACAAAAAGGTATAAATGTTATTCCAGAGATAATGATTCCTCTTGTTGGGATGATTTCTGAATTACAATTCGTAAAAGCTCAATTAATGCAGGTTGCTTTAGAAACAATAAATGAATATAATGTAGAGCTTGAATATAAGTTTGGTACAATGATAGAAATTCCAAGAGCAGCTCTAACTGCAGATGAAATTGCAATTGAAGCAGAATTCTTTTCATTTGGAACAAATGATTTGACACAAATGACGTTTGGTTTTTCTCGTGATGATGCTGAAGGTAAATTCCTGCCTATTTATTTAAATAAAGAAATTTTAGAAAATAATCCATTTGAGACTCTCGATCAAGAGGGCGTAGGAAAGCTAATGAAGATGGCTATCGAACTTGGTAAAAATACAAGACCGGATTTAAAGACAGGTATTTGTGGAGAACATGGCGGTGAACCCAAATCTATCAAATTTGCTCATTTAATTGGCCTAGATTACGTTTCATGTTCTCCTTTTAGAATTCCAGTTGCTAGAATTGCAGCAGCACAGGCTTCAATTGAAAATAAGAAATCCTAGATCCTTTTTTACTCTATTATCTCTAATTTTGTATCAAGAAAATATTAGGATAAATAAATTCTTTGTATTGGTAAATCCATAAAGGTTATATCAATTAATATATTTACTATTTTATATAAAATTAAAGTGAATGATAATATGTCTTTGACTTTAGATGAAAAGATCACTTTATTGGAGGAAGTCGGAGAAGAAATTATTAATTTAGATGAATTAAGAGAATTAATTAAATGGAAAGTTGATCATAATAGCAATATTTATGCCTATGACGGTTTTGAACCTTCGGGAAATATTCATATTGCTCAAGGCCTTTTAAGAGCTATCAATGTAAATAAAATAACAAAAGCAGGGATTCGCTTTAAATTTCTGATTGCAGATTGGCATGCCGCTGCTAATAAAAAGTTTGGTGGGAATTTAGAAGTAATTAAAAAAGTAGGAGATTTTTTTATTGAAGTTTGGAAAGTATGTGGAATGGATCTAAGTAAAATAGAGTTCATTTATGCTTCAGATCTTGTAAAAGAAGATAAATATTGGGAATTAGTACTCAAAATAGGAATAGAAACGACCTTAAAAAGAGTAAAACGTTGTACTCAAATAATGGGAAGAAGCGAATCTGAAAAACTATATGCCTCACAAATTTTATATCCCTTAATGCAATGTGCAGATATATTTTATCTTCCCGCTGATATTTGTCAACTTGGTTTAGATCAAAGAAAGGTAAATATGTTGGCAAGAGAAGTTGCTAAAAAACTCAATAAACCTAAACCGGTTGCAATCCATCATCATATGTTAATGGGCTTAAATAAACCCCCATCTACGAATTTATCTGGTGTAGAAAGAACAATAGAAATCAAAATGTCAAAATCGGACCCAGATTCAGCAATATTTATGTTAGATTCTCCAGATGATGTAAAACGCAAAATTAATAAGGCATATTGTCCCCCTAAAGAAATTATTGAAAATCCTGTTTTAGAATATTGCAAATATATAATTTTTGAGCTTGTTGATATTTTTAAAGTCGAGAGACCTGAAAAATATGGTGGAGATATCGAATATACATCCTATGAAGCATTAGAGCAAGATTATAGAAAAGGGAATTTGAATCCGCCTGATCTAAAACCCGCAGTAATAAAATATTTAAACAAATTCTTAGCGCCAGTAATAGGACATTTTAAAAATGAGACAAATGCTAAAAAATTATATGAGTTTGTACAAACAGCATATAAAAAATAAAAAAATATAAAGTTAATTAAAACAAAAACGGGGTATGATAAAAAATGTCGAATAATCATATAGTTGATTTATTTATTAATCCTAAATCGGTAGCTGTAATTGGAGCATCAAAAAATCCCGCAAAAGGGGGTCATCGTATTGTAAATAATCTAATAGCTAATAACTTTAAAGGCAAGGTTTTTCCTGTAAATCCTAACTCAGATGGTGAAATCTTTGGTTTAGAATTTAAAAAGTCTGTTTTAGATATTCAAGATGAAGTTGATCTCGCCATTTTTTATACCCCCAACCAAATTATTCCTAATCTATTAAAAGAATGCATTAAGAAAGGAATAAAGGGAGCTCTTATTGAAACTGCTGGATTTGAAGAAGTAGGTGAAATAGGACTTGAATTGAGAGATCAGATACTTGATATTACAGATAATTTTTCTAAGATACGTATTGTGGGTCCTAATTGTATGGGTCTTACAAAAATTGATGGGGATAGTAATGGTAAACAAAAAGGTGGATTTTTTTCAGGTTTTGGTGTTTTTCATAAATATAAGCGAGGAAATATAGCTATTATTACCCAATCAGGAATGTTAAATGGAGGATATCTCATAAACCAACTAAGAACATATCCTGACATGGGAATTAGATATTCTTTTTCAATTGGGAATAAAATGGATTTAAATGAAATCGAATTTTTAGATTACTGTATCGATGATCCCACTGTAAATGTTATAATAATATATCTTGAATCATTCAAAGATCCTAGGAGATTTATTGAATTAGGCAAAAAAGTCACAAAAATTCCAAATAAAACAATTATTCTATTAAAAGGAGGGAAAACCTCTCTTGGACAAAAAGCTACTTTAAGTCATACAGGTGCTCTAGCAGAAAATCAACATTTAATTAATGCTATAATTAAACAATCTGGTGTAATCCAAGCAGAAAATTTGCATGATCTATTTCAATTTGGTCGTACATTTTC
The DNA here is from genome assembly GCA_048940925.1 of Promethearchaeota archaeon. Classification (GTDB taxonomy): domain Archaea; phylum Asgardarchaeota; class Lokiarchaeia; order Sigyniarchaeales; family SOKP01; genus Loki-b32. The sequence goes on along the minus strand of JBHLOC010000047.1, from coordinate 23,306 downwards.
AAGAGTGTATCGCTCGGGGAAAAAATTACCTAAATATGGAAATGTCTCTATGATGGCTGGATCTGGTGGAGCTGGTACGATCTCTGCTGATCTTACTATGAAATATGGATTAAACTATCCTATTTTAAAAGAACAGACATATAAAACCCTAAAAGAATTTTATCCTGAATGGATGCCTCCAAATCATTTTGCATTACTTGATCTTTGGCCAACAATGGAAAAAGCTATGATGAACGACACTAATCCTGCTGTTGTAATGGGCAAAATTTGGAAAGCCTTATTTGATGAACCAGATATTGAGGGCATTTTCAATATGATGTTTGCAGGAAGAGGGCCTGGTCCTGGTCCTGGTCCTCGTAATAATTTTAATATTGAAGAATTAATTCAACAAAAAACGGATAAAATAATAAGTATGTGGATGGTTGGTGAACCAAAAGCGATGTATCGTATGTCAAAATTGCTTAATAAAAATAATATCCTTACATTTCCATCAATAGAAGAGATGGTAAAGAATTTTGCTATTTTAGTTCAAGAGTCAAAAAATAAAAGTAAGATATAATAGGTTAGAACATTATGCGAATCTTATGTATTGGGGATTCACACATACCTAATAGAGCAAAAGATCTCCCTGAACAACTTTATAATAAATTAAATGATTTATCGAACGAAGAAATATTCGATTATACTTTCTTTACAGGAGATATTATTAATTATCCCGAGCTAATAGAATATTTGAAATTAAAAACTAAAAATGATTTCTTTATAGTTATGGGAAACATGGATTATTATTTTGGAAATCGAGATTTTCCTATGTATCAACAATTAAAAATTATTCTTGAAGATAACTCTAAACTAATTATAGGTTTAACTCATGGAGCACAAATAAAACCAAGGGGAGATCAATCTCAGTTAGAAAAACTTGCTATTGAAAATAGTTATCAAATATTAATATCTGGACATACGCATAAAGAAGAAATTTCTCTAACAAAAAAAGGTGTTTTACTAATTAATCCTGGAAGTGCAACTGGAGCATGGTCTTTTATAGCAAGTGGTAATCCTTCCTTTGTAGAATTAGTTATTAATAAAAAGACAAAAGAAATTGAAGTAAATTTATTTCAAAAACAAAAGCATTCACAGGAGATTAACCAATTCAATTATTATTATATCTTGAAAAATAAAAAGATTCAAAGTAAATATTAAAACGCTGTTGTCTCAAGTTTTAATCCAACACAATAATTTTAGGGAATTTTAGTAGAATATCAAGATGATGTTTACCATCTGAACCTTTTGAAAACCGTAATTTCTTATCTCCAAATCTATTCTTTTTAAATACCATATGAAGCGTTGAATTTTCTCCATTTGTAAAATATAATAAATCTTCTGGAGTGACTAATATTTCCAAGTCATATTCATCTAATTTTCCCCTTTTGAGAGTATAATTTCCTTTTTCTGCTATTAAATTTAGCCAAAAATAAAAATCATCTTCAATTTGCAGCCCAAGGTTTATTTTCGCATCAAAATTATTTACCATTTTTTCATTTTTTGGATTTTTTCTCTTATCCTTTATTATACTTTCAATTGTTTGTTGAAAAGTAATAAAAAGATTTTCCTTTTCTTTTTCTTCCATTTTTTCTACTCACCTAATTTCCTAAATTTTAAAAAAATATGATTTAGTTAAATCATATATTTAATTTTTGATTTATGGTTTTGACTTTTTATTAAGTTTAATAAAATTGAAAATATTATTAACATAAATAAAAAAATCAATTTTTTCAAATTCAAGAAATAAATTAAAAGGTGGAAAAAAAATGTGGCATTTTTATAGCCCAAATATAATATATGGTGAAGATTCTCTAGAATACATTGAAAATATAAAGGGAAATAAATGTTTTATTGTTACTGATAAAGTTATTGAAGAAATAGGATATTTAAAAATTTTAACGGATAAGTTAGATAAGTTTGGTAGGAATTATACTATTTTCAATGATGTTGTTCCAGATCCTCATGAAGAAGATATTATTAAAGGTAAAGCACAATGTAATGAATATTGTCCTGATTTGATAATTGCTCTTGGAGGCGGTTCTGTGATAGATTCTGCCAAGGCAATTTGGGCAATGTACGAATATCCAGATTATACACTGGATGATATTACTCCTTTTAATGAACAATTATATGATTTTGCTAATAAAGCAAAGCTGGTTACTATACCTACTACTTCAGGAACAGGTTCTGAATCAACTTGGGCAATAGTTATATCAAGATTTCAAGATGAAGTATGGAGAAAAATAGGAACTACCCATGCGTCGTTAATCTCAACATATGCAATACTTGATCCCATTTTTCCAAAGGGTATGTCTCAAAAATTAACTGTAAATACAGCATTCGACGCGTTGGCTCAAGCAATAGAAGGATATTCATCGAGTTGGAGAAATGAATTTAGCAATGCTTTAGGATTAAAAACAATAGAGCTGATTTTTAAATATTTACCCGTTGTTTTCAAGGATGGAAATAGTATGGAATCAAGAGATTTTTTACATCAAGCAGCATCCATGTCAGGATTAGCTTATGGCAATAGTCAAGTTCATTTAGCACATACTATGGGGCATAGCTTGGCTGCTGTATTTCATACTCATCATGGACAAGCAGTTGGGCTGTTCCTCCCATATATTATTCAATTTTGTTTGAATGCATCTGGAGAAACTAATGATGCTATTAAAACGTGTTCAGATATGGCAAAAAAGTTAGGATGGGCTAAATGGGAAGATGATGAAAAGAAAGCTGCTTTTATCGTTAGTGATAAGATAAAAGAACTTCAAAGGGAAGTAGATTTTATATCTAATCTAAAAGCCTTAGGAATTGATAAAGAAGATCTTGAGAAAAATCTAGATAAGCTAATCCGTTTATGTTTTCAAGACGTATGTGGTGTAATGGCCCCAAGAACCCCTAATAAGGAAGAATACATAAAACTTTTTACTTATGCTTATGAAGGAAGAGATATAGATTTCTAAATTTAAATCTCGTTTTTATTTCTTTTTACTTTTACTTTTTATCTTGGAATATCATATTCTATGTGCAATTTTATTGAATTAAATATATGATAAACATAAATATTACGGTATGATATTATCTTTTTAAAGAATTTTTTATATTATTTTTACTAAGAAATTATTACAATAGCAAATAACATGACAATTCCTGAAAATGAAAGATTAACTCTTGAGTTATTGGAGAAACATATAGGAAAGTCTATATGGGAAATAACAGAATTAGAACGTTATAGATTTGGTTATTTTGTCCAAAATGATCATATTATTGGCTTATCTCTTTTTTCTTGTGGACTCTCTACTATACCTCAAGAAATAAAATCATTTTCTTTGCTTAAAGAATTCTATTTAAGAGGAAATAATTTAGATTCGATTCCAGAAGAATTATGTGCTCTATCTTCACTAGAAATATTAGATCTAAGTGAAAATCATATAACAAAATTACCAGAGTTTATTAATTTGTTATCTAATCTTAGAGAATTGGATCTAGAATCAAATAACTTAACGGCTGTCCCTGACACACTAGGAAACATTTCATCTCTTGAACTATTAGATTTAAGTGAAAACGAAATTAGTGAAATTCCATCTTCTTTAGGAAATTTAATAAATTTAAGGACTTTAGATCTAAGTGGAAATAATCTCGATTCTCTTCCAGATTCAATAGGATCTCTAAAATCATTAGAAATTTTATATTTAGGTAAAAACAAGCTAACCACCTTACCTGAATCAATTGGTTCATTGGCATCATTAAAAAGATTAAATTTAAGAAACAATCTTATTAAAGTTCTACCTGAAAGTATTGGTAATTTGTCATTACTAGGATCTTTTTTTCTAAAAGGAAACGAGTTAGAGCGTCTTCCTAACTCTATAGGGAAATTAAGTAATTTGATATATTTAGGTTTAACATCAAATAGATTATCTTATTTACCAGAGAGTATTGGTTCTCTTATATCCTTAGAAAATCTAAGTGTTTCATCTAATAATTTATTAAAACTTCCAAATTCAATTGGATCCCTTAAATCTTTATTAAGATTAGAGATATCAGATAACAAGTTAAAAATCTTACCAGAATCGATTGGTGAGTTATCATCTCTTCAAATATTAAGATGTGCTCGTAATGAATTAACAGAAATCCCCTACACAATAGGAGACTTACAGAAATTAGAAGTTTTAATACTTGAAATAAATAAAATAAAAAAATTACCTGAAACTATAGGTCAATTAAAATCTCTTAAAGAATTGAATCTACATGATAATAAAATTGAAATCTTAACAGAAGCTATAGGAGATCTTCCATCACTAGAAATACTGGACTTGGAAAAAAATGAATTAGTGGAACTTCCAGAATCTATAGGCTCACTTGGTTCACTTATAGAATTAGATATATCCACAAATAAATTAGAAAATATCCCCCATACTATTGGTTCACTTCCTTTAATAAAAAACTTAATGCTTGGGTTCAATAAACTAAAAACTATACCAAAGTCTTTAGGATTCCTAACTTCACTTGAAATTTTGGACTTAGGAAAAAACAATTTAATAGAAATTCCTGAAACTATAGGTTCTCTTACTTCATTAAAACATTTATATTTATATTATAATGAAATCGAAAAAATTCCAGAATCAATAGGTTCATTGCATTCTCTAAAATATCTATATTTAGGCAATAATAGATTGAATTCACTTCCAGCAACGATAAGATATCTTAAAAAATTAAAATATTTATTCTTAAGAACAAATAATCTGACAACGTTACCAGACTCATTAGAAGCATTACCAGCTCTTAAATATTTAAACATAGAAAAAAATAATTTAAAAGGATACTTAGATTTGTTAGATAAATTAGAAATTAAAGGTATTAAAATTTTAAAATAATAAAACATATTCAATAAAATCTCCCAATTTTAGTTTTAAAATTAGATTCTTTACCTAAATTACTTTTTTATGATTTATAGTTGTTTTACTATACGATATTCATAAAATGATTAGACACTTTAAAATAATATAATTTAAATATTAAATGGAGTTAGATAAAACTATGGATATTTCAAAAGCAATGAAAATTAAATTATCAGAGGAACTACCTCCATATCCAAAATTCATAGAGGGAATAAGAAGAGCTCCATCTCGGGGATTTAAACTCACCCCTGTTCAAACAAAATTGGCTCTTAAAAATGCATTGAGATACATTCCATCAACTTTGCATGAAAAATTAGCCCCAGAATTTTTAGATGAATTAATAAATAGAGGACGAATTTATGGTTATAGGTTTAGACCTGAGGGCAACATTAAAGCAAAACCTGTAGATGAGTATAATGGAAATACTCTTGAGGGTAAAGCAATGCAAGTTATGATAGATAATAATTTAGATTTCGATGTTGCACTTTATCCTTATGAATTGGTTACATATGGAGAAAGTGGACAAGTATTTCAAAATTGGATGCAATATCGTCTAATAAAAATGTATCTAGAAGAAATGACTGAATCCCACACTCTTGTTGTAGCCTCAGGACATCCTGTAGGACTTTTTCCTACTTCGCCACTTGCACCAAGAGTAATTTCTTCTAATGGATTAATGGTAGGAATGTTTGATAATCCTGATGATTTTTCTTTAGCAGCAGCGTTAGGTGTTGCTAATTATGGTCAAATGACAGCTGGTGGTTGGATGTATATTGGACCTCAAGGAATTGTACATGGCACCTATATTACCCTATTAAATGCTGCACGATTATATCTTAAAATTCCACAAGATAAAGATTTAAAAGGAATTCTTTACTTATCATCTGGTCTTGGTGGCATGAGTGGAGCTCAAGCTAAAGCTATAGAGATTGCGGGTGGGATAGGGGTTATTGCCGAAGTAGACGAATCAAGGATTAAAACAAGATATGAACAAGGATGGGTTTCTAAGATATCAGACGATTTAGATGAAATATTTGATTGGGTAGAGGACGCAAGGAACTCAGGAATATCCTTATCGATTGCCTATCATGGAAATGTTGTGAATCTTTGGGAATATGTAGTTAAAAATAATATAAAAGTAGAACTTGCATCAGATCAAACTTCTTGCCATGCTGTTTACGAAGGAGGATATACACCATATCATATTAGCTTTAAGGAGGGAAGAGAATTAATCAAAACTAACATCGAGAGATTCAAACAATTAGTAGATGAATCGTTAAGAGAACAATTTAAGTTAATAGAAATCATGACAAGGAGAGGTACTCATTTTTGGGATTATGGAAATTCTTTCATGAAAGCTGTGTTTGATGCAGGGGCTAAAGAAATTTTGAAAAACGAAAATGATCTAACTTTAGGATTTATATTTCCATCATATGTTGAAAATATTATGGGACCTATATGTTTCGATTATGGATATGGTCCATTTCGTTGGGTATGCTTATCTGGAAAAGAAGAAGACTTAGATAAAACTGATCAAACAGCCATGAGTTGTATTAACCCTGAAAGAAGAGCCCAAGATAGAGATAATTATTATTGGATAAAAAATGCTAAAAAAAATAGGTTAGTTGTTGGGACAAAGGCTCGAATTTTGTATGCTGATGCCAAAGAGCGTATTGAAATCGCTCTTAAATTTAATAGATTAGTGAGACAAGGAGAGGTTGGACCAATAATGTTAGGTAGAGATCATCATGATGTTTCTGGAACAGATTCACCTTTTAGAGAAACATCAAATATTAGAGATGGAAGTAATGTTATGGCAGAAATGGCAATTCATTGTTTTGTGGGTAATGCAGTTAGAGGTATGGCTTATGTAGTTCTATCCAATGGGGGTGGCGTAGGTATTGGAAAATGTTTTAATGGTGGTTTTGGATTAGTTTTAAATGGATCTGAAAGAGTTGATAATATTATTAAAAATGCTATTGAATGGGATGTTATGGGGGGTATAACAAGAAGAAGTTGGGCTAGAAATCCTCATGCTTTACAAACTGCTTATAATTGGAATACAGAGAATGCTAAGAGAGGCCATTTAACGTTACCATTTATAGCAGAAGATACACTTTTGGATGATGTTATTAAAGATTTGTTAAATAAATTTGAATAAAAAAAAGTTTTACCAATTTTGATTTTAAAATCGTGTTAATATAATCAATCAAATATAAATAATGATGAGAAAATAACATGGTAGATAAGTTCAGATACGGAATTGATCAATTAACAATAGATAAAGCCTTAAAAATTTCACGCGGTCAAATAATAGGAATTTTATCTGATGATGTTAAAAGAAAAATAACAGCGAATTTTCTAGCAGTCCAATCAATTGCTAATAGTGATGAATTAGTATATAGTATTAACACTGGCCTTGGATCATTATGCACTACAAGAATTTCAAAAGAAGAAACTTCCAAATTGCAGGAAAACCTACTTAAAAGTCATAGCGTGGGAGTGGGACCACCTATTAGCCAAGAAGTTTCAAAACTGATGTTAATACTTAAGGTTCATGCATTATGTATGGGTGTTTCCGGAATTTCATTACAACTAGTTGAGAGGATTTGCTGGCATATAGATAATAATTTAATCCCATCAGTTCCCGAACAAGGATCAGTTGGAGCCTCAGGAGATTTAGCTCCATTAGCTCATTTATTTTTACCTTTAATTGGACTAAGTAATTTATCAAAGAATGGAAAAGACTATTTTCCGACAGATGTTATATTAAAAAAAAATAATCTAAAACCATTGAACCTCCAAGCAAAAGAAGGAATAGCTTTAATTAATGGAACACAATTCATCACTGCATACGCAATAATAGTATCAGAAAAATTATCAAACTGTCTTGATCATGCTGATCTAATAGGTGCTCTAACTCTTGAAAGTTATTTAGGGTCACCTCAACCATTTGCAGAAAAGTTGATAAAACTCAGACCTCATAAGGGTGCATTGACTGTAGCAAAAAGAATTAGAAAATTTTTAGAAGATTCTCAATTAGTTGAATCACATAAGGATTGTGGAAGAGTTCAGGATCCATATTCAATTAGGTGTATCCCACAAATCCACGGTGCAACTCGAGATGCATTAGAACATTTAAATAATAGATTATTATGTGAATTGAATTCAGTTACAGACAATCCTGTTATTTTCAATGAAAATGAAACTTATAGTGGGGGAAATTTTCATGGACAGCCCCTTGCTTTACCGTTAGATTATGTAGGTTTTGCTGCTTCTGAACTTGGAAATGTGTCTGATAGAAGAATTTATCTGTTAATTGAAGGAAAATGGGGATTACCTTCATATTTAATAGAGAATGCTGGCTTAAATTCCGGATTTATGATAACACAATATACTTCAGCAGCTCTAGTTAGTGAGAATAAAACACTTTGTTTTCCTGCAAGCGCAGATAGCATTCCTACGGGAGGAGGACAGGAAGATCATGTAAGCATGGGTTCTATAAGTGCCAGAAAAACTTTAAAGATAATAGAGAATCTTGAAAAGATACTTGCTATTGAGCTTTTATGTGCTACGCAAGCATTTGATTTTAGAAGACCTTTGAAATCAAGCAAAATCATTGAAAGTTGCCACAAATACATACGTGAGAGAATACCACATATAAATAATGATATTATATTATCCAATTATATAAACATCTCAATAGAAATTATAAGAAGTAAAGAATTATTAAAAATTGCTCAAAAATTCCTAGGAGAGACTTAATATGTTTGTAGCTTCAACATATTCGAAAAAGGAAATATTTACTGATGTGGAACCTGATCTCGTTATTTTTCATGCTAATCAACTTGTTACAATGAATACAACATTTGGCGCCCCAAGGATAGGTGAAGAAATGTCAGATTTGGCAATTATAAATGATGGAGCAGTTGCAGTTAAAGATAATACAATTATATTTGTAGGGACAACTGATGATTTAATCTCAAAATTTGATTTTAGAAAAATTCCTACAAAAATAAATGCAGAAAATCGATTAGTAACTCCTGGTTTTGTGGATCCACATACACATGCTATTTTTAGTGGTACTAGAGAAAAAGAATTATCTTTAAAAATTAATGGAAAGACATATCTAGAGATTTTAAATGAAGGAGGTGGAATTCTAAAAACAGTGAGAGAAACTAGGACCGCTACGTTAGCTGATTTAATAGAAAATGGGAAAAAAATTTTGGATAGAATGATGTCTTATGGTACAACTACAGCAGAAATAAAGTCTGGTTATGGTTTAACTACTGAAACTGAATTAAAAATTTTAAGAGCTGCTAAAGTATTAAATGAAGAACATCCAATAGATATTGTCCCAACATTTTTGGGTGCTCATGCTATACCTCCCGAATATGAAGATAATCCCGATGATTATATTAAATTAATTATTTCAGAAATGATTCCCACAGTTGTAAAGGAAGAGCTTGCAGAATTTTGTGATGTATTTTGTGAGAAAGGAATATTTTCGATAAAACAAACCAGAAAAATAATTAATAGAGCGAAAAGATATGGATTAAAACCTCAAATTCATATTGATGAAATTGTTGATACAAACGGAGCTTTATTAGCTGCTGAATTAAACGCAATTCAAACAGGACATTTACTCAAATCTAATGATGAAGGATTAAAGGCGATGGCAGATGCGGGAATCATTGCAACTCTCTTACCTGGTACTCCTTTCTGCCTGATGTCGAATGAATATGCTCCTGCTAGAAAGATGATTCAAATGGGAATCCCAATAGCATTAGCTACAGATCTTAATCCCAATTGCTGGACAGAATCATTGCAAATAATTATGACTTTAGCCTGTTACAATATGAAACTAACTCCTGCTGAAGCATTATCAGCAGTTACTATAAATAGTGCATGTGCTCTTCAAAGACAAGATGTAATTGGAAGTTTAGAAATAGGAAAAAAAGCAGATTTAATAATATTTGAAGTCCCCAATTATCATTTCATACCTTATCACTTTGGTGTTAATTTAGTTTCTAAAGTTATCAAGAATGGAAAAATAGTAGTTGATAATAAATAATTATTATAATTGTTAAAAATCAAAATAATGTTCTAACAAGTGCTTTTCTTCAAGTTTTGCTGGCTTTTCAAGTTGTAAATAATATTCTAATGAGTTTAATACAGCATCTAATGGTAAAACCCCTATCAATTCGGTTCCTATAATAGCAACTCCATAACGGGCAGCTTCGATTCTCACTAATTCCATCTGTCGATAAAGAGGCGTCTTCCTAAAATTTATATTAGATATCCCTACTTGCACATAATCTCGCTTTGTCAATTCTGTTCCCATTGCTTTAATATTTACTAAACCTCCTGAACGTAAATGTATTGCTTTTGCTACGTTTTTAGCAATTTTAAGGTCTTTAGTCCCTAGATTAATATTGAAACTAATTAAAGGATTCCTAGCACCAGTTATAATAGCTCCTGCCGTTGGATGAAGCTCAGATGGGCCATAATCAGGTTTACGATCAGGATCTGTTTTGATTGTCTCTTTTAATCCTTCATATTCCCCAATACGAATATTATCAATATTTTTTCTTTCCATTTTTCTAGCAGATTCTTCATATAAGTATACAGGAATACCTTCTTTTGCCATAGTTTCTGCAAATTTTATCGATAATTCAATACATTCCTCCATAGTCACATTTTGAGCAGGTACAAATGGAACAACATCAACAGCTCCAATCCTTGGATGCTGTCCCTTATGGTTATTCATATCAATCAATTCAATAGCTTTTTTCGCAGCGATAATATTTGCTTCTAAAACAGCTTCAGGTTTTCCAACAAAAGTTATAACTGCTCTATTGTAATCAGAATCATATTGAACATCAACAATACGGGTGTTAGGCGTGCTTTTAATTTTTGAAACAATTAAATCAATCTTTTCTCCATCTATCCCTTCACTATAATTAGGAACCGATTCTACAATCTTCGATTTTTTTCTTTCCATGCTTATAACCTCATAAAAATAGTATAAATTTTATTAAAAAATAAAATTAATATGATATTTATGAAAAAATAAAATTAAAGTTTAATTACAATGAATATTTCTTTTTAGGATATGTTTTATCTGTAAAAATATAGATTTTATCTTCTCCTTTTCCAATAGGAACATCATTTACTGTTAATTCAATTGAAACCATATTTTTTTTCGTCCCTCTGGGCGATTTATTAACTATATCGCCTCTATATTTCATTTTTTGAACTTTCTGATGAATATAAGTATCTGTATTTTTCCCCATGATAATAATATCATCATTTTTCATAAGATAACCATTAGTTAGCATTACTTTTGCTATTTTTTCCTTTTTGTCATAGTCTAAAATATCTCCAAGATAGATATACCTGAAATGAGATAAATTTGCAGGAGAATTATGTTGATGGTCTTCTTCTGTAACTCTTTTAAAATAAAAACCTGGTGTGAATCCTCGATTATAAACTTTTTTTAATTCCGAAACCCAACTACTTGCTTTCTTTTTTGTAAATGTCCCCTCATAATATGCTTCAATTGCTTCTCTATAAATTTTGGTAACCATTTCTACATAATGAGGATGTCGCATTCGTCCTTCAATTTTGAAAGCATCTATTTTAGCTTCAATTAATTCAGGAATATAAGCTATTGTACATAAATCTCTTGAATTCATGAATCTAACTCCATCGTAAATGTATTCAGCTCCAGATTCTTCTTTAACCCACCATCTTCTCCTACATGGCTGTACGCAATTTCCTCTATTTGCAGATTTTTCCTCAGTGCCACATATATCTTGAGAAAAATAACATCTTCCACTAATAGAAGTACACATAGCTCCATGAATAAATGTCTCTATTTTTGTGGTTGTTAGATTTCTTTTAATTTCTTTTATTTTTTCAAGAGATAATTCTCTTGCAAGGATGATGCGTTCTGCTCCAAGATTTTCAAAGAATCTAGCAGATAAAGAATTTGAGACATTGCATTGAGTAGAAATATGAAATGGAATATTAATTTCATTTGCAATCTGAATTGCAGCGAAATCATGGACAATGACTGCGTCTATTCCTTCATTTTTCGCTTTTTTTATAATTTTGCGAAGGTGTTGAACTTCATTATCATAAACTAATATATTGGTTGTTAAATATATCTTTAAATCTTGGTTACGACAATATTTAACAATGTTTTCTAAATTTTCTAAAGCAATGTTTTCTGATCGCATTCTCATATTAAAATTCTTTATACCAAAATAAACTGAATCAGCGTATTTTGAGGCTGCTTTAATCGCTTTTAAATTTTTTGCAGGAGCAAGCAATTCTACCTTTTTCATTTTTATTAAAATATGATTTATGTCTTATCTTTTTTATCACAGACTCACAGTTTACTATGAAATGTAATATAAAAAATTAATTGATTGACTAATTAAACTTTTTAGAGACTTTCCAGAATAATATCTATATTTTTGAGTTATATTATTGTTGATTATAATTTATTTTAGAACCATCATCCACCACTATTATTTCTCGATCAATTGGAAATTTAGTTTCAAAAAGTTTGTATAATATTGGTTTAATTGTTTCTTCTTCATTATAACAAGGAATAATTATACTTAGTTCCAATGTTTGTCAATAAAGTTATCTTATTTTACTTTTGAATCATATAATTTTATAATTCTCTTCTTATTAGAAATTAAGATCGATTTTAATTCTTTAATAATTCAAGGTAGAATTAGTTGACTAATTAAAGTCAAACTATTCACATAATTGAATACTACTGGGAATAATAGCAGCTTTCGGAGAGTTTTTATAGTTTTTTCCTAGTTCTTGAACAAGATTATTCCAGTTATCAAATAATTTTACGGATTCAGGAAAGCAATGATTTTTATCAAATTCACTAACATTAGGAGAAAAAATATATACTTTTTTTTTATTAACAAAAACTTTCCAAAATATGGTCTCCCCTATATTTTTATACAGTTTTGATCCTGTCTCCCCTACAAGACTATGATACCCTCGTCCTTCATATGAAGCGGTCATTATAACTATTGCTCCTTCATTGTCAAGTATATCACGAGGTGCTGTTGTTAAAAAATTAAAAGGTTTGTATTGTGCTTGAATCAACTCAGAATCTTCAGGGTAAGAATTGAAAAAGCAAATCTGATTATTAAGATCAACTTTTGTAGAATAAAATTGTTTTCCAAATTCCATCGCTTTTCTATGAGCCTTTTTAAAGTGACCTGAAAATATTTTTGAGATTTTACCATAATCAGAAAGAATAACATTTATTGAAAAATCTAAACCAACTTCTTCAGCAATTTCTTCGATATCTCTTCTTATATCTGTCATCCTTCCAATTCCACCTGCCTTTCCTTTCATACCCGCAGAATGATTCGCTTCAAGTGTTTTTATCCCACATACTCCAGGAAGTACTATTTTAGCACCTCCTCCAAATCCAGCTAAAGGATGTGGAATTACGCCACCTATAGCAATTTTTAAATCTGCATCCATATATGTTTTGTTAACATAAATTGGTGTTCCTCTTGTTGATTTACCTATATATGTTAAATTTTCATAAGGATGATGATTTTCAATATTCAATCTACTTACTAAGTCTTTACCTAATTTAAGAATGCAATCATTCCGTGTCATGGGTCTGTGTGCACCAATCGCTAATATAACTGTGATCTGGTAATCATAGATACCTGCTTCGTTCAATTCTTCAAGGACATAAGGAATTATTTTTGAAACTGGAGTTGGTCTTGTCATATCATCAATAACAATTACTACTCTAGATTTACCTTTCCCTAGTTCTGATATCTTAGGAGTACCAATAGGATTTAAAATAGATTTTTTAATTTCTTCAGCTTTTAATTCTGGGGTATTAGATCCGTTCATCTTGTATAATGAAGTATTCCACGAATCTGGAAAAGTTAATTCTAGGAATTCAGGCTCTCTCCAAGCAGCCCAAGGTATTTTATAATTTTTTACCAATATAATGCACACTTTAAGTTTTGTAAAATTTTAATAATATACTTCGATTTTCTTTGTTAATTAATATTAAAGTATAATATTTTCTTTTATTCTATAAAAAGTATAATAAATTATACAATAATGAGAAATCTTGGTGATCAACATTACAGAGAAAAAACAGAGACTAATAATAATGAAGTTTGGTGGTTCATGTTTACAAGATGGTAAATCTTTTAGTCAAACTACTCAAATTATTAAAAATTACTTAGGGAAATCCAAATTAGTTATTGTTACTTCAGCTATGAAAGGCATTACTGATGAATTAATTAATTATTATAAACAATCCTGCAATGAAATAGTGAAGAATGAAAGCTGCCTTAATAACATAAAAAGAATTCACAATAGACTCATAGAGCAATTATTTAAGCCTGGAACTATCGAATTTGAAAATTCGATGTCTTTTTTAAGAAAAAATCTCGATGAATTAACTCAACTGGGTCAAGTAATACAATTAATTCGACCAAGTGTAGATATTCAAGATCTTATTATGTCTTATGGGGAAAAATTAAGCACTTTCATATTAACACAATATCTTAATTCATTAAAAGTGAAATCTGAATATATTTCATCAGGTGAAATAATTATTACTGATGATAATTTTGGGAATGCAATGCCCATCTTAGAAGACACAGAAATCCATGTTGAAGAATTGTTAGAGCCAATATTGAATTCTGATGAGAATCCGATAATTTGTATTACTGGCTTTTTTGGTTCAACAAAAAAAGATAAGAAGACTACCACCTTCGGAAGAGGAGGAACCGATTTATCAGCAGCAATAATAGCTTATTCTCTAAGAAAGCTTTTTGATTGCAAAGTTATTTACTGGAAAGATGTAAAAGGTTTTTTGGATGCTGATCCGAGTCTTTCTGAAAAAACTTCATTATTAAAACGAATTTCATATGTTGAAGCAAAAGAACTTGCTTTTTTTGGCACAAAAGTTCTGCATCCTTTATGTCTAGATGTCAATGAGAAAGGGAACATTCCCTCTGAAGTTAGATCTTTCAATGAGCCTTTTTCAGAGGAATATACTACAATTACAAAAGAAATAATAAAGGAAAAGAAGGTTGTTAAAGCGATCACTTCTATCTATGAGCTCTCAATGGTAACAATTGTAGGTGATACAATGGTTCCACTTCCGGGAACAGTATCCAAACTTTTTTCTCTCTTAGGGGACAATAATATTGATCTAGTTTTCATATCTCAGAGCTCTTCTGAAAATAATATTACATTTGGAATAAACTATAAAGATTCGAAGAAAGTAAGCTTTCTTTTACGGGACTCAGAATTATTTGGAAAAAGTTGGTTTCGAATTATGATTAATAATGATATTTCTCTCGTAGCTGTTATTGGAGCGGGATTGCTCCATACTTCAGGAATAGCAGGTAAAGTTTTTACAACTTTAGGGGATAATGATATCAATATTTTGGCAATAGCTCAGGGATCTTCAGAATTAAATTTTACTGCGATCATCGATAGGACAAACTGTAGAAAAGCGATTAATGTACTATATGATGCTTTTATAGGATAAATTCTATAAATATTAAAAATAATAAATTAAAAAAAATCGTTAAATACTTTATTTGCAATTTTTTTGCGAATTTCTTCCTGCTCTTCTGAATTTTTATTTTCTCGAAGTGCTTCATTACAAATCTTTTTTCCAATTATAACTTTAGGATTATTAGCCCAATTTACATCAATCTGGATGCATAAATAGTATATTGAGGATAATATAAAAGCCATAAGTATACCTATACTTCTTTCTGAAGGATCATGCAAAGAAATCTTAGCAGATGGAACACTTTGTTGAAGTAGAGCTTGAAAAGTTGCATCAGCTTGATAATTAACAAGCGTTTGAGCACTTTTACCATTAACATAATTAATCGAAGACTTTAAATAAAAATCTGATGCATCATGATTGATAGTCCATAAAATTGGAATTATAACCCCTTTGGTCCCTCCGAGCAATAATTCTAAAACTGAATGTTGACAAATTGGTGCCGATTGATATGCTCCAAGCATACCTTTTTCATCTTTTCCTGTACTCTCGGATATACCTTGGACCCATAATCCCACTGATCCCTCAAGATTTTTAGAATAAGGCATTGAAAATATTACTTGATATCCTTTTTCATACAAATTAAATAAAAATGCCGAAAACTCTAAGGCGGGATTCTTTTTATAGGTTGAAAATAATTGATAACCTTCTTCTAATCCAGATAGAAATTCTCTAACATTAATACCTGAAATATACGCTGGAACAATGCCAACATTAGTAACAGACCCTGCATATCGCCCAGAAAGATCAGGAACTTCTAAAATTGGACAATTAATCGATTTTAATATTTCATTCATAGTTCCCATAGAAGATAATCCTAGAAATTTATATCCTCTACTTAAAAATGTACCAATAGTTGAATTAACATCTATAGTTTCTCCTCCTCTTGATATTGGAATAACAAGTGAATCGTCAGGAGAAGTTTTATCTAAGCATCCTTTCAATTCTACGGCTCTTGAGCTGGTAATTGGGAATATTTTTCGTTGTGAAAGATGTTTTAATGCTAATAAAGTTTGAATTGAACCTCCTGTTCCTAAAACGATAATGTTATTTAAATTATCATTTAAAAATTGATTTGAAATTTCCTCAATTTTTTTGAGATCTAAATACGATTTTGTATCAAAAAAAAAAGGAGAGTTCCATTTATCCTTATCACTTTTGATTTTGTTTACTGAATCTTCGAGAACTTTTTCACTCAATTCAGGATAATATTCTAAATTTAAGTTTGACCCCATTTAATTTCACTAAATTAGTTTGATATTTTAATAATAGGATAATATAATCTACTCAGGTTTTTTTATTTTATTAAACTAAAAATCTATCTTAATAATGTCGTTTTTAGCTACGATATTTATAAAAAAAATTTGAAAACCTTAACTCTATTTTATTTAAAATAAAGCGCCGTACAACTTAACATAAAATAAATACCTTCAAAAAATACACTAAAATTTAATTTATGTGATTAACTTGGCTAAAGCAGTGGAGGCAAAAAATGGAAGTAATGTTGAAATAGGAGAATCATATTACTGTCCTGAATGCAAGAGAATGCATACTAAAGGAAAGGTTTATAAAGATCATTTTAAATATGCCCAGTTGAAAGAAACTGGAGAAGAAATGAATGAAGATGTTTATGATGAAGAGACAGAATTAATTCAAGCATTCAATGAGTTAGAAGAAGAAAGCATTTTAGAAGATGCAAAATATGTTGATACAACTAAATCTCAAATAGATCAGGGAATAGATAATAATGAAAATGAAGAAGAAATTAACGAAAATAATTGTTTAGATGCCGTAAAAAACCTCCCAGGTGTAGGAGAAGCTACATTAAATAAACTTATTAAAGCAGGATTCAATAGCCTTGAATCTATCGCTTATACACCTCCCTCCATAATTAAAGAAGAAAGTGGTCTTGGTGATAAAACTACTGAAAAATTAATTAAAGCTTCAATGGAACAATTAGGTTTAGGATTTAAATCTGCTGAGGCAGTATGGGAACATAGAAAGAATATTGCGAGAATAACTTCTAGTAGCCAAGAATTGGATGATCTTTTAGGAGGTGGTGTAGAAACAGGAAGCGTAATTGAATTTTTTGGAGAATTTAGAACCGGAAAAACCCAAATTATGCACCAATTATGTGTAAATGTACAATTATCCAGAGAAAAAGGTGGACTTGAAGCTAGAGCATTATATATTGATACAGAAGGTACTTTTAGACCAGAAAGAATAATCCAAATGTCTGAAGGACTCGATCTGGATTATAAAACCGTGTTAAAAAATATTGTTTTTGGAAGAGCATACAATTCCGATCATCAAATTTTATTGGTTAAAGAGGCTGCTAACATCATTAAAGAAAAAAATATAAAACTAATTGTCATTGATTCATTAATAGGGCATTTTAGAAGCGAATATATTGGAAGAGGCACTTTAGCTAGTAGACAACAAACTATCAACGCTCATTTACATGATTTATTAAGATTATGTGATATTTATCCTGATTTATCAGTTGTAGTCACGAATCAAGTTCAAGCTAAACCCGATGTATTTTATGGTAACCCACTTCAAGCTGCTGGAGGAAATGTTGTTGCACATGGATCAACAATTAGGGTATATTTAAGAAAAGGAAAAGGTGAACAGAGGATAGCAAAAGTAGTTGATGCTCCTCATTTACCAGAGGGAGAAGCTGTTTTTAGTATTACTGAAACTGGAATATCTGATTAATAATATTATGGATATTAAATTTTAATCTTCCATCCATCTCTCTGAGTAAATTGTATTCTATTATCCTTATTCATTTGTTGTATTATTTTATTTATTACTTTTTCTGAAATAATAATTCTGGACTTAACAGC
>JBHLOC010000047.1:0-4808 GCA_048940925.1 Promethearchaeota archaeon | reverse complement strand
CAAAAAAATTTTTAAACTAATTTTTCATATTCTTTTGATTTGTTCGATAATCGTTTTACTTCTTTTGTCATATCTGTAACTCCCAACTTAAAAATTTCTGAAGCAATTTTAGAGGACATTTTATATTTTTGAGCGGCTTCGTTATAATTATCTTCCTTAGCTGCATTTTTAGCTTCATTTTCAAGAGCTTTCAACTTAATTTTGAGATCTTCGATTTTAATTTTCCGAATTGTATCATCTAAAATAGTAAATTCTCTTGATAACTCCCAATTCAATGCTATTTGTGCTGCATTTTGGTTAATCTTAATAGCATTTTCATAATCATTCTTTTTCTTTGCATCTTTAGCGATTTTCTTTAATTTAGCGATTTCTTTTTTAGCATCTTTCATATTCTCTATTAATGCTGCCCCTGGTTTAGTTTCAATAGGTGCTGAAATAATTTCCTTTTGTTCTGCTAAACTTGCAAAATAAGCTTCTCTTTCTGCAGGACCCATTTGAGCTAGATCATTAACCAATTTTTGTTTTTCCTCTGGAGATAAATCAACTAAACCTGCGACTTTCTGATTAATAAGATTTATTTCTTGTTGAGAAATAGGAGGCGCTTCAATAGCAGATATTTCTATTGGCATTAGAATTTTCTTATCCCTTAATTCCTTAATACCCATGAAGATCTCAGCCGTATCCTTACTAGATTTTTCGCTTGCTTCTTTTAGGAGCGTAGCAATAAAAAAGAAATTCCTCTCTGAATCCTTAATTAAACCATTAGCAATTTTAAGCACATCTCTTGAATGAGAAATTTTCAATGCTTTAATAGTTGAAAACTCATAAGTAATCTCATGAGGTAATATAATTGATGTGTTTAAACTATCATCAATAAGTGTGTCTGCTTCTCTGAATATGTTTAGTTGTCCTCTCCATTTAGGAAGCTCATTTTCATATCTTCTCTCGAAAGCGATTATTAAATCCTTAAGATTTTTACGTAAAATAATTGAGGCTTTTTTAGAAAGCACTAAAGCAATTCTTATAAATTCACCGTCAGACAATAATAACATCTTGTCACCATAACTTATTTCATTTAACTCCTCTTGAGAAACTAAATCTTTCCCAAAAGAACTTATAGCTGATATAAATCCACTAATCAGTTCAGGATCAATTGCTTCTGATCCAAATGATTTAAAGTAAATACATGTACCTGTGCCCTTATGTAATACTAAGACATGCTCTAAATTAATTGCATCATCGAATATAGTCTTTACTTCTGTTAAAACTCGTGCTTTTTCTCTCTTTTTAGGAACAACAACACCACGATAAACACCTAGCGAAGCACCAACTACAGCTATAGCTGCTCCAATAATTATTAGATATGGCATTAAATCTTTAAAAGTTAACCCTCCTGGAGGTGGGTTAACAGTAATATCTGTTATTTGAAGTGAAGTATCCAAATGATAATAATCTCCTTCTATTTGAATATTTAAACTTATATTACGTGCAGTACGTGATACAGTGATTTCAAAGAGTACTTCTCCAGTATCATTAGTACTTTTTGTTTTACTTTCTTGTGCTGAATCATCAAAATAAGGTATAAGTATAATATTTGCATCAACTAGAGGCATTAAAGTACCATTATCATATTGAGCTTTTAATATTATTTTAAAAGTATCTCCCGCAGTTATCTCGTCAGGTTTAGATACTATTGATAATTCTACATCGTATCTCGCTTTTATTATTAAATTAAAACTAATATCAGCTTCTTCATAATTTGTTTTTGTAACACTTATCCTTATATCATAAGCACCGAGTCTTGGGAGTTCTGTGATTGATATATACCCTTTAAAAGAATTTGTATTAGCATCAAAACTTAAATCTTCCGGTAAGATTCCATGATTTGTGGAATTTTTTATCTGAGAATATTCAACTAAATAGGAATCTACTTCTGATGTAATTAAGCTATTATTATAATCTGTATCAGTTATATTGAAATCCACATATAATTCCCTTCCTTCAAAAATTGAATAATTATTGGCAACTGGAGCTAATGTTCCTTGACCATCTGGATCCGAAAGAGATATCATATTTATCTGAGTTAAATTACCTCTTAAGTAAAAATCTATAAATGCTAAACTCGTATTATAATTTGGTTCGTATGATATACTTATTGTGAGATAAATTTGACCTGATACTAAATCTGCAACAGTTACATTTAATATATAATAACCTTCAGTTCCATTAGAAAATAATCTAATGGGTCTGGGAAGCCCAGTTTGGCTATCGATTACTGTGACATTATTTGAGGGAAGATCTAAAATTGGCCTATTATTGTCAGTATCATTGAAATAGAACAAAATTGTCTGATTTAGTCCATCTTTCCTTATAATAGGATCATTATAATCAATAATTTTAATTTTGGTTTGAGATAAAATTACTGTCAGGTTTAATGTTATTGTTTTTGTTTCCTTTCCTATTGCTGTAATATTGAAAATACAAGTATATGGCTTACTTGATGCTTGAACATTGCTAGTATTCAATTTGATAGTATATAATCCAGGACCGGTAGCATTTTCAATGTAAGAGTACTCGAAACCTGAAGGTATAGTTACAACATCTCTAATCGCTCCTAGTATAGGATTATTATCTATACCTGAATAATTGAAAGTATATGATACATTATATCCTCTTATTACATTACCAAAATCTACAGATTCTTGAGGCGAAATTGTGGTATTCATTCTTAAATGGAATGAAAAAATAGTCGAGTTAACATTATAATAGGTTTTTGAAGCGTTAATTTCAATATAATTCCAACCAAATTCATAATCGCTTGAATTCAACTCAATATTATAATAACCATTACCTTCGTTGTAAATATTTTTATAAGTATTATTTACATCAATAGTAGCTCCAGCAATACCCTTGTCTCCTGAATTATATCCACTATCATTATAAAACACTGTTACATTAAAAATGTCATTAAGAAAACGATCTTGACCAAGTGGAGGAGATTTTAATACTAATTCTGTAACTGCCATAACTATTAAATCCTTTTCTAAGAATCCTGCTGCTGTTCCATTGTTCCACATAACTTGAACCTTATAAGGCCCGTAATTATCTGTCGCATTATCTGATATCGTCCAATCTCCTAAAGGAATTTCAGAATCAGGAGTTATTGAATTATTATAATATGTATGATTCAGATATAAACTTGGACTATATACACTTAGATTAATGTTCCCATCAATAATTGTTTCTGTAAAATTCGCAAGAAAAGTAACAGTATCAGTGTAATTTACTGTAGTGGGTTTCTCATCTAAACCTACATAAGTGTGAATTTTATGAAGTAGATTAGTAGATGTAGCATTTATAAACCAATTAGTTCCATTCCCAGCATTTGATATTTGGAGCTCTCTATATCTATTAACTATCGGTCCCAAAGTTATCTGATCTGTTTTATTATCTAGAGTTCCATTAAATGCCTGAAAGTCTTGCCAATTAGCAGGAACAGTAAAATTTATTTTATAATTATTAAAATCAGAATCAAAATATTCTAAACTGCCAGCAGATGCATTCCATGATACCAACTGACCGCTTCCTAATACTTTAAAACTAGAAGCTGCTTTTAAATTAGTTTTAGTATAATTAACCTGAATTTTGGTAATATTACAAGAGACATCCCACCATTCTGCAGTAATTTCATAATCTAACTTACTAGGAAGATTTAAAAAGTCTGTTTGATTTTCCCAAAATCCTGATCCTTGTGCAATATTGTTAACTTTAGAATTGTTAATTTTAAGATTTATATCTGTAGGAAGGGGGCTATTACTTTCAGGAATCAAACCCACCCTTAAGTGAAAATCAGCATAGCCATCAGAAGGATTTACTAATAACCAATCACCTCCTCCCGCGGCTGTATATTTAACACTATCACTTTGATCCCCATCAGCTCCAACACCGCTGTCCCTAGTATAAACCCAATAACAGTCTCCTGGATAAGTTGCTGAATCATTATCCCAAAGACCTATAAACCATGTATTACCTTCTGTTTTTGAATTATCCAATGGTATATTTAAACCGGTAACAGTATGCCAGTCCAAAAAACTTGCTGTGATGTTCGATTCATCTATAAAAGTGTAATCACTGACTTTACCTCCAGGTATATATATTGAGTCACCACTATCCCAGGTTGCATTGTATAATACCATTTTTACCCTAGTCATATCTGTTGTGGATATTTCATGAATATAAACCGAAACATTTTCTATATATCCATCCCCTTCTACAGTAAAACTAGTTGCACAAGGTCTTATAGAAGTAAAATCTTCCTCTAATTGTGGATTGACATCTTGAACAATTAGATACTTATTTGGGGCAAAAATATTTTCTATTGTGATGTTAGAAAAAGTTGAATTAAAAGAGTTTACATTAGGGCAGACGATATTGAAAGAATTATTAGTAGGATCAGATGTATTAGCAATTTCGAATAAAGGAGTTCCCTCTTTTACAATTGATTGATGCAAAGTAATATTTAGATCTACTCCTGTGTTGCTAAAATTAGAAGAATACCCCGCTGTTTTAAGTATATCAGTTTTTATATCCAAAATATTAGCTTTATCATTTATATCTTCATCAATTAAAGTATCAATTGTGGAAACCTTTTTTTGATTTATATTGAAGCATGTTATAGTTGTTCCAAATAACAAGAAGAGAATGCCTAACGCCTTTATCTTTTTTTTTGTTTCAGATTTAAACATAGAAATCAAATAATCAATTTTTTTTAATTTAATATTAGAATTAGTTAATTTAAATTATAACCT
>JBHLOC010000002.1:0-264842 GCA_048940925.1 Promethearchaeota archaeon | reverse complement strand
GCTGATATTAAACTTATAAATGGAAATTATTTACAGGTAGATGAATCTGTATTAACAGGAGAATCTTTACCCGTAGATAAACAACTTTCAGATTTAGCTTATGAAGGAGCTATAGTTCGACGAGGAGAAATGAATGGTCTTGTAGTAGGGACAGGAATAAACACATTTTTTGGAAAGACTACAAAATTGGTGGAAGAAGCTAAAACTAGAAGTCATTTTCAACAAGCTATCGTATCTATTGGAAATTATTTGATTATTTTAGCTGTCTCTTTAGTTTTAATTGTCCTTATAGTAGGTATTTTACGCAAGGAATTTTTTTTGTTGATCCTTCAATTTGCATTGGTTTTGATTGTTGCTGCGATTCCAGTAGCGTTACCTGCTGTATTAATGGTTTCCATGGCCATTGGAGCTGTTGATCTTGCTAAGAAGAAAGCAATCACAAAAAGATTATTATCAATTGAAGAATTAGCTGGAATGGATATTCTTTGTTCGGATAAAACTGGAACAATAACAAAGAACGAAATTTCAATTGCTAGAATTGAACCTTTAGAAAACTATTCCGAAAATGAAGTTCTTTTATATGGTGTTTTAGCCTCAAGGGAAGAAAATAAAGATCCTATTGATGATGCGTTTATTAGTAAAGCAAAGCAAATACAAGAAGTTAATGATCAAGTTTTAAATTGTTCTTTGGTATCTTTTAAACCATTTGATCCTGTGACTAAATGCACAGAATCAGAATTAATAAATAAAAACAATGTTCGATTCAAAGCTTCTAAAGGTGCTATACAAGTTATTCTTTCCTTATCTACTAATAAAGAAAAAGTAAAAGATAGAGTTGAGGAATTAGGAAACTCACTTGCAGCACTAGGTTACAGAGCTCTTGGTGTTGCCAAAACAGATGATAATGGGCAATGGCAATTTATTGGTATTGTTGGTCTTATGGACCCTCCACGTGAAGATTCAGCAGATACAATTAAAACAGCAATGAATTTAGGTGTAAATGTTAAGATGGTTACGGGAGATCATCAAGCTATAGCTAAAGAAATTGCACATAATTTGGGTATGGGTACTAATATCATTTCATCTACATCTATACTTGGAAAAGATGATAAGGAGACGATTGCATTAGTAGAGACCGCTGATGGTTTTTCTGAAGTATATCCAGAACATAAATATCATATTGTCGAATTACTTCAGAGTAAAAATCATATAATTGGAATGACAGGAGATGGGGTTAATGATGCACCTGCTTTAAAAAAAGCTGATGTAGGTATTGCTGTTTCCAATGCAACAGATGCAGCTAAATCGGCTGCCGATATTGTCCTTACAGAACCAGGCTTATCGGTTATAATAAGCGCAACAAAAGAAAGTCGGATAATTTTTGAACGTATGAAAAGTTATGCAATTTATCGTATCGCAGAAACCATTAGAATTTTAATATTTTTAGTGTTGGCAATATTAATTTTCAATTTTTATCCAATCACAGCTGTAATGATTGTAATTTTAGCTCTTTTAAATGATATACCTATAATGACTATTGCATTTGACAATACAAGAATCGCTTCAAAACCCGATAGATGGAGAATGCAGAGGGTTCTAATTATTGCCTCTGCTTTAGGTTTAGCAGGAGTAGTTTTTAGCTTTCTAATATTTTTAATCGGAAAACTTATTTTTCAACTGGATATAGCTACACTTCAGACTTTTATCTTTTTAAAATTAACAGTAGCAGGGCATATGACAATATATCTTACTAGAACAGAAGAGGATAACTTCTGGAAACGTCCTTTTCCATCAAAAATTCTTCTTATTGCATGTGAATCAACTCAAGTAGTAGCAACAATTTTTGCCGCAGTAGGAATTTTTATGTCGCCGATTGGTTGGGTATTAGCAGGTTTTATTTGGTTATTTGGTTTTTGTGCCTTTGTTGGTAATAACTTCTTAAAGGTTGCAACGATAAAATGGTTGAATAGAAGAGATGAAAAAAAATTAAAAAATCAAATTAAATAACTAGTCTTATTTTTTTTATATTTAAAACAACGAAATCCATAGCATTGATCAAATAAGATTAATAACTTGAAGTAGAAAATTTTAAAATTGGAATAATCAGCTTTTATTACCCCAATATACGATGTTTTTAATTTTTCAAAGTATGAAAAAACAAAAAATTAAGATAAAAAGGAAAAACAATGAAGAATAGTTTGAACAAATTCTTTACCCTTATATGGTACCAATCTAATTATTTTATAATATATTTGGTAATAATAATAATAGATGTATTGATTTTTGTGAAATCTATAAGATCTAAATTCCGTAAAGAATTAATAGATAAAGTTGTTATGTTATTGGAGTATACCACAGTCTCAATACTCACTTCGGCAAAAATTTTAAATTCTTGAGTAATATAGAATCATAATTCATGTAGAGAAATCATATTTAAATCATAATATTTGAATAAATAGGATATCTCATAGAAAATAATATAATAGATAAACAAATTTTATCCTAATTAATGAAAATTGATTGATTATAAACTCTTCAAAATCCTTATAATCAAAAAGTGATAAATTATGAAAGAAAAACCCTTCCAAGAATATCTTTTAAATAATAATGTTTCTCAGAAGCAAATTTCTATATTTATTTCCAGATTGAATGAATTTAACACATATCTTAACAAAAAAAATAGCGATATCGATTCAATCCAGAGTGGAGGGATAATTAAGTATTCAGAATTTTTAGTTAAAAAAGATAATGACGCGGTTTTAGACTTTTTAATGGCGTTAATTAATTATGCTAACTTTATAAAGAAATATGATTATGTCATTGAGATCATCGATATATCAGAGTCCTATAATGCAATGGAAAATCTCTATCAAAGAGTTGGTGAAGAATGTGATAAAAAAATACAAGACGAAATTTTTGAAAATATTGCAATTCCACCTTTAGGTGTTCACCCTGAGAGAAAACCAGAATTTACTAAAATTGTCATGAAAAGATTGGAAGAAAAATTAGGTAAAGAAAAAACAATTAGTCTATTAAAGCCTTGTTTACATGGTCGTCCTGGTTCGATTAAAGAAGACAGAGAAAAATTTTTAGAATTAAATGATATTGATGACTTTTTAAAAGTAAAGAAGCAAGAGTTAATTAAAAGACTCCGAAAACATCAAAAAGAGAGCACTTTAGAGTTTGCTCAATATATTGATGAAGAAGTCATAGAATTTGTAAAAAATAATCCGACAATCTCTCCTGGAAAAAGAGAAGGAAATATAATAATTAACACAAAAATACCTTATCAAATAAAGAATCATTTGAATGTAAAAGATGAGAGGATGAAAAGGTATTATACTTGTTATTGTCCCTGGGTGCGAGGTGCACTCAAAAATGGTACTAGTCATGAAATTTCTTCGAACTTCTGCCAGTGTAGCGCGGGATATACCAAATTATATTGGGATACAATATTCGATCAATCAACTAAAGTTGAACCAATAGAAACTCCTCTAAGTGGTGCATTGTTCTGTAAGTTTGCTGTGCATATTCCAAAAGATTTTCAAAAATAAGTGTATGGCAAACATGCTGTAATAGTGCTTAATTATGTTTTATTTTCTTTTTCTGATTATTTAAAACATATACTGCAATACCTATTACAGCAATGAGAATAATAGAAAATATAAAGATAGGAACAAAATCAATACCAGTAGTTTCATACTCAAAAACTAATTTTGGTTTATTAAATTCCAAAGAATCTTCTCTAGATGATACCCATGCATAGTAGACTTCTTTTGATGATATCCAATCATATTGATCATAAGTATTACAAATGCATATAGAAAATTCAGTTCCAGAAACATAAGGAGTAACATCGATACAACAAAGCCCATTATCGTTAATTTTAAATGATAATAATTGTATTCCATGTGAGGGTTTGTTGTCCCAAGTGATTGAAAATTCACTCCAACTACCTGATATTCTTAAAATATCGAAATGTATGATTTGTGGCACAGAAAAAAAAACAATATACAGATTTACTTTATTCCAGGCTTGTTTTACTAAGCTAAGGTCAAAATACATATAGATCTCATATTTATAGATGGTATAAGTACCCCATGTTCCACAATATAAAGCAGTTTGTCCACCATAATTAGTATCGAGATTAAAACTACTTACGTAAGAATCTCGAATATCATAGACTGTTTTTTTAGTAGTAGCATGACTGTATGATAAGATAGTTGAAAAAAAAATTATTGTTACTATAGAAATTAAAAAAGGATATTTATATTTCGTTTAAGCCTCATCTTCTTCTAATGGGATTATATAGGTAAAATTGAGATTAAGTTATATTTAAACTTAAGTGTAAATATTTTAAAAAACTAAAGATCTCTCCGTTTTAAATCTAAGATTCCTCTAAATTGAAGATATGATCCAAAAAAAAAGTACTATCGAACAAGAAGGGGGAATTAATAAAAATAATAAAGAACAATAAGAGTAAACTTGAATAGCATTAATCCTATAATCCACAAAATTTTAATTATTCGATTTGGCATAAATATAAGCATTTCTTTTCCTTTTTTTTTATATTTAGTCATTTTAAATCACTGTTCCAATATAGTATAGATATTCTGACTAGATAAATTTTCGCATGGGATTTTTGGGAATAGAAATTCGAGATTTATATCTTTAGAAAAGAAAGAATATGATCTGAAAAAAAATTCCAAATTAGAAGATATTAAGAAAAAAAAATTTAAAAATAGAGTAGAGTATTTTCATAAGAATTAGATGTTACGTGCAAAGGTTTGGGGATCTCTTATTACCGCTTGAATGTCTCTTGGTTTCTTGCAATCCCCTATAAAATCGATTGCAAATCCTATATTCTTAAACTCTTTTTCTAGGGTTTATTTGGGTGTAGTTCGAGCACTGCAATAAACAAGTGGTATCTGATTCGATTACATGTTCTTTATCATCAGAATCTTGTATGATTACTCTATTATCACTAAAATTAATGTGCTTTACTTTAATGAAAATTGGAATCTTATTCTTCTTGAAATAGCGATGAATCCAGGTTACTCTACCAGTTAGTCTAGCTTGAGTTAAAGTCCCAGCCAGAACTCTTTCACTTCCCGCAAGTGCTTTAATATTGTAGCCTTGCTCATTTAAAGTGATTGCGGTTTCTGCACCTCCCTTCCCATAAATATCTAATCCCCCTATAACAACATTTTTCCCCATTGGTTTTGATTTTAGAATTGCTTCATCTTCGGTTAAGACAATATCTTGATTTCTTGATTTAACTTAAACTTTATTACAGATAGGTCTTACACTATTGACTGTTTTTACTTCATAGTCAATTATATAACTTATTAATTTGACATATCATCTATATTCTAAATCACACTTTTTTATTGATATAGTTTTAAAAGGAGTATATTCTCACTATTAATTTATGAAATTAGGAGTTGAAAGTGATATGATGGATTATTCTGAAATTTTTCTTGAAATGCTCCAGTTTCTTCAGAACACATATAAAAAGTTTCCAAAGTTTATGATAGAAGTAATGGCTGATAATTTTGGTATCCCCTCGTCTGAAATTAAACCATTAATTAGGAAATTTAGGAAAGAAGGAATTCTATTAATATTAAAAAATGAGGGTTATACTTTTACGTTAAATAATAGAATAAACTAACAATCTCTTTCACTTTGATAATTGAATTTTTTAAAAATTACACTTATTTTTTAAATAAATGAATTTTAATTATTAATATTAATTTACTATGTATTATGAATAAAATGACAAAAGTAGTGGTTATCTCTACAAACGATCGTGCTTATGGAGTTAATAAGTCATTAGAGTTGTTAGGAATCAACCCTATTAAAGGTAAGAACGTTATTTTTAAACCTAATTTTAATACAGCTGATCCTCCTCCTGCTTCAAGCTCAATGGAAACTGTTAGACAACTTATCATCAAGTTAAAAGAAATGGGTGCAAAATCAATTACCGTAGCTGAACGAAGTGGTCCAGCTGACACAGCTAAAACATTTAAGAAGAAGGGATTATATTCATTAGCAGAAGAATTAGATTTTAATATAGTCGATTTAACTGCTGTGCCTAAAGAACAATACATTCTAAAAAAGCCAGAAGGCAGTCATTGGAAAAATGGTTTTCTTTTTGCAAAAATTTATGACGATGCAGAATGTATTGTTGAAACATGTTGTTTAAAAACGCATATGTATGGTGGTCATTTTACATTATCGCTAAAAAATGCTGTAGCATTAGTACGTAAAGAATACATGTCGGAGTTACATTCTTCGAAAAATCAGAGGGAAATGATTGCAGAAATTAATTCTGTATATAAACCTGATTTAATTATCATGGATGGCATCATTACTTTTATAGATGGTGGACCAATGGAAGGCACTCGAAAAAAAGCTAATGTCTTTGTTGCGGGTACAGACAAGATAGCACTTGATGTTGTCGGAGTTGCATTATTAAGAATACTTGGAACAACTCCAGAAGTAACAAATGGCTCAATTTTTGATCAGGCACAAATTAAAAGAGCAATAGAATTAGACATAGGAATATCTTCTCCAAAGGAAATTGAATTCATTACAGATTCTGAAGAAGCTAATAAATTAGTCACTCAAATCAAAGAAAAGTTAAATGAGTGATTCAAGGTATATTCCCTTTATCATTTCTTATTTAAAGCTGCGGTTTTGAACCATTTTTTTTAACTAAAAAAAATCCAACAATAATCAATCCAGCTCCTAAGAACATACCTATAACACCAAAACTAGGAAAATAACGATTCCACATACTTAAATCATAAAGTTGTAATTCAGCAATTTCCATCAGAGTCATCCAAGTTATCATACTTAAAATAATCAATATTGCAGGAATTAGGAATGTCTTTGCTTTGATTATTCCATTTTTTAAATCACTTCTCCGTTTATAAGCTGATAGTAATGTTATTATTACACAAGCAATTATAATAGTTGAAGTTATTGCTGAAGATATAAGCTGAAGAGGATTATCAAAAAATCTACTTTCAATAGTAACACTTTGATCGAAATTGGAAATTAACTTATCATAATAAAAACCCCAAATCCACCGATAAATTGTATGATTATACTGTCTATTCTCAAAAAAAGCTGCTGGAGTTAATAAAGCAATAATGCATATAATTACGCCTATAAAAGGAATTAGCCATAGATAATTTTTAAGTTCTTTCATTTTTTGTATATCTTCTGTTATCAATAAATTCAGTTATTCTAAAAAAAAGATATCTTTTTTAATGAGATATAGTTTTTAATTTATTTGATAATTCTTATGAATCATTATAATTTGTAAGAAAATCTTTCAGTCTCTAAAACTTAAATAAATATAATCTAATTTTGAATGAACTGAAAGGAATATTATAGTTAAATAGGAATTTCTCAATTGAATTTAAATAGATTTCTTAAAAATAAATCCAGAGATACTTATAAATTGAATAAAAAGCTAATCATATCAAATGAAAAAAATTAGAAGAGAAAAAGTAAGAGGATTATAAAGAATATCATTTTAATTTTTTCTTTAAGGATATTGCTGTTATCACACCAATGGCAATAATTAGAAGTAATAATTGATAACTTGGAATTGCTGGTGCTCTTTTTTTCATTTTTTTTATGATAATTTCACTGTATCCAATATTTCCCGCAAGATCTTTCGCATAAAATCTGATAGTTATATTTCCATATGAAACAGCATTCCATGCTGCTTGATTAATCGTTCCATTGATTTGAGTTATTGTAAAATTAGTAATACCTCCGTCAATAGTATACCACATAGATTCTAAATTTGGTTCTTCGATTGAAATATCATAATAAGGAGCCTCTTTTCCAAAAGTTTC
Organism: Promethearchaeota archaeon; assembly: GCA_048940925.1. Classification (GTDB taxonomy): domain Archaea; phylum Asgardarchaeota; class Lokiarchaeia; order Sigyniarchaeales; family SOKP01; genus Loki-b32. Next base: position 256,968 of record JBHLOC010000002.1, on the reverse strand, counting down.
AAATCGAGAGGGTTTATTTATTGTAATTTCAGGATTGTCAATATCTTTGAAGACTAAAACTTCAGCATACCCTATACGACCTAATGTATCATTTGCATAGAATCTAATGGTTACTATACCAGTTCCTTTCTTGGCCCATTCTATTTGATTAATTTGTCCAGTTAATCCTTCAAATGTAAAGTTTGTTGCACCACTATCTAAAGTGTACCAAGTAGTGTTTAAAAATGGTTCGATAATGGAAATATTGAAATTTGGGGCAACACTTCCAATAAAATCATCCTGAATTGGGAAATTAATTATAATCTCTGGTGTTTCAACATCTTTATAAATTATTATTTCTGAATGATTTTGGTTACTTGCAGAATCGTTAGCAAAAAATTTTATTGTGACTTGTCCCTCTGGTAAAATTGTCCAATTGTTTTGATCAATAGTACCATTTAATCCACTAAAAATAATATTCGTTATCCCATTGTCCAAAGTATACCAAGTAGTATTTAAATTTATTTCATTAATAGTAATATTAAAATTTGGAGCACTAATTCCAAAAAATTTGTTCGGTTTTGGCGATACTATAGAGATTTGCGGATAAATACTATCTTTTATAACTACAACTTCTTGGGAGCTAGATCTCCCGTTTGTGTCATTAGCGAAAAATTTTATTGTGATTGGTCCATCGGGTAAAATAGTCCAATTATTTTGGTCAATAGTACCATTTAATCCACTAAAAGTAATATTCGTTATCCCATCATCTAAAGTGTACCAAGTTGTATTTAACGTTAATTCACTAATTTCGATGATAAACTGAGGAGCATTAAAACTCAAATAGTCTCCTGGCAGAGGAGATAAAATGTTTATATCAGGTGCAATAGTGTCTTTTATTACGATAACTGTTGAGAAATTTATATTTCCAGCTGTATCATTAGCATAAAACTTAATTTTGATATATCCATCAGAGAGAGCTGCCCAAGCTGTTTGATCAATAGTTTCATTAGATAAAAAGAAGTATTTTTTAGGATCGGAATTTAAACAATACCACATTTTATTTAAATTTGGATCTTTTATTCTTACATTGAATTCTGGAGGGTTAATATGATCTCCAAAAATTTCATAAGGTTTAGGTAAGTTGATAAAAATGTTAGGACTATCATGCCAAATTGGGAAATAATCTATTCTCCCAATATCAGGAGGTATGTTATAGGGAGTATCTCCAATGCCATTATCATCATAATCTACACCATTATAGTCATGCCAATAATTACCGATAATTGAATTATTCCATTGAGTTGTACTTCCATCATCATATGCATTTATCCCACTTGGATTATTAAAACTATTATTATAAATGAGATTATTCGTACATTCAGCAGCAACATTATAAAAATATACCCCATATTCTGTATTGTTATATATAAAATTTCTTGAGAAATTATTATAATGGCTGTTCATTTCTAAAAAAATTCCAATAGAATTCTTTTGAACTATGTTTTCTTTAATAACATTTTTAAGGCCAGCATAAAAATGGAACCCATCATTTGTATTATTGATTACTGTGTTTTTAAAAATTTTATTGCTATTAGCAGTTCCGGAGATTTCAATTCCAATATCTGTATTCATATAAACTTTGTTATAACATATTTTATTAAAGTTTGAAGTAATTACTGATATCCCGTAATTATGATTATACACTATATTATTACTTATTGTATTATTATCAGAGAATGTGTTGAGGTAAATACCATATATATGATTAGAATATAAGGTGTTATTATTTATCGTATTATTATAACTATAACTAGCTAAAGATAATCCGATTTTGCAAGAATAAAGCTCATTATTAATTAAATAGCTATTATTTACATCTTCGAAGAGGATTCCAGCTCCAGAATAAAAATCTGCATTATAAATTGTACAATTTCTAATAATAAAATGCACATTGGAATTCTTAATATGAATACAATTACCAGAATTTTGACCATCTACAGTTACATTCTCGATTACATACACACCATCAATAAGATTACACCAAGGTTGGCTTACAGCCCAAGCCCAATCACTACCAGGAACAGTATCATCAATAAGAAATGGCGAAATCACCCAATACCCCATATTTTTTATTTTAACATCATTAACAATAGGAATATTTTCATTAGTTGTAATATCATTACTATATACGATGATTGATCCAATATACAAAAATAAAATAGAAAAAGTCAAAATTTTATAATTTCTATTATTACGCATATTTGAACTCAACTTTTTTTAACAAATTTTAGGATTTACAAAACTTAGATAAAAAGATAAAAATTAATGTTTAACAATATATAAATTCTTATATAAATCTTTTCTCCGCATGAATCTTTCAGCTAAATTAAATAGAAGAGTTTCTTTTGCTAAGGGAAAAGAATAAACAAATGTATCAAGGATACATTAAACGAACAATAACAGAAGAATAATTTGTATTAATGTACATTGTTGTAAAAATATTTAATTACCTAAAAAGATAAAGATAAAAAAAATATAAATTGGATAGAAATTTATACCAGCAGTACTCGCAGGTATTAAAAGAATGTCATCGCCATTCCTTATACTACAGTCTTTTAATTGATCCTCATCATCCATAGTAACTCCACCAGATGATATATGAAAATCATTAGGGTTAAGTCCGAATAAATTCCCTAGAGTATGTTTAATTTCTTTTACACGATTATCATCAATAACGGTTAATTTTTCTTTCTTTTCACCAGGACCAATAGTTGACATGAAATATAATGTTAATTTCTTTCCTGCTGAAGGAGTTTTAGTTGCTGGAGTTTTTGATCTTACTGGTTCTTCATCAACTAAATCCTCATCAAATTCATCTTTAAAACTCATTCACATCACATTTTTGTTTTTCTGACATTTATTTTTTAACTTAATTAAATGGTGTGAAAATGATATTATAAAACCCTTTGGAATGTTTTTGGAGTTTTTTGAGAGTTGTAGATTATTATAGGTATTTTAAAAAAGAAAACAGGGAAAGAATCCTAAATAACATAGTCTCCAACAAGGATATCCAAAACCATAAATCAGGAAGGACTTTTTTGGATATACCAATCTTTCAACTCATCCATCCTCGTTTTCCATTCTAATAATAAGTCTCCATTTGCATCTTTTTCAATCTTTTTAAAGAGCTCTTCATCGAGTTCTGGATTCTCTTTTGCTATATTATTATTCCATTCTGGATCTTTTTCTAAATTAAATAGTTTTTGGTATTTTTTATCATTAGTAGTGATTAACGCATAATTATCGTCTTTATAGAGAGTGCAGATGCTATAACCGCATGTAATATAATCGCGATTATTAATTAGGTGATCATCTTCATCTTGAAAGACTGAAAGATCAATTCCTTGAAAATGTTCAGATATAGGTTTACTTAGAAATCCAAAAATTGTTGGTAAAATATCATGACAATAGACATATGATTTTTTTATTCTTTTTGGACCTTTTATACAACCTGGAGGTTTAATCATAAGCGGGATATCTACTAACTCAGGATACATGAACATTGGTAATTTACCTGTTGCATTATGTTCACCAATGCTATGACCATGATCGCTTATAAAAATAATTAATGAATTATCATAGAACTCCAAATTCTTGAGTTCTTCAATGAAATATCCAAACCAATTATCACATAAGGAAACTTCTCCAGCATAGCAAGCTCTCATATATTTTAATTCATCATTAGAGAGATAATCAATATTTTCGGAGTAGGAGGGAGTAATTATTTTTTTACCGGAATAATCTTTATCACTATACATCTCTAAATAATTAGCTGGGGGATCCCATGGCTCATGAGGATCAAATTCATCAATAACACATAGAACATTTTTAATTTTCTTAGTATCTTTAACAAATTCAATTGCTTTCTTGAAAGTTTGAGGTGGAAAGTAATCTTCCTCATTTCTTCTATCTTGAATGTTAGAAAGATACACATTCAGGATTTGCTTTTGATGATTTCTATTTATCGATTCATTTTTTATAATATAATCATCAATAACATCTCTAAATTTAGTTTTATCTTCTCTATATCTTACTCTATATTTATCGATCTCATGTCCTCTAATCCAATTCCACTGATCGAATCCTAAATGAAAATTCATATTTGGTTTAAACTGATGATAAGTGCTAGTGATGAATGATGAAAAATATCCATCAGTTTTTAGGTATTCTGATAAATGAATTTGCTCTGGAGGTATAGGATCCCATCCTGGTAATTTAACAACGTCATCAGTCCGCAATTTTGGCTTATTATGATTGAAAGGAAATGTGCGAAGCCCTGTGTGGATTGCTCTTCTCACAGGAATAGTAGCTAGAGATTCAGGATAAGCTCTCTCAAAAACAATCGAATCCTTAGCAAATTTATCAAAATTGGGAGTGTGTATCCAATCATTACCATAGATTTTTCCTGTATGATCTTTTCTTAAAGAGTCAAAAATAACTAGGAAGATTCTCATAAAATTACAAATTAAAAATGTTTTTTAAAATTTCTTTAACGCAAAATAGTTATAAAGAGAAACAGACAATCCTCTAATCCAGAAGGGGATTTAGTTAAAAAAATTTTATATATAGAATCTAAGATTAAAAACATACCTATATGTAAAAGTATGTATTATTGCTCTAATTTTGAACCACATGAACCACAAAATTTTGCAAGAGCTGAAATTTCAGATCCGCAGTGAGGACAATATTTTACCTCTGTAGTGGAAATTCCTATTGGAATCGGTTGATCTATTGATTGTTCTAGAGACTGCGAAGGTTGAGGTTGATATATTTCAGGTTGTACTGTTATATGTTTCATATCTTCCAATTTGGCTAACTTGAAATAACCTGCAACTCTTAATATGAATGCGATAAGGGCTGTTATTATTAAGAAAAATAGCATGTCACATATTGCGGCATTTTTCATGTAATTAGCACCCCTTCTGGCATCGTAAGAAATCATTTCAGGAAACATCCTTCTATTTTGCTCAAAAAATAATATCAATTCTCTCCAAGCCTGCCATTCGAAATAAGCACCGACAATTGTAGTTATTAATCCAATTAAAAATATTATTATAAAGATTATCGAAATGCTAAATAAAAGTATAGCGAGAATACTCACTCCTCCTATTGCAGTAAGAATACCTCCAATAAAGCGTACTATAAATCCATTAATCCATTTAAAGCGATATTCATGCAAATTTGGATTATTTAAAGACTCAGCCACGTATTTAATATTTTTCAATGCAGAAAAGACAAAATATAACTGAAGGATAATAAAAGCCCAAGAGATATAACTAATATAAAGAATAAAGAGGGATACTATTGACACGAAGAAATCTGCAAGCACCAATACGCCCAGTAATTTCATTTTATGACCATATTCAGAAAACTCTTTACTTACTTCTACAAATGACATTTTCTACCCTATTTTTATAGTTTGATCTAATATAGTATTTTCGTCTGATATTTATATAACTTTTCTCCCAAATTTTCTTCAAATAAATTAGAATTAAAATAATTAACTATTATGATGATTGAAGGATTAATAAAAAAATAGAATTTAAATTTCTTTTAATAACAACAATATTTTTGATGGTTAGTTATACAGGATTTGCAAAATGTTTCTCCACATAAAGCACATATGATTTCTTCATCCATGTTAATATTTAAGTGATTTTCACAATGGTTACAATGTCTATATTTTTTAGCAAATAACTTTCTTTTTTTCTCAAATTTTTTCTCTTTTAATTTAAGAATAAGTTCAGTCATTTATATTAAATATTTAAAATTTTGTACTAATAATGTTTTATGAAATCTATTTAAACTACAAGAAAATTTAGAAATTAAATAAAAAAAAAGTAAATTATTTATTTCTATATTTTAAGAAAAATAAGATTGTGTTGAGAAGTCCTGCAATAATGCTTCCCCAGAAACCTTCTGCAGCCCACCAATCATAATCGCCATATTCCGCGCCAAATGAACTAATTCCAATAATTGCAAAAAGGACTGTTGCTACTGCTAGAAACATACCATATTTCTCAAGATCCTTTTTAATAAATTTGTTTGGAAGCAAGTCATTTAAGGCTATTAGAATCTGTATTATTAATAGAATTAATATTATAATCTGAGCTGCTAGATCACCGCTAGTACTATATTCACAACCTAAACAAGAATATCTAGTACCATAATTAGGCAAATAAAACGCTGCAAAATCCAAAGCTGCTAAAAGGATTAAACCAATAAGACTAAGAACTAGTATCAATGCGGCAAAAACATCTACTTTTCTTTCAGTTGACATTTTAAATTCCTCTTTAATTTTTAGGAAGATTTAATTTTTAAAGTAGTTATTGCTATGGAAGTTTAAAATATTTTCTCTTTTAGTTTAAAAAGGATATGAATTTAAAAAGAATTAAATAGTATCTTAAAAAAGAAATAAAGGTGAAAAAATGGAAACTCGTATTTTTAGCAAGAAAGGAGCAAATATATCCAAAATTACGATAGGAGGATGTGGTATTGGGAATGTGGATCAAAATGAAGCCAATAAAGCTATAAAACTCGCAATTGATAATGGAGTTAACATAATTGACGTTGCTCCTACTTATGATAAATGCAGAAATTCGTCTTAATCCTTGGATTCAAAAATACAGAAATGAATTTTTTTTATCTGAAAAACACTTAAAAGAACCAAGAGAAAGGCATGGAGACATCTCAATATCTCATTAGAGCTTCTTGGACCTACTCACATTGATTTAAATCAATTTCATGCTGTCTTATCTATAATTCTTTTTTTAAACTTTGTTTATCTTGATTGACTCAAATAAATGGAAAATTAAGTTTCCTTGATTTAGATGGACACTATCTATGTATTTTAAGTTATCATCTTCTATTGAATGTCCCGTTCCTACTAAACGGAAAAACCTTTTTTCAAATTTATTATCAGGATTAACTAAAGCCCATAAAGTGGGAACTCCTCTTTGAACTTTAAAACTTAATAATATAGCTCCTTCAGGCATTTCTAAAGTGAATTCATCAGTAATCATATCTAGGGGGTATTTCCATATTTTCTTTGTCATTTTCGATTCTTGAAGCTATATTTTTTTATAAAATAAAATTTTCATAATCCAATACTCCGCACGAGATAATAATAATAATATTACAAATTTATAATTATACGATTTGTAATCCCAATTAGTTATAAATCAAAAATTAATAATTATAGGGAGTTAATACATTTAGGTGTTTTCGCAATGAGCCTCATAATCAAAAATGTTCTATATAACACATTATAAGCAAACAATAAAATAAATCTAACTATAAATACTAACTAAAAAAGATTTCTATAAAGAATTACTTTTAAAAATTCTGAAGATTTTTACATCAAAAGGTGGTTTGAAAAATGTTAGAAACAAACATAACAAAGATGTTTGGAATAAAAATTCCAATTTTTAATGCTCCTATGGGTCCATTTTTCACACGAGATTTGGCTCTTGCTGTAAGTGAAGCGGGAGGTTTGGGAGTATTATCAAATGTAAATATCGTGGGCACAAATCCTGTAAAAGAGCATAAAGAAAGCATAGAATACATGGTTGAACATACAGATAAACCATTTGGTCTCAACATCCTCACATCTCGAAACAATGTAGGAGTTAAAGAAATGGTTACAGATGTACCAAAGATTGTAATGAACAATCCTAAAATGAGAGAACAATGTAAATATTGGTTAACTTCAGCTGGTTCCTCAAGGATATTACCAAGTTCTCAGTCTTTTCAAGAATTACGAAAAAATTCGGAAGTTAAACACTTTCATGTAGCTCCAGCCGTTTGGTTAGCCCAAAAATGCATAGATTCAGGAGTGGATGGATTAGTTGTTACTGGTACTGAAGGAGGTGGTCATCAATCTTATGAGAGAGTTACAACACTCGTTTTACTCCAGCAAATTAATAATGCATTTCCTGATTTACCTAAGATAGCATGTGGTGGCTTTGCAACTGGTGAAGGTCTAGCAGCAGCTTTATCATTAGGAGCAGGAGCAATAGCTATGGGTTCTCGATTTATTGCCTCAAAACAGAGTGAATTTCATGAGAAATATAAAGCTTTAGTACCCCCAGGTAAACCTCAAGATACTGCACTTTACACAGGAGCATTTGGCCCCATTCGTTTATACAAAAATAAATATGCTTTAGAACATCCAGCACCAAGCAGCAAAGAGGAAATGATTGCATATGAAAAATCATTAACTATGGAACAAATGGCAAAAGATGCAGGAGCATATGACAGGGTTTATAAGGGAGATACTGAAACGGGTGCAGTATTACTTGGTCAATCAATTGGCATTATTGAAAGTATTGATGATGTCGTTGATATAATAAAAAGAATAGTAAGAGATGCAGAAGCTACTATAAAGAAAAATCATGCCATGATAAAGTAAAATACACATTTAGCCTTAATCTACTATCTTTTTCCTTTTTTTTTCAATTATTATCATTTATTTAAATTGCACTTAAATGATCAACTAAGTTATATGAGATCCATATACATTAAATAGTAAAATCACATATAATTATTTAAAATCTTTAAATAAGTAGACCTTCAAATAAAAAAACTTCAGTGTTATAAATTTGAAAAAAAAAATTGATTTTGGACTAGTTTTTGGCATTTTATTACTCTCATTTGGATTGATCTCTACCATTTATAGCATTACATCATTAATAATAAATTTAATATTTGGAAATTTGAGAACATTTATTATCGCTAAAGATTTGTATTTTGACTTGGTTTTTTTACTTCTTGGATTACTAGTAATTAGAAAGAAAAAACATTACTTTTCAAAATCATCAAATTAGATTACTAATAAGGTTATTATCACTTTTTATTATATCAATATAAGGATTTTTGATCATTTAGTTTAAGGTGTCAAATCGTTTTGTCTTTTTCCAATTTTATCTCGAAAAACAAAAAATAGTATTTTTTAAATAAAAACATCTAAAAAACTATCAACAACCTTAATGGTTTGATCTTTTCTTCCTGATTTAGGAAATATTTTATTAAGTAAATGCGTTTCAATTTCCATTACATCTAGCCCTATTAATTCTATATTTTTTGAACGCATTATATTCTTAATAATTTTAGCTACATTTATTATTGTTGTTTGATCGATTCCAATAGCATTTCTAAACCGAGTTGCAATTATTTCTTTTAAGGCACCTACATCTGCATCAAATGAAATATACAATTTTGATTTTTTAGTTTCTTTTAAGATTTTTACTAATTTTCTAATCATAATTGGTGTATCAGATTTTGGTATAAATGTAACACCTGATCGCTCCATTTCATTGTAAAATTCGACAAATTCTACTATTTTGGGGTCATCTAATGATCGATATTTTACATCTGGATAATCTTGGCACCCAAAAATTATCAAATTTTCAGGATTTATTGTTTTTTCTTTCAATAAATAAAATAAAAAAGAGGCACATGAGTATATATCTACAATGTTTAATCTTTCATTTATAGCATCTATATGCTCAGAAATCAATGGGTTTGTTTTTTCAGGGTGTTCTTTCATATATTTTGCTATATTAAATGATAAATGAGCGGGCAATCCATCAAAATGGGCATCAAAAATAAGGATTAGTAAATCTTCGGGTCCATATTCATTAGATATTGCCTTTAAGACGCCTCCTGTTAGAGAATGATCTACTCCGATCATTAAAGGAAAATCTGGTAAAATTTTGTTTTTCACATATTTTTCAAGTCTCTCTGAATATTTTCTAATAGTCCCCTTATTTGTAAATTTTTGAAATTCTAATTGATTTATCAATGGTAAATCTTCTAGATTTGGTTTAGGAGTTAACCAAGATTCAATAGGAAATTTTCCAATTTTTAGATATTTATCTTTTGATAACAAATGACTAAACAATAAGAAACCCTCATAAGGATCTAAAAAAGTAGGGTCAATTATGAGTTTTTGAGCCAATTGATTTAGATAATTTTGTTTCATTTGAAGACTAACAGGAAAATCTGTTGCATCTAGAGCTGCTCCAAATACTTTTATTAATTTTGTCAAGTTTTTTGCCATTAAATTGATTACTATGAAAATATAATAAGTTTATAAATAATATAAAAAATTTAATATAATTTATAAGGTGAATAAAAATGATAAATAGTGAGATAATCGCAGAATTAGAAGGTATAGTTGGTGAAAAGTATGTTTCAGATCAACCTGAAATGCAATTTCTATATCATTATGATTTTATAACAGCTGAGCCAGAAGGAAAATGTGATATTGTAATAATGCCCAATTCTGCAGAAGAAGTTCAGGAGATTGTCAAACTTGCTAATAATTATAAAATTCCTATAGTTCCATGGGTTTCTGGTATAAATTTTGGTTCTCTTGCCACCCCCAGAAAAGGAGGAATAGTTGTTGATTTAAGAAGATTAAATCGAGTGTTGGAAGTAAATGAAGATGATATGTATGCTTTGGTTGAAGGAGGAATAACATGGGCAGATTTGCAAGGTTACCTCGAAAAAAATCATCCTGATCTAAGAGCGGGAATAACCTGGTCACCTCCAGGAACGGGGGTTGTTCCCTCATGTCTTTGTTATGGAATGTTTGATTTAGGTATGATTGGTGGATCTGGCGCAGAGTTTCTTAACGGATTAGAAGCAGTACTAGGATCAGGAGAACTTGTTAAAATAGGTTCTTGTGCCCTTTCTAAACATTGGTATGGCAGACAACCATTACCAGATTTAGCTGGATTATTTATAGGATGGGAAGGTACAACTGGGATTGTAACGAAAGCTGCTATAAAATTGTGGCCAAGATTACCTTTTAATGAAGTTTTTACTGGAGCCGCGCTTAGAATAGATGATGGAATTCCTGTAATGCTAAAACTTGCGAGAGCAGGTCTTGGAATAATTGATATAGTTGTAGTTAATCTCGGGTGGAGCCAATCATTCCAACATTTAAATGAGAAAAAAGTACCCAAAGATGCTATAGAAGGAGGTATGCCTGATTTTGTATGTATAATTGCAACTCAAGCATATACCGCTAAACAACATGAAGCTCAATGCGAAGCTATTAAAGATATTTGTAAAAAAGGCAAAATACAGCTTATGTCAAGCGAACAAGGCGTAGAAGCTATAGATGCACCTCCAACTCAGGTTTGGGGTTGCTGGAATTTTTCTAGGGGAGGTGGAGGTGAATGGATTGGTTCTTACTGCTCAACAAGAGATATTGTAAATTATTATAATTCAGCAAGGAAAGTAGCTTTGAAATATGATAAACCCCCTCAATTTTATAGTAGAATAATGTTTGGTGGGCATTATTGTGTTGCGCGAACGAATATTAATTTTAATAAAAATGATCCTGATGATATTAAAATGGCACGGAAGCTTTTAAAAGAAATTCATGAGGAAGTTCAACAAATTGACGGAGCAATTATGTATAAATCACCAAAATGGGCCTATCAGACGCACAAAGCGAATATCTTTCCCGCTACCGGTGATTTGATTGAAAAAATTAGAAAACTTCTTGATCCTAATAAAATAATGAACCCCGGACAAGGAAGAGGAGAAGATTAATATGCCTGAGAAAAGAGTAAGATATTTACCAGGAAAAGGGATTTCTAAGATAACTTTAGCACATGAAAACCAGAAACTTGATAGAAATCAAGATTTAACACATTATGAGGAAGTCTTTTTTCAGTGTGGTAAATGTGGAACCTGTAGAACAGCATATAGAGAAGCTTTTTGGTCACGAGTTTGTCCATCTGGAGAATTTGGTAAGTTTGAAGCATATTACCTTGGTGGGAAAAATCTATTAACATGGGCTATATCTACAGATAGACTAAAATGGAATAAAGAATTAGCAGAGATTTTTTACCAATGTTCAGTTTGTATGGCATGCATACAGCAATGTCAGATTCCTGAAATTCATACTTATGCGGGAGAATGGTTAATGGCAATGAGAGAAGAAGCTGTTAAAGTGGGATATGGACCTATGCCTGAACAGAGTCGTTATACTGAGCATACAATAATAGAAAAGAATCCGTATATGGAAAAACATGAAGAACGATTAAAATGGTTACCACGTCATATTAGACAATCTCCTGAAGCAAATTTGGCATATTTTGTTGGTTGTACCTCCAGTTATAGAGAACAAGAGGTTGCTATTGCTACCGCAGAAATTTTGAATGCCTTAAATGTTGATTTTAAAATTCTTAAAGATGAAGGATGTTGTGGCTCACCTGTTTATATGACAGGTCAAGTAGAAAAAGCCAAAGAATTAGCAGAAAAAAATATAGGAGTTTTTAAAGATGCTGGAATTGATAGGATTTTAACTTCGTGCGCTGGATGTTATAGAACTTGGAAAGATACTTACCCAAATAAATTTGGATTAAATCATGGTATAGAAGTTAAACATCTGCCAGAATTTTTGCGACGTAAGATAAAAGATGGTGAATTAAACTTTAATAATAAATTAGCTATGAAAATTACTTATCATGATCCTTGTCATATAGGACGACATATGGGAATTTATAAAGCACCGCGGGATGTTTTAGAAAAAATTCCAGGTATTGAATTAATAGAGATGACAAGAAATAGACATAATGCATGGTGTTGTGGTTCGGGAGGGGGAGTTAGATCAGCATTTAAAGATTTATCTTCTTTTGCTGCAAAAGAACGGATAGAAGAAGCAAAAGAAACTACAGCTGAAGCTATTGTTTCATGTTGCCCATTCTGTTTAAATCAATTTAAAAACAATATTGAAAATAACGAAATTCAAGCATTAGACCTTTCTGAATTGATAAGAAATGCAATCTAATGAAATTTAAACTCTATTTATTTTTTTAGAATATTGAAGAGTAAAATTTAAAAAAATATTTATTAAACTTGTAGTTGTTCCTTTGCTATTAAAGCAGCCCCTAAAGCGCCAATAATTTGGGGGTCTACAGGCAATTTTTGTGCTTTTATACCGATTTTTTTTTCTAAATAAGTTACTACACCAATATTTTTAGCCACTCCTCCAGTTATAGTTAAATCTTCTTCAAGACCTACTCTATAAACCAGTGACAGTATTCTAGAAGCAATAGCATCATGTATTCCAGCAACTATATCAGCTACTTCTATTCCATCTGCCATTAGACTTACAACTTCAGTCTCTGCAAAAACACTACATTGAGCAGTGATTTTTGCCTGATTTTTAGATTGCAGCGATATTGGTCCTAGTTCTTCAAGTTTTAACTCAAGAGTTCTAGCCATAACTTCGAGGAACCTACCTGTTCCGGCAGCACATTTATCATTCATTGCAAAATCAAGGATTTTACCATTTTTATCAACTTTAATTACTTTACAATCTTGCCCACCCACATCAATTATTGTTCTAATTGATGGTACAAATGAATGAGCTCCTTTTCCATGGCAAGTTAATTCAGATGTTTCAGAATTTGCAAACGGGATTTTAACTCTACCATATCCAGTCCCAACAAGATATTCAATATCCTCTAACGAGAAATTTGCTTTTTCAAGTGCTTCATTCATAGCATTTTGAGCTGTTATTTCAGGTTTAGGTGTTGTTGGAACAATACTATAGGACAAAATTTCACCATCTTTTAGAATCACAGCTTTACCTGTAAGAGAACCAACATCACATCCAGCTACAATCAATTACACTAAACCTCCTTTATAAAACAACTTGAGTAAGAAAATCCGAAATCTGTCCCCTTATTGCTTCTGAAGTTACCTCTCGTGAATCGTAAGGGTCACATCCAAAAATAAAAATAGGAATTCCAGTTTCTTCTCGCACTGCTTCCGTGCTAATTCTAGCCATAGCATAAGCATGTTTACACGCAAACTGCATTGGCATAATCACACAGTCAATTTTATAATCTTTTACATAATTTAACAAGAATTCAATGTAATACTCGACTGGCCCCCGACATGTTCCAATCATAGAAAAATCCAGAGTTCCTTTTGCTAAACTCTCAAAAGTTTTTTCAATCGTAGAAACATCATGAGGTAGAACTTGATAAAATCCTAGTATATCCATTATAGCTACCGCTTGAAATGTCTCTTCCAGCCACAATAGTAAATCTCCATCAAAGAAAATATGAGTATAAGGCCAAGCAATTCTTATCTTTTCATCAGGCACACCAGCAACACCATTTTTAACATTACTGGCAGCAACATCTCTTAACCATTTTGTGGATTTAATAGCTTCATCAGTTCCCCCTACACCTACCATAGAAATAAAATTTCCAAAACCTGCTTGGCTATTAACTGGACATGGAATTGTTTTTAAGAGTTCATTAAATTCTAAAATATATTCTCTGGCTTGATTTACTTTTATCATTATCTCCTGCAATTTTTCAAAATTTAATTTCTGTTTTGTTTGTTGTTCTATCCATGATATTAAATCTTTTATTTGATTTATCATATAATCAATAACAAGGTCATCATTAAACTCTCCAGATTTATTATATGACCAATATGGGATGTCCATATTGAACGTAGGTATTTTAGCTAACTGTTCAAAAACCTGATAAGTCATAGCTAGAGAATTGCAGGGTGTTGAAAGAAAGAATAATAGATCAGGAATGGGAGCTACTCCTTGCATATAAGAACCAATTAGGGGTCTTTGGGCATTGCATAATGTTGGGTTATCTCCGTATCCAATTTTATTAGTAATGTCAAGATAAGGTTCGTTCAAACGTAGAGGTGCCAGACCAACACTATAGGTTTCTTGCATCAGAGGTACTAAATTCATCGCATAAAATAATTCAGGTCCATAATTAAATGGGTGCATTATAATAGTTTTCCCTTCCTTTCTCGCCTTAGGAATATTAAGGAAATATTCTAAAAACATTTCTGTAATTGGTGTTGCTTCTTCATCTTTCATTTGATTTAATAATCCCATATACATCATTTTCAACATAGAGAGATCTTTTCCCCAATTACCTCTCCCAAGTCTTTTATATTTCATATATATTTCATTATCCAATTTTTTTCACCTCGCCTCTAAAATTTCTATAAAAGTTTGAACACGTGTTTTCATTGCTCCAGCACCGCTTAATACATATTCTCTTTCTAAATCAAGAAATGGAATACCCTCTTCTTTTAATTTATTCCTGAGCAAAAAGATTTCAGCCCACCATAAGGCACAAAATTTCATTCTTTGAAAAATAACTCCCTCAATATTAAATTCCTTTATCATATTAACCATATATTCTGCTCTTTTTAAATGCCCATCTGTCATGCGAGGACATGATATCTTTGATAAATAACGTTTTGCGAGTGCGTCTAAAGGATCTAAGGTTTCATCTACAAAATCCCAAAAATATCTAGTTCCCAGGCATAATGAATCTGTTACCACTAATCCACCAAGATTTTCGATAATTTCTATATATTCTGGTTCATCTAGCATACTTCCGACTAACATAATTCTTGCTTTATAATCCGAGATACCTTTTTTGTCAATAATTTGCTTGAGTTGTAATTCTAAAAGTTTATTATATTCTACTTTTGGAATAGATATCCCTGCTGATAAAATTTTCATTATATCTGATCCAGAAATGGGAGGATCATCTCGCTTTCTAAGTGTGTATAATTCTTTTAGGAGTGTACGGGTTTGGTTATATATTTTAATTACTTTTTTAAGGTCATCATTTCCTATGCTGATTTTAAGTTCATGTTCTAAGTTTTTCTTAAATTTGATAATTTCATGTTTGAACCATTCGATGGTTACATCACTTACATACCCCGGAATACCCATAATATAATGGTAGGGAAAAGGAGTCTTATATCTTAGATTATCATAGAGGCGGCGAACTTGATCACAACAATTACATGATACAATCCCATCAAGAAAGTCATACTCCTTTCTATTTGCCATTTCCAGACAACATCGAGTGTAACTACAGGTTGTAGGGTTCATATAAGCATCACCCATTGGTGTATCTGAGCACCCTCTTGCTCTCATTCTTATTGGTAAAACATCTGCAGCATATATGATTTCTTCAGGAATGTAAGAACAAAAATATCCTAAAACTTTTTTTCCTTCATTTTTCCAATTATGCACCCAATCGTTTAAAAGTGGAACAGCTTGCTCGATTTTTTCCATTATAGACATAATTGTAGTCAATATTTCAAATTTATAATTTATAATTATGTATGCTAAAGAGATTTATATATCTTTCTCTAAAATTATAAATACATAAAACTATAAATAGGCAAAATAAAAAGAAGATTACATTCTGAAGGGTAATTTTGTATCATCGGGGATGGTGTCAATATATTTCGTTCTAAAATTTAGATCTATCATTGGACATTGTTTTGACAAACACTCGTGTCTATACATCGGATGGTCAAACATTTTATCTAGAATTGTTTTTAAAGGTTCTTCTCTGATATTTCCAAAAGAAAGAGGCATAAAACAGCAAGGTTGGACGTCACCATAAGGTGAAACATATATATAAGCTTTTCCTGCAACTCCTGCACATTGACTTGAAAGTTGGGTCTGAAAATAAAAATCTCTACAAACATAAGGAAAATCTGTGAGCGCCCAAACTTTTTCTTCTTCTTCAGGAGTAAGTAGTACCTCGGTTTCGCGTAACCATTTACCTGCAGGTGTCGGTAATAAATATCTTACTCCATGAGCACCTAGGTCTTTTGCCATTTTTATTACTTTTTCAAAATCACCATTGGCTAAACTTTCTTTTGTCATATAGGTAGAAATTACACATTTTAATCCAACCTCAAGTGCATTTTTTATTGCACCAACAGCCTTTTCAAAGCATCCTTTAAATCCACGGTATTGATCATGTAATTTTGGAACTGGACTGTCGATACTAACATAAAGTAAAGCTAGACCATTTTCTTTCAATTGGTGGGCATAATTCTTCGTTACAACAATACCATTGGTATCTGTGAAAACATACACTGATCTCTCTGCAGCATAATTAATTAATTCCATTAAATCTGGTCTTAATGTTGGTTCACCTCCGAAAAAATTTACGATCAAAGGTTTGGCAGCTTGATCTAGCACACTTTTTATCTCTTTTGTTGTAAGATCACGATGCTTTTCTTTAATATAATTACCAGTACAACAATGTCTGCAGTTACATTGACATTCATAAGTTATACCAAACATTAAATAAAATACTGGTCCTAATTCTTCATTATACCATTTTGTCATTTTTGCTGGATCAACAGCTAGGGGGATTTTTGAAAGTATTTCAACAAAATTAGTGGCCATTTTTCATAACACTCTTATGTATAATATTATTGTTAATTAGATTTTGTAGTATATAAAATTTTTTTTGATTTCATTTTTTGCTTAAAAATGGTGATTATCATAAAGCTTTTGATTAGTTATTTCATAATATGTAATGCTTTATTTTCTAATTCCTTAGGCAGTTGTATGATATTCTTATTTAAGGTTATGTTTAAAACTTTAAGAGAATGAAGAGAAGTTATCGATTCAGGAAGGTTTGATAATTTATTGCCCCTTAAGTTTAGTTCTTCTAAAGAAGAAAGCGAACTAATCCATTCAGGAAGATTTGTTATATTATTCCAACTTAAATCAAGTTTTTTAAGGGAAATAAGCTTTCCAAACGACTCGGGTAGGGTAGTAAGGTGATTATTGTGTAAAATTAACACTTCTAAAGATTCTAATGACCCAATAGACTCAGGTAATGCTTTAATGTTATTGTTATAGAGATTTAATTCCAATATCGAAGGTAAAAAACAAATCCATTCTTCTGCTTTTGATAAATCTTTATTCCCTCCTAAGCCTAACTTCTTTAGAGACCTTAGATTTTTTATCCATTCTGGAACATTTTTCAAATGATTAAGTCCTACTTTTAATTTCTTAAGTGAAGTAAGTTTCTCTATAATTGATGGTATTGTAGTGAATTGATTACCATGCAAATTTAAAGATTCGAGGGAGATTAGATCTCCAAATGAGATAGGAAGAGTTGTTAATCGGTTATGTTTCAGATCTAAAGTTTTTAGGTTTTCTAATGACCCAACCGAATTAGGAATCTCAGTTAAATTGTTATATCTTAGATTTAAGTACTCCAAGGATTTTAGGGCATCAAATCTATCAGATAATTTTTCTAAATTATTATGGCTCATATCCAAAAATTTAAGGAAAGGTAAAGAAAAAATAGAATTTGGAAGGTTACCAAGTCTATTACCTCTTAATTCTAACTTCGTAAGTTTGTTTATAACTCTGATGGATTCTGAGAGAGTTTTTAAAATTTTCCATCCAAAATTATTATTACTAATAAATGATAAATCTAGCTCTATTAATACTCCTTTTTCTATCTTAAATTTAACCTTTTCTAATATATCTTCAAAAAATTTAATGACAATATGGTTGTTAATAATTTCTACTAGTTCACTAGTTTTAAAACTTTGAATTTCTTCAGTTTTAAATAAAGGACTAAGACTCTTGATAAATTTATAATTATCAAATTTCTTAATCTTTTCAATAAAAATTGATTTAGCTTTTCGATTGTTTATTTCCTTTATAATTGAAACAATTAGTAATAAAAACTGCCATGATGATTCGTGATCCAATGTCCATTTTAAAGGAGAAAGAGCTCTCTCTTGGAATAGAACTTTTAAGCAATCAGCAGCTTGCTCCTTTATCTCTTGATTAGGATCTGATACTAAGAGATCTTCCAAAAGGGAAAAAATTTTTTCATTTTTGATCCCAATTTTTTGCAGAATTTTAATACTTGCTCGCCTAATTTCTATATTGTCATTATTTCCTATTAGAAAAATTAATGAATCTACAGCTGCTAATTTATTAATGTCTTTCCTCTTTAAATCTTCATAGATTTTTTTAGGGTTTAAAGCCATGACATCTTTTATATTGTGTAATAAATAAGAATATCTTCTATTTTAAACTAGCAACTTCAATTATCGTGTTAGCAATAGCTTCTGGTTCAATTTCTTCAATGAAGTGTCCTGCATTTTCAAAAAGTTTAACATGGTCCTCAAGCTGAGGAAGATTTTCAATCCATTGTTGTATAACCTCATCTTTAGCTGAAGGATCCCATTTTCCTAACACAGCACGAACACCAATATTTTGCCCATTAGGACTCCAATAATTACTAATATTGTCCTGTATAAAACGATAAAAGGCGGTTGTATCCCTTTCGCCAAGATCAGGGTCTTTATATGTATTTCCATGACCCCAAACTGGTGTTTGAAGTACTAAACGTTTTGAACTCATTACATTTTTTTCTGATTGGAACTGCTCTCTAAAAAATTTCTGAGTAGGGGTTTCATTTTCTGAGAAACTACCCGTTTCTCTTGATGTTGCAAGCAAATTGGGTAAAGCAGATATTAATTCTTGTGGATCTTCAGGATTATAGAATATAGCAAAAGAAGTAAAGGCACCCCATAAATTGTTTGGAATAATATTTGGGGTATTAGCCCATGAAAACTGTTTTAATGGGTAATTTTCATAAGTCATACCTGATTTTGGAAATGGAAAGACTGTGCTATTTAAAATAATAAGATTAGATATACGATCAGGAAATCTTAAAAACGCTCCAATACCAATTGGGCCACCCCAATCATGTATTATCAGGGTCACCTTCTTCAAATCAAGATGTTTTATAAGTTGGGTTAAATTATCAGCATGATCCATACAAACCATTTCAAATGAAGCTTGATCAGACAAACCAAAACCAATATGATCCATCGCTACGATTCTGACAGGTTTCTTAGCAGCTTTTATAAGATGATCAATAACTTTTCTAAAAGTATATGAAGATTCAGGATTTCCATGAACAAAAACTATTATTTCCTTAGGGTTGCCTATTCCATGATTGCTATCTCTGAAAAATATTTTTTTCCCTGCATCGATACCATCTGATAGCTCATACCAAAATCCACATCCTTCTGGATAGTAGTCAGATGGAACATTTTTAACTGGTGTATTACTTGGGATGGGTTTAGAATTTGATTTTTTGACTATTTAAATCACCAACTATACCTAAGAATATTTAGAAAAGGTTAGAAACCTCCATAGCTTTGTCCTCTTATATTATTTAAAATAATTTCATCTAATTCACTCAAACGTTTAGTGGATTTGACTCTATACTTAGTGCTAAGGAATTTGTTAATGAGCTTATATTTAAAATTATTTCTCTTCATATCCCTGCGAACCTTTTTTGGAATCTTATTAGGATACTCAGTAATATAGGGGATATCATCATCTTTTATTGATTTATCTTTGTTATAAAGATATCGTTTAGTGGGTTCTTCTCTTGGTTTTCGATCAAACGGATCAAATAAGTGTTTCATTTTAAATTTCACTGCACTCTGTTCAACATTTTTACTTATCAACTCCATCATTGGAGTAGGTTCACCAATAAGATCTCTAAATCTTTCATCTGCTTTTTGAACTCTCCTCCGCACAACACCATTAGGAGCAAAACGATCCATAGCACCTAACATACTCCAAGATGTTGCAGAACCTCGTTTGAATAATTGAGATCTATGTTCCCGCATTAATGGATTATCAGAATTCATACAATATTCATACCCATTCAATGTAACCTCAAGCCTTCTAAGCATCGATGGACCCCATGTTCGGTACATCAAATCATATCCATATTCTGTTAGATTCAAGGTTTCATGAGTTTCTAAAGATATGTTTTTCTGTGCTCCACTCCAGAAATGTACATCTTCCCATGGTACTTCACAAACTCTTCCTTGTTCCTTAAGTTTACGCCATAATTCAGTCCCAGGAAATGGAGATAAACGTGTTAATTGCTGATAAGTAGGCTTACATGCAATAAAATAATTAAGATCCTCATACATGTTTGCATGGTTATGATAATCCCACCCGCATATCCATGCTCCAAGCGTACGAATGCCCATTGAATGAAGTTTATGAAAAACTTCTCTAGCATCAGCTTCTTTAACTTTTCTGTAGCCATGCTCTCCTGCGAATTTAGATTCTACACCAATGAAAACCGCGCCTATTCCTGTTTCAGGAATGGCATCCCATCCATAATTACTAGCAAAATGCCAGATGAAATCTACTGAACCAAAACCAGTCCAGTCAACGTTTTCCACGAGATCCAGATTTTTTTCCCATTTTTCCTTGGTTTTTACCATCCACCGCGGATGACGGAAATGATCTTCTTCGATTACAAAAATTGAAGAAAGTTGTTTAAAGTGTTTACGATAAAGTTCAACATGGTTAACAAACTCTTCTGGGGAGAGTAGTTCAATCCTTTTTTTTCCAAACATTTCCGTTGTCGAACAAAAATCGCAGCCTCCAGGACATCCTAATCCTGTAACTAAAAACCCAATACCTCCTCGGGGATATTTATTAAGAAATGGTGGCGCTCCACCACACTTAGGCATTAATTTCTGCTGGATAGGACGATTTGTGTCCTCTTTTAATAGTTCACGAAGAAAATTTACACCTTCGCCTAGAACAACATGATCTACATATTTTTTTTTAGTTTCTTCATCATATTGTGCCGCAAAAGCCTGAGCTCCATAGCTTCCAAGGAGAATTTTCGTTTCGGGAGATTTTTCACGAATATATTTACACATCTTCATAACCATATCAAGATGTACAGGAAAAGCACTGATCCCAATAATGGCATACTCTTTATCTACTTCTTCAACAAAATTATTCCAGCGCGGGTACTCAAGTAAAGTTGCTGGAAGATTAACATTTTGCGCTAAAATGTGATTTGCATAACAATGAGTGTGCGAGACAAGTGTAAAGATATCATCTCCATGAGTAAATCTTTGTCCAGTCGCATCTGTAAGTGAATCATTCGCAGGTAAAGAAGGATAAGGGTAACAAGGAGTTGTTAACAAAATTCGATCTGTAATCATAATTTAATCCTTTTTTTTCAAAATTGTTATTATTATTGTACTTCTCTTGATAATCACAACTTATTTAATTGTATATATAAATTTTGTCGAATTTAACCTTAACGCTGAAATAATTTAAGCTTTTTTCAAGATTCAATCCTAAAATTAACTTTTTATCGTTTTTCGTTTTTCCTTTCACATGAAATCTAGATTTAAATGGAATGAAATATTTAAATGAAACTTGATTCCGACTAAAAAATTCTGTAATAGTTGTAAACCGACAAAAAGGTCATAATAACCCCTTAACAGTTTTATTTAAATAGGTTTTCTTCACATCATATATTGTTCATATCTTACGGTATGAACGTCGAGAAGAGGTAATGTTTACCTCAATGTATTACAACCATCGGTTGATCAGAAACGATATGAAAGGAGGTTGTGTGTAAAAGCATAATCTGAACTAAAATGTAAGCCTTATGGTTTATATTCGGTGTTCAATCCGGCTAATCCGCAAGGATTAGTGAGATTATCTAACGGTAATATATTTTATAGGATAAAAATTTATTCAATGAATTATGGTTCTTTTCACGACGTGGCTTGAAATAATACGTTGAGACTTCCTTGCTCCAAGTAAGGAAAAACAATACCACGCAATGAACACCCTTGGGTATTTGTTGCACCTTCTCGTCCCTTCTTTATCTTTAAATATTATTACTATTAAATCTAGGTATGATTGAATATTTCGTCTCTTACTCCCCAATTTTTAAGAATTTTCTCTGCGTTTATAATAATATTTTGTATGAATTCTTCAATCGTAGTTTCTTCATTAATATGACCAACAGCCATTGAACCAATACCAGAGTCTCTTAGCTCAAGGTGAAAAATCTTTTTGTAAAATTTTTCATCAAATATATCTTGATTCAAAACTTGCTTTTTCCATACATCTGGAGCAGGACTTTCCTTCGTTGCCATTATAGCACTCCCAAAGCATACTGCATCAGCACCCATTGCTAATGCAGCGAGAAATCCTCTAGCATCACCAATCCCTCCAGCTGCTATAAGTGGCACCTTTAACAATTTTCTTGCCATAGTCATATTAACAAGTGTAGTATTTTGATTTGGGTTTTTAAAACCCGTTCCTTCAAGACCTACTATCGTCACTCCATCAGCTCCTGCTTTTTCAGCAGATATTGCATGTTTTACTGTTGCGCATTTATGAAACCATACACCTCCTGCGTTATGTATTTTCCTTCCGAGTTCAGCTGCTTTATAAGCGGATGTAGTAAATACTCTAACACCTGCATCAAGAGCAATATCTAAAAAATCAAAATAAGATTCTTCTGTTCTGTCTCTACCAGTTGCACTTTTCACTTGTGGTGGCCATACTGTAAAATTAACACCATATGGTTTATTTGTTAATTGTTTCATTTTATTAATTTCTTCTTGAAATGTTTCAGAGGTTCCAAAATTTAAGGCAGTTAAAATACCTAGACCCCCTGCTTCTGAAAATGCAGCAGTAAATTCAGCTCTTCCTATTATAGCAAATGCTCCCATTATAATGGGGTATTGAAGACCATCTACCATTTCGGTTATTCTTGTTTTCCAAATCAATTTTATTCACTCTTAACAATAATTATTGAATTTTTTACTGTCCTGAAATAGAATCAACATTCCTAAAAATCTTTTTGAGCTTAATAATATCCTCTTGAGGAAGAGGTGGTCTTGAAAATGATTTAAAATTCTCTTTTAAATGTTCAAGATTTCCAGTACCAGAAAGAATTACATGAGGTTCTTCTTCAGACCGACAGAATCGATAGGCAGCATCTACCAAACTTTTAGCGCCTCCCTTATGAATAAGAAATCCAAGAGGGTTCGTTTTATCAATATCTGCTGGATTAATTTGCTGATTTTTGATTAATTCGTCGATACATTGCTTAAGTCTTTCAGGTCTACTTAGAGCAAGTCGAACAGCAAACATTATTAAGATCCCAATATCCTTTTCTAAAGCTTTTTTAAAAACACGTTCACGCGCAGATTGATTTAAAATATTAAAACCTACCATCATAACGTCCCAGATATCATCTTCTAATGCACGTTGCAGCAAGTTATGCTGAGGATCTGGATTGAATCGTTCTGTGATTCCTATAAAACGGATTTTGCCTTCATCGTGCATCTCATGGAGTGTGGGGACAACTTCTGCGATCAGATAATCATAATCTTCTAAAATTACACCATGTAGATGATAAATATCAATATAATCAGTATTAAGATTATTAAGGCTTCTTTCAATGCTTTTTATCACATCTTTAGGTTTAATATTACTCCAGGTTGATTTTTTAGTTGATAATATAAGAGATTCACGATTAAAATCTTTAATTGCTTTTCCAACAATTTTCTCAGTTCTGTATACTTCTGCGGTGTCTATGAAATTTATACCGGAATTAACAGCATATTTAACAATCTCAATAGATTCTTCTTGACTTTTACCAGTACGCAATCCAATACCACTGGGTCCCCCACATCCTAATCCCATAACACTTACTTTCAAGCCCGTGCGTCCCAGTATAGTGTATTCCATGATAAAGTTGAAGTTTAAAATAATTGTTTTTAGTAAATTTGAATTGCTTTTATTCTTTTACATATTACGCTAAAAGCGTAGACATTAACTTAAATATAAATATTTAATTTTAGTGTTTAAAGATTTATTAAATTATCAGATGATTAAAATGGCAGGACATATTAATTTTGAAGATTTAGATTTTGAATATGGGTACTCATGCATGTCTGACAGATTACATTATTATAGTAAAGAGGAAAACGACTTTAGAATGGAAGTGCGGAATTGGTGTAAAGATAATATTGAACCTGTGGCTAGAAAGATAGATCGAGAAAGAAACAAAGTATTAGCGGTTGAGACGTTAAAAAAAATGAAACCTTATTTACCTATGGTAATTCCTGAGGAGGCTGGAGGCTTAGGAAAGGGAGTATTGTATCGCACTATTTTTGGTGAGGAGATAACTGCATATAGTTATGCCATAGCAACAATATTTGGAGCATCTTCCTGTTTGTTTGCTGCACCTATTATCGAATATGGAACACGTGAGCAAAAAAAGAAGTATCTTTCTGGAATTGCTGATGGAACAAAAATAGGGGCGATAGGGATAACAGAACCAACTGGAGGATCTGATGCTATAGGAGGAATGAATCTAAGAGCGGTTCGAGAAGGAGACTATTACGTTTTAAATGGAGAAAAATGTTTTATTACTAATGGAAGTGTAGCAGATTACATTTGTTTATATGCAGTAACTAATGACCAAGTAAGAAGACACCAGGGAATTTCAGCTTTCATTTTTGAAACAGCTACTCCCGGATTTGAGGTTGTAAAGGATTATACTTATATGGGGCGTCGAGGAATGCCAAATTCTCACCTTCGATTTACCAATTGTAAAGTCCCCGCAGTAAATTTATTATATAAGGAAAATGAAGGACTTGAAGTGCTATTGTTTGGTCTCGATGGTGAACGAACATTTACTGCTTCTCAATATCTTGGTTTAGCACGGAGTGCCTTCGAGGTTGCCTATAAATATGCACACCAACGTGAGCAATTTGGTCAACCAATTTATTCCTTTGAAGGGATTTCTTTTAAACTTAGTGATATGTTTATGGATCTAGAGTTAAATAGAATTGCGATAGCTCAAATAGCTAGAATGTTGGATGATGGAAAATATTGTAGAGCATCAGTAGCTGCTGTAAAAGCTCGAGTCTCAGATATGGCTGTTGAAATTACTAAAAATGCTGTACAAGTGATTGGAGGATTGGGATATTCCGAAGAGTATCCTGTAGAAAGATTTTATCGAGATGCAAAAATCGGACAAATAAGCGCGGGATCCGCAGAAATTATGAGATATTTAATTTCAAGAGAAATGATTAGAATGTGGGGTAAATAATAATGGATCAATTAGAAATTAGCCCAACTGATTGGAAAAGTTATGTTGGAAAAGAATTTGGAACTTCTGATTGGTATGAAGTAACTCAAGAGGAAATAACTGAATTTGGAAGAATCACAGGTGATCTGCAATGAATTCATGTGGATCCTGAACAAGCTAAAAAGGAATCTCCGTATGGAACCACAGTTGCTCACGGTAATTGGTTACTTTCTATAGTTTATCCCAAATTATTTTCTAACATGTATAAATCGATTAACACACGGATGACAATTAATTATGGATGGAATAAGATTCGGTTTCCTGCACCAACACCTGTGGGTAAACGTATTAGACTAGTTGTTTCCGTAGTAAATGTTAAAGAAGTAGAAAGTAATGCATATGATGTTGAATTTGATTTTAAAATCTATGTTGAGGGGGAATCAAAACCATGTTTTGTAGCTTCAAAACTTTCACGATTTTATTCTCTTCAAAAATAAATAAAATTATGAAGATATCAAGAATCAACAAATTGAATACTTGATAGACTAATTTATTTTTTTCCTCACTTTTAAAATATAATGACAAGTTCTTTGGTTATTAAGAGGGATACAATTTATAAAATCAGCTTCAGTTGTTAATTGAGGAAATATTTCACTTAAAAATCCTCTCATGTAAGGAATACATATATTTTCTTGAAAAACAGAACCTCGAGAAGGATTATGAATCCCTCCTATTGGACAAAATTTTTTAGGAAATTTTACACTCACATCATAATTATTATCATTTAATTTCTTTATCGTTGGTTTTCCATTAAAAGCGGAATAAAAATGCTTTAAAACGGCTTCCATAGTTAATACCGACTCTCGTCCTTTATAAAATTTTCCTAACTTTGAACCAGATTTGACTGAAACGGCTTTGGGTAAATTATTTCCCCCAATATCAATCATTTCTTTAACATAAGCCTGAAAAAACTTTAAAATATCTTTATTTTTTGGCATTACAGTAGAATTTTTCTATAATAAATTTTTAAATCAATAAAAAAAATCTATATATTTAATGTTTGTTATCAGAATTATTTATATAATGTTAAATAATAATTTTAAAATTTTTTAATAAAAAAATATTGTATACTATTTCCCGATAAACTCGGGTTCTTTTTTCTCTATTAGAGCAAAAACACCTATTTTAAAATCCTCCGTTTCTGCAGACTTTATCTGCATTTGACGTTCATTTTCGAGGTGTTCTTCCAGTGGTGTGCTTAATGCTTCGAAGAATAGTTCTTTAGTTCGTGCATATGTTAATGTGGGACCGTTTGATAACCTTTCTGCCCATTGCATTGTAATTTCTCCTAATTTTTCATGAGGTACAATCTCATTAATTAAACCAAGTCTTTTCAAATCCTCTGCAGAATAAGTATCTCCAAAAAATGCCATTTGAGTGGCCTGTTGCCATGTTAGTTGACGACTAAGAATAATTGTACCTGCAAATCCAGGAATTAAACCCAATTTACAAAATGATTGTCTAAATTTTGCTTTTTCAGAAGCAATGACAAAATCACATGAGAAGGCTAAATTCATCCCTGCTCCCACAGCCCATCCGTTAACGGCTGCTATAACTGGTTTTGGATACTTACGTAAAAATATAGCGATTTTATATAGAACTTTTGTTAGTTCATCCATAACTTTCCCAGAAGTGCCGTTCTCTATACTCGATTTAAACAACTTAATATCTCCGCCAGCAGAAAATGCTCTTCCTGATCCAGTAATTATAACACATCTAATTTCATCATTTTCTTTCAGAGATTCTAATGTATCGAATAATTGTTTCGCTGTTTCTTTATTTAAAGGATTAAGATTATCAGAATCTATAAATGTGATTGTAGCAATATTCCCCTCTATAACTATATCAATTTGTTTTTCCATAAACTTTTAACCTTAAATTTTATATACTAAAGCTTTTATCAAGTTTATTTAAAATATTATCAATAATTTAAAAACTTATGAAGTTAGGTCGATCGATTGATGAATTTAGAGTTGGAATGAAAGCAGAATTCTCACATACATTTACTCAAAAAGAAACAGAATTAATGGCAGATTTAATAGGCGACCATAACCTATTTCATTACGATGGTGAATTTATAAGAAATACACACTTTAAAAAGCCTATTGTGCATGGTTTACTTGTAGCAGGAATGAGTTGTCATTTTGGAGGTGATATATTTCCTGGACCAGGCTGTCTTGCTGAAACTATGATATTTAAATATTTAAAACCAGTATATTTCGGAGATACTATTAAAGCTATTGCTGAGATTACTATGGTTGATCGCGAAAATCGCAGATTAAACTTCTCAATGAAATGTTACAATAAAAAAGACGAAAAGTTTCTTGAAGGTGAAGTAACAGGATTAATGTTTCAAGTGATAGTATAGATTTAGTTCTCAAGTTATTGGAATCGATCATACAGTTACTTATCTAAATAAATTGTCCATTCTGGTTTTAGTATGAAATATTGATCAATAGCATCTTTCATAGTTCTACGACAAATTTCTATTTCTCTTAGGGTTGGTGGTTCAATTTGTCTCAGTTCTTTACCAACTTTTAAATCCCAGCCCGTGTTCTCTTTCACTTGATCTATTGTAATATTTGGATGTAAAGCATCTAGATATGCTTCTTTTGTTTCAGGATCAAACTTCATAATACAGAAAGGTGTGACAATAGCATCTGGACCAGTATCAGGAGGATAACCAGCTTTTACTCTACTATCAAATCCCTCTAAATAACCAGGATCTGTTATAAAATCTAATTTTTCTGGTAATCTACGTTTTATGTGATCATCTATAAGCCATATTAATCTTTTTGCCATACCCGCTATTTCTGTCGCCCCACCACCTCCTGGTAAACGATAAATCGGCTTTTCATATGGACCCACAACTGTAGTATTACAGTTTCCATACTTATCAACCATGGAAGTACTCAACAATGCTACAGTTATTTCACCTCTTTGAAGTATGGATAATGCATCAATAGAGTCTCCAACGAATAATGAATTTGGTACTAAAACAGGATCACTAATCGAGTAAGGCATTTTAATTGGTCTTGGAAGTTCATCTTGAAATAATCCTACTTCGAGCACAGAGAAAAGATCGGGACAATGTAGCAATTTAGCCATGTGAACGGCAAGAAAAGGCCAGTGAAAAGCGTTAAATACGATATCTTCATTTTTAATTTGTCTGCACGCTGACACTAACATCATCTCAAAACCGGTATATTCTGTACAAAACTCTCTATCATCAATACCCATAATCAACAGCTCCTTGTATTATACTTTTAGCTTTTAGAAAATTT
Organism: Promethearchaeota archaeon; assembly: GCA_048940925.1. GTDB lineage: Archaea > Asgardarchaeota > Lokiarchaeia > Sigyniarchaeales > SOKP01 > Loki-b32. The sequence goes on along the minus strand of JBHLOC010000002.1, from coordinate 227,816 downwards.
ACTCTTTCATCCCCAAGAACTTTCAAATATTCTTGTCGATCTTCCACGCCTGTTACCCATTTCTCAAGCCACTTTTCCCAATCTTCTATTGTTTTAGTTTCTTTAGCATAATTAAATCTATATTCTAAATCTGTGTAATAAAAACCTTGCATGCTACTTGGATGAGCACCCCAAGGTTCATGTACAACAGCATCAACTTTATGGGCGCCTACTATCGTGCGTTCAGGAGATTCCATAATAACTTTTTTATCCACAATCTCTTCTGCAGCAACAATAATTCTTTTACATGCATTGATACCGTATTTGGTGTCACCAATTAATCCCCACATTTGAGCGTTTCCTTCGCTATCTGCTCGTTGAACTTGGATTATACCGGCATCAGGATTAATAGCAGGAATAACACATATTTCTTCCCCAGTAAAAGGGCATTTCACTTTAGCAGCTTTTAATCCCACTTCATTTGGATGATTATAAATACCAGTTCCAATAATTGAACGAATAGGCACGAAAGGGATGCCCATGTAACCAGCAAAAAAGGACATGTTTATCATAAATAACGATTGTTCATTATAAATTATTTTTTGAGGTATTCCTTCTTCCATAGCTCTTTTTAGATTCCATGCTGGTTGCGGACCAGTACCATTCCAACAATGAGAAGTCACAATATGATTAGTAACTCCTGCACCTATTAATTGATCAAAGAGAATTCCCCCACCACATTTAGTCACCTTAAGATTTCTTAAACCTTGTCTAATAATTTCATGACTTGCAGAAAAGGTCATACCATTGCCAAATCCACCAAAAAAAATGAAATCTCCATTGTGAACAAATTTTTCTATCGCCTCTTTCATGGACATTATTTTATTGATGATTTTTTCACCACTACATAATCGTAAAAGCTTTAATTTGATTAAATATTATATACTAAACTTTCAGACAATATATAAATTTATACTTTTAGCTATAATGCTTGAAATACAAACTAGAGTATTGCCTTCAAAATCAAATATAGAATTTTTAGTTTTGCCCCAAAATTTCTAACCAATTTTAATAATTTTTAATGAAAAAGTTAAAGTTTAGAAAAAAACATATTATAAATAGAAGAAACTATGAATTATGTAGTTGGAAACATAACAGAACCCTGTTTTCGTCCCCCATCAGAACATAACGCACTACTGATTGCAGTAACAAATGGATGCACTCGTAAATGCACATTCTGCTCTATGTATAGATCAAAAATCTTCTCTATTCGTAAAGATATCGAAGAGATCAAAAAAGATATAAAAAGAGCCGCTATTGTTTATGGAAATCGAATACAAAAAATATTTTTCGAAGATGGAAATGCCTTTGTAGTTAAACCTGAGATTCTTACTGAGTTAACTGAATATGCTTACAAAATTCATCCGAATCTCAGGAAAGTGAGTGCATATGCTCATGTTAAAGATATCCTAAGTAAATCAGATGAGGATTTAAAGATTCTAGCAGACAGCGGATTTACAATGGTTTATGTGGGCATTGAAAGCGGAGATGATGAGGTTCTAAAAGCTTGTAAAAAAGGAGCTACACAAGATGATTTTGCCCTAGCAGCTCAAAAATGTTACAAAGTAGGTATTGCATGGTCCGGCATTTTTCTATTAGGACTAGCAGGAAATGATCCAGAGAAAAGTAGAAAGCATGCTATCGAATCCGCAAAGTTAATTAATAGAATGGCTCCACCAACTCCAATTGAATGGTATATATCCCCTTTAACCTTAGGTGTTACTCCCGGAACTGAGTTGTGGACTCAAACATCAACAGGGGAATTCAAGCCATGTAGCAGTACTGAAATTCTTCAAGAATTACACACATTGATAGAATATACGTCCGATGATTTACAGAAGTGCATCTTTAATTCAAATCATGCTTCAAATTATGTAAGCTTAAAAGGAGAATTAGCAGAAGATAAAGAAACATTCCTAAAGGTCGTTGAGGGAGCTATTAAGTATCCAAACCTACGTCGACCTGACTATCTTCGTGCATTATAAAGTTTCTAAAACAGCTTCATCTTATGTTTTCTTATAGTTATTTTGCCCATACAATTGTTATTCGTTATTTTTCTTATTTTAAAAGTATTAAATATGAAATAGTATAGGAAAACTATTGATAATTCAAATTAATAGGTATTAGAAAATATTTAAAAAGAGGGAAAAGGTGATTTACTCTTGACTCGAGGAAAATCTTTTAATTAATTAAAGTCAATAATTAATTTTTTCTAATTTTTTTATTGCTGCTTGAAGCGTTTCAACTTTCTTACAAAAGCAAAATCTAGTTTGAAATTGCCCATCTTTAGGATTCGCATAAAAAGAGGAACCTGGTACTGCTACCAAACCGATATCTTTTACTAAATGTATGGCCAGATCCATAGAATTTTTAAGATTCCTGTTTCTCATATATTCTTTGCAATTTGTCATCATATAGTATGCTCCCTTTGGTTTAATTGGCTTGAGATCTGTGTTTTTCAAAGCATTATAAAGAATATCTCGTGCTTTCTGATAATAATCCTTTAGTTTTTGATAATATTCATCCCCTAGTGATAATGCAAAAGCACCAGCTTCTTGGAGTGGTGCAGGTGCACCCACAGTCAAAAAATCATGCACCTTTTTTATTTCATTAGTTATTCTTTCACATGCTATTGCCCATCCTACTCTCCAACCAGTAAGGGCATAAGTTTTAGAAATTGAGTTGATTGTGATTGAATTATTTTCCATTTCTGGAAATGAGGCAATTGAAATATGCTTTTGATCATTATATATTATATGCTCATAAATTTCATCTGTAATAGCTATACAATCGTTTTTTATACACAAGTCTGCGATAAATTCTAATTCTTTTTGGTTAAACACTTTACCTGTAGGATTATTTGGAGTGTTCAAAATGATTGCTTTTGTTTTCTTATTAAAAAGATTTTCAAGTTCATTAGTTTCAATATCCCAATCTGGGGGATTTAATTTATAAAACCGAGGTTTTGCTCCTGATAATAAACAATCTGGGCCATAATTTTCATAAAAAGGTTCAAATATGATTACCTCATCTCCCGCGTTTATTATTGCTTTCATAGCGGAAATCATCGCTTCTGTTGCACCACAAGTTATAGTAATATTTTTATTGGGATCTACAAATTTGATTTTATTGTAGTGGGAAACTTTATCTGCTATAGCCTTCCGTAAAGATAGAGCGCCCCATGTAATTGAGTATTGATTAATATTATTTTTAATCGCATTTATTGCGGCATTTTTTATGGATTCTGGTGCGGGAAAGTCTGGAAATCCCTGTGCGAGATCAACACTTTCAGGATGTTGATATGCAATCCGTGTCATTTCACGTATAACTGATTCCGTAAAAGATTCTGTAATTTTGGAAAGTTCCATGAATAATAAAAAAATAAAAAGATTTAAGAATTTGATTATGAGGATCTCTGTAATGGGAAAAAAGAAACTTGACTTATGCTTATTAATTTGAGTCTCTTAGTATAATTTAATATAAAGATATAAATATAGAGTCAATTTTTTATTTTGGAATTTAAAAATCCTTTATATACTAAATTATGTGAGTAAAAGAATTATGCAAAGTGATTGTAAAAAAAAAATTGGTGGAATCTGCCTGATATGTGCTGGATTATTCATAATAATTCCTCTATTAATTTGGATCAGCAATAATATTATAAATCCTGCTAGAGTTTGGGCAGATTTAGCAATCACGATCAGTCTTTGGTTTATTTTTTTCTCTTTCCTACTTTTTATTCTTCCTGCAATTTATTTAATATACACAAGTAAAACCTCACCTATTATAAAATATAAGAGATCTGTTTTAGCTTGGTTTATTACTATTACTATATTAACATTTTTATGTTTAATAATTATTACCTTAGCAGGGGGAACAATAGCTAGAGCATCTGATGGTACAAATTTCATATCCTATTTTTATCAAAATTTTGGATTTTGTCTGGGGCTAGGATTTCTCTTTAGCTTTTTCATAATATGTTTAGGTCTAATTACTGCTAAGCTAAATCATTAATTATGATTATAGAGATTCAACATGATGTTAATAATAGCAAAAAATAAAGAAGAAGTAGGAATTTCTGCCATTGATTTCTTTAGTTTTACTCATATAGTTCTTGGGTATTTGATCCTATTAACTAATTATACTATTTTAAATATAAGTCTTAAAATATCTTTTGATTATTTACTTTTATTGCTAAATGTAATTGCTTCAATTAGTTGGGAAGTTCTAGAAAATTTTCTTCTTTACAAATTCAAAATTAAATATAGACATAGAAGAGATAGTAAAATAAATGTAGCTACGGACATGGTGTTTTTCTTTTTAGGGGGTGTGATTGGCATTTATATAATTCACCAAAATCTTACGTTCTTTATTATCTACTCTTTTATAATTATTGGTGGTTTTCTCTTAATAACTGATATATATGCCTTTTTATTATTAAATATCAAAAATTAACAAAGTGTTTAGAAGAATAGAAATCTTTTTTATTTGATTTTTAATTCTCGTTAGTTACAATGAGTGATTCTGAGATAAAACACTTGAAAAGAAGAAAAATTAAAAGAATTATCATGTGGATTTTAGTTGGAGCAATCATCGTGACATTCATAGTAGCAATAGTAATAACAATGTTGAGTTTCGAGGGAGGAACCTCATGATCTTCACCTTGTATGATATTTGGTTCTTTATCACAAAAAGAAGGGTGCTTGTTCGAGAATTTAAATTTTATAATAAGTACCATAAAGGTTACATAAATCGATTATAACCAAATTGAATGATTTTTACAAAGAAAAGATAGTTGTAAAAGGACAACCCCTGCAAGGGTTTTGGTTTTATCTTTAATTTTTTTCAAAGTATGTTTTTTATTTCTTTTTTTTTAAAATCCCCATGATATTTTATGGATTGGAGTCATTTTCATAATACGTCGTGTATTTGAATCTGTTGGACTTAAATCTTCTTGTGCCCATGTTTTATATTGATGATATTTTTCAATTAGTTGTTTCCATCCTTGCTTGAATTGTTCTGAATGATCGTGGTAATTTAGAATAGAAATTGTCACGTTGATAAGAATTCCTCGAAGTGTTATCCATTTTCCATTATTCTCAACATATTCATCAAATAACAATGAAACTTTACTTCCTTTATTAATATTTTGCAAGCGCTTACTAGTATTACGTAGTGATGTAAAAAAATTGTTGCCATCAAAACTATAGCAGATTGGTATTATATGCGGAAAATTACTAGCAGCGTCTATTGTTGCAATCCTAGCTACGCGAGATTTGGTTAAAAATTCATTCTCTGAATTAGAGAGTAAAAATTCATTTGGCATTGAATTAATCAACTCTTTATATGAAATTTTAAATGGTAAATAAAAATTGATTATAGATTGATACTCTTTCTTTATTATTATTTGCTTTTTAGTTAGTTATTTTCAAATTATTATGAAAAATTTTAAAAAATTAAGCGATTTAGAGTTAAATATGGTTGATGCAACTTTAATTGTTAACGAACAAAAAATCCCATTAAAAGATTTTATGCAGGAGATGCTTGCGAACATTATTTTAGGTTATTTGAATTCTACTAAAAAAGTACCTGAAAACATTAAGACTATAAAAATCGAAATTAATCTATAATTTTTTTTCTATTTATTAAGTTTTTCAAAAAGAAGATTTCTACGATTTGCATCGTTAATTTTTTTATCATCTAAATCTATTTAAATAAAAACATCTAAATAATTTTTAAAATTTCAATTTAATCTTAAAAGAAAATTGCTTTTTATGTGAAAAAAATGTCTGAAAGAGAAATTGAGGAAAAACTTGATATAAAAAAAACCTTCTTTATAGGATTAGCTTTTTTCACAACAGGAATCTCATGGAGTCTATATAATACTCAAGTCAACCAACAATTAGATCTTTACTTTACGGGAATTGCTATAGCAGGTTTGATAGTGGGCGCTTTAATGACAATTGATAATATTGTTGGTGTAATTATTCAACCAATAATGGGATCTGTATCTGATAAAACAAGGACGAGATATGGTCGTCGAATGCCGTACATTATAGTGGGGGTGATATCATCTGCAATATTCTTTGCTCTTATCCCCACAGGATTTGGTACATCTTTAGTTATTCTCATTTTATGGATGTTCTTATTTAGCGTAAGTATGGGTTTCTATCGATCTCAAGCTGTATCACTAATGCCTGATTTTATTAGACCAGTTCATAGAAGCAAAGCGAATGCTATAATAAATATAATGGGGGGAATTGGTTCCATAGTGGCTTATACAATGAGTTTAGTGTCGGATTATATTGGATTGCAGTTTACGTTTATTATAGCTTCAATTATTATGATTCTTGCTTTAATAGTACTTTTTTTAAAAGTAGATGAAAATGAAGCCTATAGTTACATTCTACTATTAAAAACAGAAACAAAAGGAATTGAAAGCGAAACAAAGAAAGAAAAACTTGGTCTAATAAGTAGTGTTAGAGATATTATGAAAGAAGAAGATAAAAGTACTCTATTTATATTATTAACTATTTTTGCATTATTTTTAACCCATAATGGATTGGAAGCTTTATTTTCAATTTATGCTGGATCTGGCCCTAATGGAGTACTTAATGTAAGTGCTGGCTTTGCTGGTTTTTTATTTAATTTTGTTGCAGTGCCATTTATTATAGCAGCTTTCCCGTTATCACTATTAGCATCAAAAATTGGCAGAAGAAAATGTATAAAGATAGGTTTAGCAGTTATGTTTATAGCATTATTAATAGGATTTGCTATTCAAACATTATTGGTTACAACTATTATTTTGGTGTTATATGGAATAGGTTTTGCTTTAGTAAATGTAAATACTATTGTGGTAGTTTGGGAACTAGCACCTAGTACAAAGAAAATTGGAACATATACAGGGCTTTATTACTTTTTTAGTGTCTTAGCAATGATTCTTGGACCTATTTCTGTAGGTGGACTAAGAGATCTTTTTGGAAAAACATCGTTACTTCTTGATGGTGCCATATTCTTAATTTTAGCTTTCATATTTATGTTTTTTGTACGAAGAGGGGAAATTGAGCTTACTGAAGAGGAAAAGCTAGCAAAACAAAAAGCAATAGCAGAACTATAAAATCTAAAAAATATTGAATTTTTTTTTCTATTTATTTCTTTCCAATTTAAGATCTTTTTAAAAGAGTTTTAATTTCTTTTTATTTTTTTTAAAATTAAACATAATATTATGATAATATGAAATTAGAACCTGAATGTGTAGGATGCTTGTTTAATCAGATTTCAAATGGATTGAGATTGCTGAAACCGAATATCTCCCGTAAAAGTGTATTAGAAGCCCAAAAAAAGTTCATAAAAACCCTAAGGGATATAGATATAGCAAATAAAGCCGCACCAGCTTTGGGTAAAGTTGTCTATTCTATAGTAGCAGAAGTAGTGGGAGAGCAAGATCCATATCAGGCTTTAAAACAAAAATACAATGATCTCGCATTAGAATATTACGATGAAATAAGAAGTATTGTTGAGAATTCAGATGATCCATTGTTAGAGGCGATATTTGTAGCAGCACTTGGAAATACCATTGATTTTGCTAGCCAGCATAAAATAGATCTCATTTCTGATATTAAAAACTTTAAAAAAGAAGATTTTGTTATCAATGATTATATCAGTTTCAAGGAATCCTTAGAAAAGACAAATCATCTTTTAATAATAGGAGATAATTCCGGAGAAATTGTATTTGATAAGGTATTAATCACAACCCTTATAAGAATTTATCCAGAATTGCAAATAATTTATTCAGTTAGAGAAGAACCCGTTGTAAATGATGCCACAATAGAAGATGCAAAATACATCGGTTTAACAGACTTGGTTCCAGTTATAGAATCAGGTCCAATTCCAGGAGTAGACATGACTACATCTCCAAAAGAATTCAAAAGGCATTTTTATCGAAAAGGAGGATTAATATTATCCAAAGGACAAGGAAATTTTGAATGTCTGTATGGAATGGAGATTCCAGATAAAGATGTATATTATTTATTGAAAGTTAAATGTACATTAATGGAACGAATTTTTAAGGCTAAGATTGGTGATTTAATTTTTAAAAAGAAAATAAAGGATTTTTAATTATGATTTTTCTAATAATTCTCTGATTTTCTTAACTGTTTCTTTAAAGGCTTTAGCAGATTTACTTTCAGGATATTTTAGAATAAAGGGTAACCCTTGGTCCCCTTGCTGACTTACTTCAGTTTCAAAAGGAATTTTACCTAATAAATGAATATTAAAATCATTTGCAGCTTTTTCTGCTCCACCAGGAGGATATAAATCGATATATTCTCCACAATGCGGACAATTAAAACCTGACATATTTTCAATTATCCCAAGAACATTCCTTTGCATTACTATTGACATTTTTATTGTCTTCCGGGCATCCATTAAAGCTACTTCTTGTGGAGTTGTTACAACTACAACATTTTCATCAGGAATAAGTTGTAAAATGTCTAAGGTTTCATCAGACGTTCCTGGGGGTAGGTCACATATTAAATAATCAAGTTCACCCCATACTGCATCTCCCAGAAATTGCCTTACCGCACTCATCTTCATAGGACCTCGCCAAATCACTGGATCATCTGATGAAAGAGTTAAAAATGCCATACTCATTACTTTTAATCTGAAAGGACCATCAATAGGATAGAATCTCTTAGCTTCAGCATCAACTTTTGGTTTTAACTCAGGATCAACACCTAACATTTTTATTACATTAGGTCCTGTGATATCAACATCAAGAATTCCTACTCTTAGGCCTAAACTTGCTAGACTCATAGCTAAATTAACTGCTACTGTAGTTTTTCCAACTCCTCCTTTTCCTGAAATTATGACTATTTTATGTTTTATTTGTTCCATATTTATTTTAATATTCTTTTCTCTTTCGTCAATCATCATTTCTTTTAAATTGATATCCGGTATATTTTCTTCCGACATCTTTCCAAATCACATTTGTTTTTTAGGATACTTCAATAGTTCTATTTAGTATATCATACTTTTAATTTGTAATAATTCTTATGTTAATATTTTATGAATATTTCCTTAATTTCAGTTATAAAACAATTTTCATTAATAGAATTCTTTTTTAAATATACTAAAGAAATTAATAAATTTCCTAATATTATTCAATACTGAAAAGAGAAAGAAAAATTAAATTCTAAGGTGTTATCAACATTCCCGTTAATAACTTTATGGAACTTTATAAATTTCTGCCAAAAACTAATTGCAAAAAATGTGGAAAGCCAACATGTATGGCATTCGCATTAGATTTACTACAAGGTAAAGTAAAAATTGATGATTGTACTCCTCTTTTAGAACCGAAATATAAAAAGAATTATGATACCCTAAAGGAGATGTTAGGCACTGAGGAGGGTAAAGAAAAAGAATTAAGAATTGATGTAGATACAGATTTATGCGATGGATGCGGAATTTGTGTCACAGTTTGTCCTGTGAATGCTAGATATTGCCCTCCAACTCTAAGTGGAAAAGCACCTGATTATCCTCCTGAAAAGCATCAATTATTTCAGATTAAAGCAGGTAAATGCGAATTGTTAAATTTAGAGCACTGTAGGAGAATTGAAGCAGAGGGAAGAGAAAGAGAATGTCGTGTATGTGAAACTTATTGTCCTCGCGAAGCTGTAAAAATTGATTACGTATAAAATATCTTAATTATTTAATTTTTAATAAGAGGTAAAATCTATGAAAAGAATACCTTGTTCAGGTTGTTCTTTATTATGTGATGATATAATTATAAGAAGCGATGGACTATATATTGATGAGGTTGTAGGAGCATGTTTAAAAGGAAAAGAAAGATTTGATCAAGTTACAGCAAAAAATCGTATATTATCACCCATGGTTCGTAAAAATGGAAAATTAGAAAAAAGCTCTTGGGATGAGGCAATCGATAAAACTGTTGATATTCTTAAACAATCAACCAATCCAGTATTATATGGATTCTCAACGAGTAGTTGTGAAGCACAATTTGAAGGAATTAAATTGGCAAAGCTTATAAATGGCTTTATTGATTCAAATTCTACTATATGTCAAGGAAAAGTATTAGATACTGCAAAAGAAACAGGGATTACTTTAACAACAATCACTGAACTCATAAATAAAGCAGATTTATTAATTTTGTGGGGTGCAAATGTCGCTGAATCAATTCCACGTCTACTAAATAAGGTTCTATTTTCGCGTGGTAAGTTTAGAATGACAGGAAGAGAAATAAAAACGTTAATAGCTTTGGATCCAATGAAAACAGCTTCTTTCGGTGTCATGGGTGTCAGAGATATTGCTTTAAATATTGAGCCAGGAAAAGATATTGAATTAATCAAAGTTTTAAAGGAGGAATGTTGTACTGAAGGAAGTATTCCAGAACATAGCGTTGCAGGTATAGATACTAATGATTTAAAAAGGATATTACTTCATCTAACTGGATCAGAATATGGAGTTATTTTTATAGGACAAGGAATATTAAAAACTCAATCAGGTTCCAGTGTAATCCATGCATTATTAGAACTGGTTCAGATAATTAATGAAAAACAACAAAAAGGTCGCATTTCAGTCGTTATGCTGGGTGGGCATTATAACATGGCAGGATTCGAACATGTCGCATTATCAAGTTATGGGAAAAATAATAGTTTACAATTTATTAACAACAAACTTTCAGAGACCTCAGATAATGTTATCGCAAAAGTCAAGAATGAAGATTTTGATAGTTCGTTAATTGTAGGGACTGATCCAATTTCGCATTTACCAATCCAATTGAGTAAAAAATTAGCTGCAAAACCATTAATTTTGATAGATAATAAGAAATCTGCTACCTCTCAAATAGCTGATGTGATATTACCATCGGCAATTACAGGTATAGAATGTTCGGGATTAGCTTATAGATTAGATCATATCCCTATTGAATTAAAGAAAGTTATAAATGCGCCAAGTAATGTTAAGACTGATGAAGAGATATTGACCTTACTATTAGAAGAAATAAAAAAGTCATAAAAAGTAGTGTTTTAGATGAAAATGATTGTAAATACTGTAAGAATGGTTGATTATGATCAATTAAGGGAATTTATGGCTGGAGATAATGATTCCCTCAAAGAAAATTTGGCAATAGGTTTATTTAATCCCAGAGATATGGAAAAATTAAAATTAACAGAGAAATCAAATGTAAAATTGAGTAGTAAATTCGGTCAGATTACAGTAAATGTTAGACAGAAAGAAGATGTTCCAAATGGGATTATTATAATGCCAGTATCAATCTGGTCTAATCAAATTACAGGTGTTGAAAATGGTGAATTAATTTTTAAAAATATTGAAGTAAATGTGGAATTAACCCAAGAACCGATATTAAGTTTTGAAGATATTATAAGTTCAATTAAGGTAACATAAACAAACTAAGTTTAAAAATGTCTAAATTAATTATTAAGAATGGATTGGTATTTGATCCTCTTAACAATATTGAGGGTGAAAAGAAGGATATACTAATTGAGGGCGAATTTATTGTCGAAAAATTTTCTAATCCAAGTGATGTAAAAGAAATAGATGCTCAAGGTAAAACAGTTATTCCTGGTGCATTGGATATTCATACTCATATTGCATCTCAACAAGTAAATTGGGTTAGACTAATCGGAACAAAAAATTCCTTATTTAAAAAAATATGGCAGGGTCTAACACTTGAAAAAATAGCTCGGGATTATATAAATAATGGTTACACTTTTATTCTTGAAGCGAATGTTTTCCCCTCCTTATCAAAACAAACATTATTTGACTTTACCCATTTACCTGTTCTTGATAAGGGGATGTTATTAAATGTCAGTAATTTTTGGGCTTTAGAATTAGAGTTTCAGAGAGGGAAAATAGATGAGTTAAGTATATTTTTATCTGATTTAATGCAAAAAACTAAAGCTTTTGGTCTTAAAGTCTATAATCCTTTTGAGTCTGAAGATTGGAACTTTAAAGAGATAAGAAATGATCTCAAAGCCTCAGGTCGACTCTACAATTTCTCAGCTCTAGATGTTTATGAAAACTTAGCAAAAGCTAATGAACATATGGGATTACCGCATTCAATTCATGCTCATATTGAAGGTTATGAGACCGAGTATGCAAAAGGTAATTATTCCCTTATACTAGACAAAATAAATTCTTTAGACAAAGTTCCCCAATTAAAGGAAAAATCTAAAAATCCAAGATCCCAAATTTTTCATCTTGCTCATGCTTCTGCATATATTATCGAGGAGGATAATGCTGAACTAATTAATATTATCAATCAATCCAATAAAATAGACCTAGATATTGGATTTCTTACATTTAATAAAATTAATCCCTTGATCACGTCTGATAGAAAGTTAATTGCAAAAGAATTAAAATTTGAAAACGAACATAATATACTAATTAGATCTGCTGTAGAATTTGAAGGGGATTCATTTGTAAAATTTAGGAATTTTGATAAGAATAATGAAAATCATTGCTTAATGTGGGCAAATGGAATAGGTCTTGCTCTAAATATTAAAGATAAGTGGAAAGTTCAACTATCTCTTAACTATCCAAATTATGGGAATATAAATGATATTGCGGAAGTTGCTACATGGTTGTTAAGTAGTGATGCTAGAATAAAATTTATGAAAGACATGACGAGAAGTTTTAAATTCAAAGAGTTTTTATCAGAATCAAATAATATTTTATCGTTTTACGAATTTATTATTTTAAGTCGAGCTAGTCCAGCTAAATCTCTTGGTTTAGGAAATATAAAAGGAAATTTGGGTATTGGTGCTGATGCTGATATCAATATTTTAGATATCGATCTTAATAATATCGATACAGCTAAACAGTATGAAGTAATAAAAAATTCATTAAAAGATATTGAATATGTTATAAAATCTGGTGAAATTATAAAAAATCGAGATAGGTTAGATTTGTCACATCAAGGTAAGATTCTTTGGACAAAGGGTATCATAGAAAAAGATGAGAGCTCAATCATTTTGAAACAAAAGAAAGATTTCTATCAAAAATATTATTCTTTTTTCTATGATTCCTTAGCTACTTCAATTAATAGTGACTATTTAAGGTTGATTGAATAGAATATAAAATAAGAAATTTCTATTCAAACTAATCATTTTTAACTATACAAAATCAAATAATAATCAAGAGAAAAAAAGTGTCAATCTTACTTTAATTTTAACCTATAGAGTGGTAATGAAGCATAGAATGATGATAATACATTGGTGCTATAATATATGCTAAAGGTCTTCTCCTTATGTAAGTTTCTAAATCTTGTTCGAAGAAAGAGTATATGCTAAGATGTATAACAGGATTTATTAAAAATTTCCATTTAGCCAGTTGCTCTTGTGAGATATTATTTTCTATTAATAATACATTGGGATTTAAACACATTAGAATAGCATATTCCATTAATTCTGGAATAAATTTTGCACTTTGAGCTTTTAGTATGTTTGATTGTGCGCGCAATAATACTCTCCATGTCTCTTCAGGGTCCCATGGGAATAATGAGGAGATTGCTGAAAAAAATTTCGTACCTTCAGGTATATCTTCAATAATTTCGTAGAAATAATTATAAGAATCCAATTTAGTGGAAAAAGCTAAAATTAACAAGACAAATATCATTTCCTCATCAATATTTTGCTTTAAATGCTGATAAAGAATTGTCTTCTTTCCGATCATTGGTAAATCTCTTTGAAAATCTATGAAGATTCTAAGATTTTCATAATATTGCTTAATAATATTTCTATTTACCTCATTTTTTGAACCCCATATTGTGAAAAATTTACCCAATAACGAGATAGCTGTTCTTATTTTATAAGTTGATATATTTGCATTATTAAGGATTTCATGAAACATTCTTTTATATTCGTTTTCGGGATACGTATATTTAAATTCATTCTCAGTAATCTTTGCTTCACGATTATTCCTTGGAATCATTATTTCTGGATGATTCATGAGAAAAAATGATAAATTCATCATTCTTTTTTGTGCGTTATTATAATTACGTTCACGTAGCGTAATTATATTCAGAATTTTAGATAGATTTAGCATATTTGTATTAAGAAGATATAACGCCCATATGGGTGAGAAATTATTTGTTCTCATAATAGTACCAATATTGTCGATAAGCATGGTGAATGTATCATCTAAATTCTTTAATACAATAATTAGCTCTTTTAATTCTCGAGTATAGAATCTCCTTCGAGCTTTTATTTCATCAATAATTGTCTCACCTATGGGGGTAAGAAAAACTCTAATACCATTTACCTTAACTGCTCTTTCATGAGATTCAATTTCTCTATTAAGTTTTAACAGTTCATTTTTCAATTTTTTCAGATCAGCTTCTTTATTTTCGATGAATTGATGTAAATCAGATATATCTTTTTTTAGTGTTGCTCCTCTTCCCATTTTTAGATAAGAAAAAAAGCGGGACAACGTTGATACATGATTAAAATCACCCTCTAATGTTACTAAATTTTGATAAGCTTGTCTTATATCATTAGATAACTTCACATACTTTCTTTTTAGACTAGTTAAGTCATAATCTCTTGACGTCTTGGGGATATTAGCTTTGAATTCTGAAATCAAATTGTTTTCTTTTAATTCAGAAATCTCTTCAAATGAAGTCATAAGATTATGTTTATCTTTTATAGAACTTAATATCTCTAAAGCTCTCTCACATATCAAACTTGATCACCTTTTCTAGTATTGGCATTTCAATGGAGGGTAAATCTTTGCCCTCTATTATGATAGTTAAATTTCCATTAATATTTTCTACATTAGTAAAAAAATCTTTATTTAAAGCTTCATAAATAAGGATTTCTAGTTCTTCTCTTTGTCGTTCCCAAGAAATTTGACGTTCGTCCAATGAATGGCGATAAGAATCGATTTGAACCAATGCATATAGAAACTCATATACTAATTTCTGCCATTCTTTTTTCTGAATCTCTTTATATTCATCAATAGTCACTTTTTTCCAAATAAATCCTTCAATATCTGCAAAATGAATTATTCCATTCGGTGCTACTACACAGTCTTTATCTAACCATACATCTTGATAATAAATACCCTTAATTTCATTTCCTTCTATTATTGCTGATCGTGTATAAAGTGTTAAAAGTGCGATTCCACTTTTTATAAAATTCAATTCAAAATTTTCTGCTCTTTCTATAGTGTCAATCTCGAATAACTGAAAAACTGGACTTGGATTAGCAATATTGTGAGATGATTCAAAATACAAACGTATATTTGATGGAACTAGGCGCAGAACTTGATAAAAATGATCTTTATATGTTCTAAACCAAAAGAATTTTCTAGCCACTTTTTCAATTTCTTTTGGTAGCTTAATAACTGCTATTGAGGGGCATATATAAGCTCCGTTAATATTATCCAATTCGGCAATTCTAGAAAATTTAAGCTCATCATATCCGTTTATAAAACCTTGGGCACCATATGGACTTTCACCCATCCAAGACTCTCCCATTATGAAACCTAGACTCGTAGATAATGTCTCAATTTTAGCTAGATGTTTTGAATCTCGACATGCATTTTTTATTTTGCTCTGGTTTAATTTTCCTCCAAAAAACATATCCTCATAAGCTCCACACCCTTTCACTGATAAATAGATAATTTTTCCTCCAATCTCAATAAAATATTCTGGGATAATTGCATTTCTATTTTCGTCTCTAAGTGCTGGTTGAGATTTATGAGTTAATCCATGAAATTCAGCAGTAGCTGGTCCTAAATAGGCAGAATACCATTCCTCCGGTAATTTAAATTGCTTATTAATCTCAATCGCCTCAGGTTCAATCTTGAATAAATTAAAATTAACAGAATTTAGTAATTTTTGATGATAAAGTGAATGGTAAGTTACATTTTCATTCAGTAGTGTCTCACCTTAACTTTTGGCATCTTTTTACCTAAAAGATATATTGTACCTACTATTTGAGCATTATAATCATCATATATCTTTTTAGCAGGACTATTCCATTCAGCAATTTCTGTAATTGCTCGTATACATCCTATTTCCTTGAGCGCTGAAAGTCGGGCTAATACAAGTGTTCTCCCTAGCCCATGATTTCTAAAAGCAGGATGGACGTAAAGTCCATATAACCATCCAGTTTCTTCTCCAGGAGTAGTAAAACCTACACCCAATATTATTTCATTAGCTATAGATTCTGGTTTAGGATATTTACTCTGATATAAATCCGACATTATAGACTGAACCCATGTTTCTGTGCTTGAAGCAGTAGCTATAACTGCGATATCATCCTCATAAGATTTAGAAACCCATTTTGCATATTTCTTGCTTTTTTTACCTCTATCTTCATTTGCGACCATTTTCATGATGGCATCTAGATGTTTCTCCTCAACAGGTTTAATATGAGCAGTGTCAAAACTTAAATCTCTTTGCTGGAGATTATTAATTTCAAGGATATTATATTTTTCGATTGTGCGAAAACCTTTTAAATTCCTTCCAATTTCAGTGAATGCGTATTTTACTTTTGTATAGTTTATCATATCCCAGATGTAGTTACCATAAAATGTACCGATTTTCCCATTTGGTTCAATAAATCCTATTCCTTCTACTACTCCATTTTTATGAGCACTAATAATTCTCTTATCATGAGATCTTGCTCTAACTAAATAGGATGGTATCATTTCTGAATAAGCAGATTGTATTTCAAATTTCACAAAGTTAGGAAGATTTCTTTCAACAACAATTTCTATATCTCCTTTGGGAATTATCCTTGATTTCCAGCGGAGGTTTTCATATACTACGTAAAAAAGAATCATAAAAAATAATATAGGTCCCCAGTATGCTAAAAAGTACATTCCAAAATTAAAAGGTCTTAGATAACTAGAAGATGTAATGAAGACATAGGAATTCAATTTAAATTCGGACCAATCTCCCGTGTCTCTATCGTAACCATCATCTGTTTCTGTATAAATCTCTCCAATTAAATAACCATTTTTCGTAAAGAAATTATCTACTCTATATTTAGCATCAAATTTCCCAAGCTCATCATCTCGAAAATATTGGCCCTCACTATGAAGTTTCTTTCCACTAAAAGGCATTAAATATCCAACCCAAATAAGATGTTCTCCACTGATTACTTTATATGAAGTATCGAGAATATCATATTGAGGAGCTTTAATCCCTCCAGGAATATGAAACCAAACATTCATATTAGTTGTGTTAAGGACATCTTGGTCAGTTCCCCATATATACGCACCATTATCTAGCGAATATGAAAACTCATAAGTATCTACGCTTTTTTGGGAAGAACCATAATAGTTTTCAGAAAATTTCCATGAAACGCGAGCAGTTACATTCGCAAAATTCCCATTAAAATCAATAGTGTAATGTCCTTTTGCTCTAAAAGTCTCTTTATATCCGTCGTACCATCCTCCTGTTCCTGTTAAGTCCCAATTATAGACATATTCGAATTCAAGGTCATGAGATGTAGATTTAATACCTAAATATGGAATTCCAAATAACTGAACAATAACAGATGTTATTGCGAAAACTACAATTAAAATCGTTCTCTTTTTTATAATTTTAACACAGCTCCTAATGACATTAGATTAATTTTTGTAATATATTTAATGCATATCTTAATTTAAAATATGTTAATATTGAATTTCTTTTGAATTTAAATATAAAACTAAGCTTTTAAATATTCATATTGGAATGCAGGTTTTTTATAAATTCTCTAATTATTGAAATCTAATCTAAAAAAAAATAGTAAAATTTGAAAAAGATTAAGAATTAAAGATCTTTCCAGTTTTTTCTTCTTCTTCTTCTCGGAGAGGTTGTTTCATTATCTTCCCTGTCGGTGTCTTAGGAAGATCATTCCTAAACTCTACATACTTTGGAACTTTAAAATTAGCGAGATTTTTCTTACAATGTTCAATAATATCATCGGTAGTTAGAGATTTTCTTTCTTTTAATACTATAAATGCTTTGGGAAGTTCTCCATAGATCTCATCTCGTACCCCAATAACAGTTGCTAATGACACATCAGGATGAGCATAAAGCACTTCTTCTATTTCTCTAGGATATATATTTTCTCCACCTCGAATGATCATATCTTTTTTACGATCTGTGATATAAAAAAATCCGTCTTCATCCATATGTCCAATATCGCCTGTATATAACCAGCCATCCTTGAGAGTCTCAGCATTTGCTTCTGGATTTTTAAAATATTCTTTCATAATATTATCACCTTTAATCACAATTTCACCTTTAGTGTTAGGGGGAACATCATTACCTTTATCGTCTACAATTTTCATTTCATTCCCAGGGAGAGGTAAGCCGATACTACCAATTTTTCGTCTATCTTCTGTTTCAGTAGGCAAAGGGTTAACTGAAGAAGCGCATGTGCCCTCTGTAAGACCATACCCTTCTATAACTTTACAATTAAATGTATTCTCAAATTCCCTGAACACCTCCACAGGTAAAGGAGCCGCCCCACAAATAACAAATTCTAATGAAGAAAGATCGAGATTTTCATGTGGCATTCTAAGTAATATAGAAAGCACTGTTGGCACTGCACTAAACGTAGATGCTTTATATTTTGCTACAATTTCCCAGTGTGTTTGAGCTGAGAATCCAGGAGTTAATATACAACTAGCTCCGATAGTTAAAGGCGCCATGACTGTTACAACTTGAGCATTAACATGGAAAAGTGGTAAAATTAACATAAATCGAAAATCTTCTCTCGCTTTTAAAAACTCTTGAATCATTTCACCATTTCTCCTGATGTTAAAGTGGGTTTGTAATACTCCTTTAGGAAATCCTGTGGTTCCTGATGTATAGATAATTGCCGCGGGATCCTCTCTTTCATTAATAATCACTTCAGGAGGAGTATTTGTTGAAGCTTTATCCATTAATTCCCAAAAATTTAATGTATGCTCCATAGGTTCTCCGATTACTATGATGTGTTTCAAATTAGGTAGATCACTTTTAATTTCATTTACTAAATCCATAAAATTTGGGATTGTGATCAAAACTTTTGCTTCTGAATGCCCTACTACAAATTTTACCTCTCGAGTTTTAAACAGTGCGTTTACAGGACCAGTAATCGCACCGATTTTAGGAATACCTAGATAAAGATATACATATTCAGGCATATTTGGGAGGTAAACACTTACTTTATCTCCTTTTCTGATTCCTAATTCATATAAAAAATTAGCTACTTTATTTGTAAGCTCATTCAATTGAGAGTAAGAAACAGTTTTATCTTCCCAATATAAAAATGTTTTATCTTTATACGTTTCTGCCTGAGTTTCTACTAGTTCTTTAAGATTCATATAAATTTCCTCATATTTTTGAAATAATCAATTATGAATTTAAACAAGCAAAAATATGTTCTTTATTATATAAAGTTTATAATCTATAATAAATAGAGTTAAATTACATCCACATCATAGGTAGAGAGATTTAAAAATAATTCTGTTATTATATTTACATAATTATTCTACATTTGAATATTAAAAATAAATGATTAAGATTTGATATTTATGGAATTTAAAGAATTTTTTAGCGATTTTGCTGGTTACCTAAAGACAGGTCTTAAAAGGTTAATACTCATCAGTATCCTAGTTTTCTATTTTTCATTTTTGGGTTTTTACAATGTTTATAGAATGAATTTGAATTATTCAGTAGAATTTAGTTGGATATATGGTATAATTACTAGCCTAATATTCACCTTAATTTTCATGTTCCTTGCAGAGATGTTGTTCTTTTATCGTAAAAAACGACATTAATTTTTATCCTAAGCACGAAAGAATAATATATCAAATAATAAGTATTTTTTATTAGAAGGTGTATTAATTAGGATTTGACAAGTATATGGACAAAACTAAATAATTTTCTACATAGATTATTAATAGAAATTCTTTTTTTACTTTTTAAACTCCTTTTTTACCCTTTTTTCAGCAATTTTTGGATGACATAATAAATAAAATACTTTTTTTATAACTTTTTCGATTGTATCCACTAGAAAACAGTTTTTATTTAAAATATTAATCAGGAATATTAATAGGATATATTCCATACTCTCTTCTAATATTTTGCATTGCTTCAAATCGATCTACTGTTATAGCAGGATTTATTGAGTGACCACTACTAAAAATATATCCTCCTCCAGGTGCTAATTCTTTTATTAGTTTTTTAGCATAGATCTCTATTTCATCAATCGTTCCTGTTGCTAACATCATTGGACTTAAATTACCCGCGAAAGTAATTTGATCTCCGTATTTTCTTTTTAATTTGAAAATATCATAATCTGGGTTTGCTGTTGTGGGTTCGATAGGATTAATAACATCAACTCCACAATTAATAATATCTTCAAAAATTTCCAATAAATCCCCATCAGAGTGAAGCATTATTTTACAATCACGTTTATGAGCAACATCACATATTCGCTTTAACCAAGGAAAAACATATTTATGAAAATAATAGGGTTTCATAAATAATCCATTTTTATAACCATAATCATCTAAAAGTAATACTATTTGGGCATCTAGCTCTGCTAAAATTTTGACAAGTTCAAGAGTAAAGCCCCCATATTCATCAAAAAGTTTTTTTGCCTGCTTTGGTCTTGCTAGAATTTTTGAGAATGTTTCTAGTCCGAAGCCCTGCCATACATCTTCCATTAAAGCTCCTGTTGATGGAATAGAAAAAACATTATCTTTTAAATCCTTTTGAATTTCTCTTCCTGCTAAAAAACTATTAATTCTTGGTTCCCAATTTGGCTCAGGTTTTTCCCAACTCTCATAATCTTCAAAATTATTAAAAACTCCACCATAGTAACCTAAAATAACTGTATTATCTTTATAGTATTCATATTTCATTATTCTTCCATACTCATCAATAAATCCCTCTCCTTTTTTTAGCTTTTTAAGTGGGAAAAGACTAGAAAGAGTTGTTATAATATCGATACCAATTTTACAGAAAAGTTCATGAGAAGTCAAATAGCATTTCTTGAAATTTTGCTTCTTTTCTAAAATCTCTTGGAAGAGATTAGTATCCTGTTCTCTTGGAGTAAGCCCGTAATGTTTCATTATTTTATTATTTGTAAAAGCACTTTCAAACGCAGGAACTTTATCAGGTTCCTTGTGTTTAATAGTAGTTAACACTCTCTCGGGCGCTTTCAATTTAAATTCACTAATTCTATATCAATTTGCTAAGTATTAGATGCTTTTAAAAAGATCTAAATATTTTTCTACATGGTGAATTAATAAAAATTCATTTTTTACTTTTTCATAACCATTTTGACCCATTTCTTTTGCTTTTTTGGGATTTTTTAACAAATAAAGGACCTTTTCTGTCGCTTCCTCGATTGTATCTACTAGGAAACCATTGACCCCATTCTCAATCTGTAGTTTAATCCCTCCAACGTTTCCTCCAATCACAGGTGTGCCTTTCCAGAGTGCTTCAGTGACAGTGAGGCCAAAGCCCTCTCTAATAGATTTTTGCAATATGATACTAGAAATTAGTTGGAACGCATTTACTTCCAAATCTGCAACCCCATCTAAATTTGATAATATATGAATATTTGGATCATCACCTGCATAATTTTTTAGTTGTTCTAACCACTTTATGCCTTCTGGATCGTCATGAGCTAAGCTACCTATCAATGCTAAACGAATTGGTATTTTTTCACTAACTTTTTTATAGACTTCGATTACACCTAAAGGATCCTTCCATGGATCAAATCGGGAAACTTGAGTAATAAGAGGCAAATCTAAGGGAACAAATTTCTGCACAATCTCTTTTGCTTCATTTTCTTCTATATGTTTATTTTTATTCGAAAATGGGTTAATTGAAGGTGTTATTTGAAATATAGGTGTGGTTATATCTTCTTTGGCAAATTCTTTCTTAGTAAAAATGAGAGCATCATATAATGGAAGATATTTTGAAATAATTCCCCATGCTTGAGGATTTGGGTTAGAAGTATCAATATGACACCGCCATATCCATTTTCCTATTCTCTTTTCTGCAAATTTAATAATAGGACATGGTTGAGGGTCATGCATTATTATAAAATCACCATCAGGCTGTATTTGTTCATATGAAGATTTAGCCTGGGAAATATATGAGGAAATCTCTTCATTAGAAAATTTAATATCCATATTACCCTGTAATGCATTATGCATTCGCTTGGATATTTCAAAAAAACTATCAGGGGCAGTAAAGACTTTCCAATCCACATCAATTTTTAATTCTTGCATTAATGGAATCATATTATGTAAGATCTCAGCTACCCCTCCTCCAAACTTGGTAGCATTTACATGGAAAACTTTATGGTTTTCAAATTCTTTTCCTTTTTTCTTAATTCTTTTTATAACGTTATTTCCTAATAATTTAAGATATTGATCTAAAATAGAGTTTGCATTCAATTTTTAATTTCAACCATATTTATTTTATTTTAATATGTTTTCATTTAATTTATTGATATTTCTTTTCTAATATTACATTTTTGTTTAGAAATTCAAAGAAAAATCGAAGATTTTTAAAAATTTAGCGTAAAGTTTTTAAATATAATTATAATCTTTTTCTATAATTTTTTGCCTCTTTTATCCCAATTTAGAGGTAAAAAATAAAAATTTAACAAAAATCAAAAAAATTTGGGTCGAATTTAAAAAATGAGAAAAAATGTAAACCACAAAGCTTTAGTTGCTTTACTTGGACTTTTAATGTTATTTTCAACTGCGATGTTTGTGTTTCCTATTAGAGCCTCAAATTTGAAACCTTCTGCAGGTGTCGATTTAACAATTTGGGTCACAGATCAACAATTACCTGGTGTTACAAATGTTACTGACGATTTCTTGAATTCAGATTTAGGTACAGGAGTAAATTCAGTAACAGTTAAATCTACAGGAACTACTGCTGATAATCAGCTAATAAATTTGCAAACATTGATGCAAGGTGGAACTGCAACTGCTGATGTTATTGGATTAGATGTGGTCTGGACAGCTCTTTTTGCTTCTAACGGATGGATTATTCCGCTCGATTCATATCTAACCAGTGGAGAACTAAATGATTATGGTTCCGGGATAGTTGCTGCTGGTCAATATAAAGGAAAGACTTATGCTTATCCTTATTTCATGAATCTTGGGATCTTATTTTATCGAAGAGATTTGATGGATCGATTTTTTGGTGTTGGAAAATGGTCAGAAGCAGACTTTAGTACTTGGGAGGGATTAAATGAAACAGCTAATTTTATCCTTAACAATGGTTCTGGTATGTTGCTAAGATCTGAGGGAGATCTCGGAGGATATGTTGGTCAGTTCGATAATTATGAAGGTGGTGTAGTAAATTTCTTTGAATGGTGTGGGAGTAACGGCATGTTAGATGTTGTTACAAGTGAAGGAGCCGTTAATATTGATACAGAAGGAGTTACAAAAGCAATGGAATTTGTTCAAGCATTAGTTCCACCTCAATACACAGGAGTTCAAGGTAATTTAACACAATTTAATGAAACCGGGCTTAGCGGAGCACCAAATAGTGCTTATAATAATTATATCATCCCTCGTGCTGCTCTTACTTATGATGAAGGGTCTTCTGTAGGAGCATGGTTGGCAGGTAATGCAATATTTATGCGACAATGGCCTTTTGCTTATGGGGGATCTATAACTGCAGGTATGGATTTTGGCGTAGCACCATTACCTCATTTTGAAGGAGTTACCGGATATAAAACTTCGTGTGTAGGAGGTGCCATTTTAGCCATTCCTAAAGCTACAACTGGAGATGCAAGAGATGCAGCTGTTAATCTTATTAAATATCTTGGGGATAAGAAAGCTCAAGAAGCAGAACTTATAGCTGATACTGACAAGGAAACACCAGGAGTACAGGCATTAGCAAATTTCCCGGCATTATTATCAGTATATGCTAATCCTCCAAGTGGATTTGAATGGATTAAAAATTGGACAGATCAAGCATCGTTAACTTTATCAAGACCTGTTCAACCTAAATACCCTGAAATCTCTAATAAAATCGGAGACTATTTTACCCTTATATTAACGGGGAAAAGTGTTGCTGATCAATTAGCAGGAATGCAAAAAGATGTAAAAGAAATTGTTGCTGGAGCACCAACTCAAATCCCAGGTTATAGTGTAGCTATTATAGTACTTTCAATTGCAAGTATCATTGGAATTATTATAATCTCTAGAAAAAAGTTCAAGTAAAATTTTAATATAAACCTTTTTTTTTTTTTTATAATTAAATAAATTTATTCTAATTATCAGAAGAGTACGTAATTATGGATGTTTTGACGGTACAAGAATTTGAAATTCCAGAAAGTTTTAAACATAAAGAGCAGCCCCCGAAAGATACTAAATTTGTTATTTCACTCTTATTACCCGCATTACTGATATTTGTACTCGTTATTCTATTTCCCATTTTTATAGGAATCTTTATTAGTTTTAGAAATGCTTCTGGAGGACAATATTTTGGCCAACAATTCACACTTTCTAACTATTATGAACTTCTTTTCTATGGAAATTACAATACACGTGATTTTTGGCGTTATACTTACCAGACACTATTTTTTTCAATTGTCTCTCTAACTTTAGAATTTTTACTTGGTTTACTATTTGCAATCCTTCTCAATAAATCATTTAAAGGAAGAAGTATTGCCCGAGCAACACTTTTAATACCATGGGCGATACCTACGGTAGCTTCTGCAACACTTTATAGGTTTGAGATCCTCAATTCAGCAGATCAGTATGGATTGATTAATAGCCTTTTAATACTATTTGGCGGTCGACCAGTATCCTTTTATGGCGCTGATGCTCCAACATTATTTTTCTTACCTTGTCTTGTACCATATTCTCCTTTCGTCACCGACATACCCATTACTTTAACTATGTTTTCAGTAATTATAATTGATGTGTGGAAAACTACTCCCTTTATCACATTATTAATCTTGGCCGCATTACAAATTGTTCCTGAAGATTTATACAAAGCAGGAGAAGTAGCAGGAGCGAGTGGATGGCAAAAATTTAGATATATTACTTTGCCATTGATAAAACCTGGAATTGGAGTTGCATTATTATTTCGAATGATGCAAGCTCTTAGAGTGTATGATGCTGTTGTTGTCTTTAATGATGTAAGTGTTAATTCAATGACATCTCATGCAGTCTTGTTATGGTTAAGTGGTGATTATGGATTAGCTTCTGCAGTTTCTGTCATGCTTTTAGTATTTGTAGGGATTTTCGCTCTTGTTATAGTGTATTTTACTAGGAGAGAAACAGGGACAACTGAAAAATCTAATTCAAAATTGAAAAATAATGATCTAGAAGAAAAATATGATTTAAAACAGGAGGATAAGGAAGAATCTTCTGATATTACGCAATTTAAAACAGAATTTAAACCAATTTCAGAATCGAAAGTTAAAATGTTTATTATTCGAAGATATCTGCACAAAATTATCTTTGCGCTTCTTGTAATATTGATGTGTTTATTTTGTGCTGTACCTTTTATTTGGATTGTAAGTAGATCTTTCAGAGATCCCTATATAGTCCAAACACAGTTTGAATTATTTCCCGCTTATCCATCATTGAGAGCATATCAAGTAATTTTTGTTCATGCAGAGGTGTATGGAATAACTTTTGATAGAGCTCTTTTAAATAGTAGTATTTTAGCAGGACTCACAGTTATTGTTGTAATAGTGGTGGGGTCGTTTATTGCCTATGCTATAGCAAAATTTGATTTTCCTTTTAAAAGCGGTTTGAATAGTTTTATTTTTTCTATGAATAGTTTACCACCTTTAATTATAATAATACCGTTTTACTTACAAATGATTTTTATTGGCACATTTTTACCACCACTTGATTTACGTGATAATCTACTTGGATTAGTGTTACCTTATACTGCATTTAATTTACCCTTAGCAGTTTTTATTTTAGTAGCATTCTTCCATGAAATACCTGAGGATTTATGGAAAGCAGCTAAAGTTGATGGGGCTAGTAATTTTCAAATTTTTCGTAAGGTAATTCTTCCATTAACTATTCCTGGCATTTTTACATGTGCAATTCTAATTTTCATCGCTAGTTGGAATGAATTATTATTTGCACAAATATTTCTAACTTCACCAGCACATCATACAGTTCCTCGGGCAATACTGAGATATGTAAGGAATCCTCAGAGTTTAACAGCAAGATGGAATACCGATATAGCTTTAATGGCAGCAACATCAATTTCAACTGTTCCTCTTGTAATAGCCGTGTTAATATTTCAAAAGAAAATTATTAGTGGTTTAACGAGAGGGGCAGTAAAAGGTTAAATGAGTTGGTTATAAAAATGGTAAGAATAACATTAGAAAAAGTAAATAAAATTTTTGCTCCCGATGTCCATGTTTTAAAGAACATAGATCTTGAGATCAAAGATAAAGAATTTATGGTGCTTGTTGGTCCATCTGGTTGTGGTAAATCAACTTGCCTGAATATTATTGCCGGATTAGAATATGTTACAGATGGACGTGTTTTATTTGACGATGTAGATGTTACTTTTATTCCCCCAAAAGAAAGAAAAGTTGCGATGGTGTTTCAGAGTTATGCCTTATATCCTCACATGAATGTTCGAGAAAATATGGGATTTGCTTTAAAATTATCCAAAATGGATAAAAACGAGATAAATAGAAGAGTAATAGAGGCTGCTAAGCTTTTAGATATCGATCATTTGTTAGACAGAAAGCCTGGGGAAATAAGTGGAGGACAACGCCAGAGGGTTGCTTTAGGGAGATCAATTGTGCGTTATCCAACAGTTTTTCTTTTTGATGAACCATTAAGTAATCTAGATGCGAAATTACGTATTCAAATGAGAGGAGAAATTATTAAATTACAAAGAAAACTGCAAATTACTCAGGTATATGTTACTCACGATCAGGTGGAAGCAATGTCTATGGCAGATCGAATAGCTATTTTGTTTGATGGCAAATTTCAGCAAATTGGGACTCCAAGTGAAGTGTATAATCAACCATTTAATAAGTTTGTTGCTGGTTTTATAGGATCACCAACTATGAATTTTTGGGATGCAAAATTTGATACAAATAAATTAATTTTCGGTCAACAAGAATATCCTATACCTCCAGAAATAGCAGAAAAACTCAAGAGTGCAAGTCCTCATGGTATAATCTTAGGGATTCGACCAGAGCATGTTAAAATTACCCCCGAACCTCATGATCAAGCTTATGAAACTGAGATTGTTGTAATAGAATTTCTGGGAGCTGAAACTATTGTCACTTTTGAATTTCCAGATGGCATTAGTGGAATGATCACTGCATCTGGTTACTATGGAGCAAAAATAGGAGATAAAGCATATATTTCATTCTCTTCAGATAAAATTCACGTTTTTGATAAAGAAACTGAAATAAATTTAATTTATAAATCCTAGTTAGTGCATTATTAGGATTTATCCGGTGATAATAATTCCTTTCATTGCTAATCTATATCAATATGCCAAAGAAAATAATCTACTTGCAGGAATGATAATTACTGATTTAATCGCATTTATAGCATTCTTAATCTTTCCTGCAGGGATTTTCTTTTCGGGAGACCTACAAATGATTATTGGTTCCCTTTTGGGGGTATATTTTTCATTATCTCATAAAAAACAGGGTCAATCAGAAATTGTGACAGGCTTAACTGTTGGAATTACTGGAACAATTTTTACAGCTATCTCATTAAGTTTTTTTGAATGGATGATTTACGCTCAAAATTCACCAATATCTTTATTTTTTGTCATTATCATATTCTTTATTGAAGCAATCGTCATTGGTTTAGCTGTTGGTATTTTATTAGGTTTCTTATTCGCTCGTAAAAAAAGAGGAATAATTGTAGACAAAGAAACGGATGAAAAATTTTTTGAGAGTTTAAAAGAAAGGTAAGAAATCTTTAACTTAAATAATTATTTTTATTTTCATTTTTTTTAAATAAATTATTTAAGAATTATGATAAGTTTAATAGATATTTTCGTTATTTTTCTATAGCTGCTCTGAATGCTAAAGTGTTTTTCTGAGGGAATTAATAACTATTTCTACTGTGATTATTGGTCAAATTGGGGTTAGTCATAAGGCTTTACGAGATGTTGGATTATGAAATAAAGAGAAATTAATAATAAGTGGTACTCCTTCAAATTTAATGCTAGTAAAGCAATTTGGTGCAGATGACTATACTGTTGGTGCTGTATATGGTATAGTTCATATTAAGAAATCAACTTAGAATTAATTTATTAATATTTTAATGACTTTATTATTAAACAATTAACAATTTAGTTATAGCCTAATTGAGTTCTAAGTTTGATGCAATTTCACGGATTAAAAAAATGAAATTAGCACCTTGAGTATAATCCCCCTTCACCCTATCTTCAACCCAAATTTTGCCACCATAACTTTCTAATATTTTCTTTACAAGAGTTAATCCGAATCCCATTCCTTTTGAACCTTTTTCTTTGAAGAATCTTTCTTGAAAAATGCCTCTTTTCTTTTCGTCAGAAATTCCAATACCATTATCTATAAATTCAAATTTAATGAAGCTTATACTTTTTTCTAATTTTTTGGAAATTCTTATGAGAATCTCCACTTTAGATTTATCATTATAATTTAAAGCATTAATTAATAGATTTTCAAAAATATCCATTAGGAGATCGTTGGCTTGGATGAAGATTTCATCTTTAAATGAATCAATTGAAATATCAATATCTCTTATTCTCTTGTTAGTCCTAATAATATTAATCGCATCTTTTAATACTTTAATAGCATCAATGGATTTAAGAGATTTTTCGGCTGCATCTAAAGAAGATAATTTTTGAACATTGGTTACTAATTTTTTCCCTCTAACGAATTGTTTTTTAAGTAAATCGTAAATTTCTTTAATATCTGTTTCTCTCTCTGGATCATTTAGATAATTCTCACTAAGTTCAATTGAAATACCAATATTAGTAAGTATATTATTAATATCATGATAGAATAAATCTTTATAAAGTTCAGCTCGATTATATGCTTCTCGAAATTTTTTCTCGGATTGTTTTAATTTCTTTTCTGCTTCCTTTTTCTCAGTTATATCTCGAGTAAAACCATAAAAACCAACTTTTCTTCCACTGGAGTCATATCTTAAATAAAAAGATCCTTCAAAAGTACGGAGTGAACCATCACTTCTTAGAACTTGACTTTCAAAAGTCCCTTTTGGAAGATCATTCTCATATACATTATTAAAGATTTTATATATCTCTTCTATTGTATCTTTATCTACTAGAGTAGTATAATTTTTTCCTAATAGTTCTTTTTTTGGAATCCCTAAATATCTACAAGTGTAATCATTTACATAAGTATAATTTCCGCGTAGATCTACTTCAAAATATCCATCCTCAATATTCTCAATTATTTTTCTATATTTTTTGTAAGATTCCATTAACAATTGTTGGTTTTCTTTTAATCCTATTACAGGTCTTAGCAATAGCACGATCTTAACATGAGTGTTATCGTTAAACAATTGACCCTTTCCTAAAAATTGAATATATTGTCCTTTTTTGTGCTTAACATTTAATTCAATAGATATTTGTTTATTTTTTTTGATGGCATAATTAATTATCTCATTTATTTTTGTCATTTCATTAGGATGTATATGATCAATAAAATTTTTTCCTATAAGTTCTTCAGATGAATAACCAAGTAAGTCATAAACTTGAGAATTGATATAAGTAATAGTTAAGTCTAAATTGAGTTCAACCAGAATATCTAGAATATTATTTATGAGATTAAGATATTTGGTTTCAGATTCTTTTAATTCATTATTAAACTTGCTCATGACTCATACTCTTTTTTAAATAGCTTTTATCTGAAATCCTTAAAATTGGATGATTGGCTCATTAGATAAAGTTGGATCTATCTTTTATTAAAAGTTTAAAATTTTGTATAAAATTTAAAAGGTACTACCATAAAGATATTTTAGAAATTTATTTTTATCTTATAGATCAGTTATTTGTTACTGATCCTAGAACAAAAGGAGAAAAAGAGAAAGAGCAAATATATTTAGGATAATCTATGTTAAAACATCTTATAATTATCTTTCCCAGATGAAATAGTTTGATATAAGTTAATGAACTCAACAATTTGGATGACGTTTTATACTAATAATTTAATCCCTTAAAATAATTTACCGTTGTATACATATTTTTTCCACCTTTTCTAAGATAATCCATAGCTTTTTCAATACCTTCAATTGTTAAATCAAACATAGGAATAATACTAGAAATGATTTTTCTAGTCCATGGAGACCATTCAGGTTTTATAAGTTCGGGATTTAACCATACAATGCCATTTTTAAAATGATTTGCAATTTCTCTGATATAATAGATACCCGGTAATTCATTCCTGTGATAATAATATATCGAACCGTATTTTTCAGTTAATTCCCAAGATGCCATTGCCGCATCACCTACAATAACTACCTTATATTTATTATCAAATTTTCTAAGAAAATCGTTGAATTCAATAGCTTCATCAGGATTACGTTTTGCATTAAAATATAGTGTTTCATAGATACAATTGTGGAAATAATAATATTTGAAATCTTTCCAATGAGACATATTGTTTGCTGCAGAGAAAAGTAAATTAACGAGGTGGGCATAGGGAGTCATACTACCTCCAACGTCCATTAATAGAAGGAGTTTTACATCATTTTTCCTGCGTTTATCAAATACTATCTCAATATCGCCACAGTTTTTAGCCGTTTTATCAATAGTTTCATCTAAATTTAATTCGTCTCTTTTGCCAATCTCCTCAAGTTTTTTTAGTTTTTTCAGAGCAACTTTGATTTGTCGCGTATCCAAGACTACATCTTTACGATAATCTTTAAAAATCCGTTTTTCGGCAATTTGTACAGCAGTTCGCATACCTGATGAGCCACCAATTCTCATTCCCATTGGATTTTCTCCTGAATGACCGAATGGTGATGTACCTTGGGTTCCAATCCAATGATCTCCAAAATTATGCTCTTCATCTTGCCTTTGCATTAAATCTTCAAACTGTTTTTGCATCTCTTCGAGATTAAAAAATTGGTTTAACATTTGCTGGGAAATACTATCAATTTCAGCAATATTAAGCTTATCTTGTAACCACTTTAATATTTCTTCTTTTAGTTCTTCAGGTGCATTTATTAAAAGTGTATCTTCAAGTTTATCCCTATACTTTGTTAATAATTCCTCAAGTAATTCTTGGAAATCTATTGCAGTGAGATATTGTTGATATTCTCTCAATAATAATTGTAATCCCTCAATTAATTCAGGAAGTGTAATATCCTTATTAAGCCAATCCCAAATCTCTTGTTTAAAATCATCAGGGAATTTTATCATTGCATTTTTAAAAAAATTAACAAAAGCGATGTCGTAAACATCAAAATGGTGTTCGTTTTTGCATAAAATAGATCTTGAAACATAGTAAAACTCAACCATATTATGGATTAGCCCTTTATTGAGAGCTTCCATTAAAGTCATGTATTCTGTAATACTAACCGGCAGTCTTTCTTTTAAATAATAATAATATTCGATAAACATTTACTAAAACTTCAGAATTTTAATGCTCCTACTTTAGATAAAACTAAATTAATAATTATAGTTTTCGCATATATTATGATAATTATTTATTTACAATAGTATTTTTAAAAAAAAGGGGAGTATATTATGAAGAGCAAATAAAACTACACCCAATCTTTAGTTTTTGTATTTCACAAAAATTTTTTTTATTTAAATGTATTTAAAATTGTTTATATTTGAATTAAAATGAGAGAATTAAAATTAAGAGTTAGAGATATCTTTAAAGAAGATAAAGGAAAAGATATTGCTCGGGTCGATCCTGCTGTTTTTACAGAATTCAATCTAAATACTGACGATATAATTCAAATAACTGATAGTTTCAATGAAAATTCCACCGCAGCAAAAGTCTATCCCAGTGATCTTAAAGATAAGGGAAAAAAAGTAATAAGAATTGATGCCTTCAAAAGAAGAAATATAGGTATATCTGTCGATGATATCGTTATCATCAAAAAGACAAAAATAGCATTAGCTCAACAAGTTTCTTTCGCAGGTTATAAAAAAGGGATTATATTAAAGAATCCGAAAGCATTGGGAAAAAAGTTAAATGATAAATTAGTATCTAAAGGATATATCTTTACATTTCAAGCTGGGAGTGAACGAGTGGACCTAATTGTAATCAATCATACACCTGAAACCGAAGTCGTTAGAATGCATCCTAACACCGCAATTTATTGTCAAGAAAAATTTTATGACAAGATAACATAAACAATTGAATTTAAAATTCAATATATAGCCTCATATATTATAGAATTTAATATGGAATACAAAACTAAAAAGTGGGAATACCTTAAGTTATTTAGTAAGACTTTCGAAAATTTGTACCCTGAATAATTTTCTAAAGTAAAGAATGGCATAATACCTACTAGGAAGTTAGATAAGATTTCGATAAAAAATCTTAAATAGGTAATAATGATATTTTTACATATCAGTCTATATCCTGTTGGCGAAATAGACATAATTATTATTGCAATCGCATCAACAGCAGTGGGAATGGGAGTAGCAACTGTGACAATAGTCTTATTACGTAAAAAAAAAAGAATAAGTGATGCGTCTTAATCCAAAAAAAAATTATATATTTTAGGTGATAAATTAATGAGAGAATTAACAAAAGTAAAGACAATTTTAATAAGTATAGGAATTATAATTGTATTTTCTATTCTTTTTAGTTCTAATATTAGTTACTATCAAGGAAATTTTGAACTTCTATCTGAGGAATCCAAGAATATGAGATTATATACAGATCAAGCTACATATTCCGATCCTTATGACATAGAAAATTTAGCAATATCTAGTATACTTGTCAAACCAGTTTGGAGTTACAATACAGCATCACGTAATAGAGAAGTAGCGGTCTCATCCAACGGGCAGTATATTGCTGTCGCATGCTATGATTGTAATTTATATTTATTTGAGAAAGATAATTCCACTCCACTTTGGAGTTCAAATCTTGGAGGAAGTGTGCATTCTGTAGCAATTTCGTCCGATGGTAAATACATTGTTGCTGGAACATGTAGTGATAAAGTTTATCTCTTTGATAAAAATAGTTCTACTCCACTCTGGAGCTATGCTACTGGAGGTATTGTAGCCTCCCTCGCAATTTCAGCTGATGGACAATATTTTGTTGCAGGAATAGGTAGAGAGAATAATAACATATTACTATTCGAGAAAGAGAGTTCCACACCGCTTTGGATATATAGCACTGGATCTGTCTATGGATATGTTGCTTCTGTAGGGATTTCTTCTGATGGGAATTATATTGTAGCGGGAAGTAATAATGGAAAGCTATATTTCTTTAAAAGGACCAGTTCAACTCCAAATTGGACTTATACAACACCAAATTGGGCAACTTATGTGGCGATCTCTTCTGATGGAAACTATGCTCTTGTTGGAACCACTGATGGGGATGGTAATGATGGAATGTATTTTTTTAAAACAAACAATTCTACACCACTCTGGAACTACATTTCAGGAGACCCCGTCTGGTCTGTAGCAATTTCCTCAGATGGGCAATACGTTGTTATTGGAACTGGATATACAGGCACTCAGGTCTATTTCTTCGAGAAAAGCAATTCCATCCCGCTCTGGAGCTTTAATGCTGGAAAAGACGTAAGTTCTGTAGCAATTTCATCTAATGGTCAATATGTTGTTGCTGGAAGTTGGGATGATAACGTCTATCTCTTTGATACAAATAGTTCCATTCCGCTTTGGAGTTATAATACTATATCTTCTATAGAATGTGTAGCTATTTCGTCTGATGGACAATATTTTACTGCAGGGAATCTGGGTGCAACAGATGGTGTGAGTTTAGTATATCTATTCCAAATAACTGCAGGAGGCAAGGAAATTGGGCCAATAGAAATTGATGATGATGATCCCCTAAAAAATTGGTCGAAAGCTAGCATGTATGACTGGTGTTCCGGTAATGGAACATGGAACGATCCTTATATTATTGAGAATGTAAAAATTGATGGGCTAAACAATCATAACTGTATTCGTATAGATAACTCTGATGTTTATTTTACGATTAGAAACTGTACAATAATAAATGGGAGAGATGAATATTGGCATTCTGGCGGAATCAGATTAGAAAACGTTACTAATGGAAGATTAATCAATAATAATTGTTCATTCAATAAACACGGTATTTATTTAACATTCTCAAATAATAATACCATTTCTGGAAATACCGCTAAGAACAATACGATTAATGGGATAACTTTATATGATCAATGTAATGATACTAAAATTATAGAGAATACTGCTTGTTATAATGCTCATTGTGGTATTGTAATTAAAGATAGATATACTTTTTATAATGGATATAATAATTTAATACTCAATAATAATGCTAGTTATAATATAGATGCTGGACTGTCAATAGTATTCGTTAACAATACTGTGATTTCAAATAATACTGCTATAAATAATGGAGTTTACCCCTCTGTTGGGAGTGGGATTTCTGTACAAGCTAGTCGAAATATAACTGTCTCCTTTAATCATATAGAAAATTCTGGAGACGGTATGAATTTCTATAATAACAAGGATTGTAAAATATTTAATAATACATCAATTTTAAATGACGAGTCTGGAATCAACATCGAACGTTGTTATGATTCTATAGCGTCAAAAAACATTTTATCTGATAATCAAATTGGAATAATGTTAAGAAGTATCTATTCAGACCAATATTCGAGCTATAATAACATGGTTTTGAGAAACCTTGTAGAAAATAATTATCAGGGTATCTATTTACTTTATGCTAATTATTGTTGCATCTTAGAAAATAGAGTAAATGAGAATTATTATGGGATATATTTGCGTCATAGTAATTATAATAATATTTCGGGAAATATCTTAATTGGGAATAATGAATGTATCGTTGAAATTGATTGTATAGGTAATATTTTTAATAATAATTTTTGCGATAAAGAGCCAGAACCAGAGCCAGAGTCAGGACCAGGGCCTGAACCAGAGCCAGAACCTAAACCAGAAGGAGACAGGGCAATCCCTGGATATAATTTGATAATAATTATCAGTATCGTATTTGGAATTGGTATATTTTTAGTTAAAAAATTAAAACAAAAATAAAACTAATTTTTTTTTCTCTTTTTAGCATAGTTTTTATCAATTTGATTAGAAAATTGATATCAAATATTTACTCAATCCTCTCAGAATGTAACATAGTTACATTGCTACAGTCTTTCTTCAATTTAAAAAGAGAGAAACGTATGAACTTCTTAGAATGAATCCCGTTTTAGGTAGTACAATTACATTAGTTAAAATTATTAGAGATTTGGAAGAAAAATTCAAAAAAAATTTAGATGTAATTCATTAGGTTTATTGATTAAGTTGGAAATCTAAGCTTTTCAGAAGCGATCTCGAAATCCTTTTCTTTCTTTATGAGGACTCCCAAAAATGGTACCGCTTGTTTTAGTTCTTCAATTGTGATGCCACTCTTAAGCAAAACTCCAATCCAATCAAGAAGTTCGGAAGTTGATGGCATTTTTCTTAATTTTGTGATTGCTCTTAATGCATAAAAATGTTGTAAACACTGGTCTAAAAGGTTTTGCTTGAGGTTAGGATAATGTAATTTACAAATCTCTCCCATGAAACTTTTAGAGGGAAATTCAATCCAATGAAATACACATCTTCTTAAAAATGCATCTGGGAGTTCTTTTTCATTATTAGAAGTAATTACTACAATTGGTCTTGTCTTAGCCTTCACAAATTCTTTTGTTTCTTTTATATAAAATTCCATTACATCTAATTCTTGTAAAAGATCGTTAGGAAACTCGATATCTGCTTTATCAATTTCATCAATTATTAACACAAC
Source organism: Promethearchaeota archaeon (assembly GCA_048940925.1). GTDB lineage: Archaea > Asgardarchaeota > Lokiarchaeia > Sigyniarchaeales > SOKP01 > Loki-b32. Next base: position 191,808 of record JBHLOC010000002.1, on the reverse strand, counting down.
TTGCTCATCAGATACGAAAGCTTCTCCCAATGGTCCAAGCATGATATAATCGTGAATATTGTCAACGTTTCTATCTTCACATCCAAATCTACTATCATTTAATCTCTGAACTGTATCATACATATAGCAACCATCAATAGCTTCACTCGTGCTTTTAATATTCCAAATAATCAACCTTTTACCTAAACTTTCTGCTATTGCATGAGCGAGCATTGTTTTTCCTGTTCCAGGCTCTCCTTTAACTAATAAGGGTCTTCCCAGAGCTATTGATACATTAACTATATTTCGTAGTTGAGGATCAGCGAGATATTTAACCCTCTCAGTTTTTACGTCTCCTTGGAATTTATTAAATGTAGTATCCATATTAAATCAAAATTAATGTAAAATTATATAATTTTTGAATTAGTTTCAATAGAGTTTTGATTTCATTTTATAAAAAATATAAAAAAATTTTAAATAGTTAATAGTAGTACTGAAATTACTTTATTTTATAATAGAAGATTAGTTAGAGTTAATATATAACAAAAAATGATTAACCATGTCAAAAGAAGAAGAAGAAGTTCTACAAGAATTAATAAAAATTCGTGAGCTTCTTACACCTGCACCACCTCCCCCAAAACCTAAGAGTATATTGGAAGAATTCAAACAATTTTTAGCCAAATATAAAGTAATAGGTGTTGCCGTTGCTTTTATTATGGCTATTTATCTTGGTGCATTAATTCAATCTCTAGTCGACAATTTAATAATGCCAATAATAGAGCTATTCTTACCCGCTGATGTTGATTGGGAGTCAATAACTGCTGGACCTTTCAGAATTGGGGCATTTATAGGCGATGCATTAACATTTATCATTGTGGCATTTGTTATATTTATGTTAATCAAACTGACAACTAAAGCTGGAGAATACAGTAAAAAAATGCAGGAAAAAGTAGGACAATTATTTGATTAAATTTTTTTATTTTTTTTTTTTTTTCAGTTTATGATATTATGATGTTTAATCTCTCTGACCTAATATAGTTACAGAACATACAGAATATGCACCCCCTAAATTGTGGGCTAGTCCTAGCTTTGGGTCTGGAACTTGTCTTCCTTCTGCTCGTCCTTGTAGCTGTTTAGTAATCTCTTGGATCATTCTACAACCTGTTGATCCTATTGGATGCCCAAATGATTTTAGACCTCCAGAAGGATTTACTGCAGTTTCACCATTCCAGTTAAAAGTACCATTCTTTAATTCTTCAGCTGCCATACCACGTTCACAAAATTGCAAATCTTGACAATTTAATAGTTCTGTAATTGTAAAGCAATCGTGTACTTCAGCAGCATCAATTTCTTTTCGCGGATTAGTTATTTCTGCCTCTTTGTAAGCCATTTGTGCTGCTTTAACGGTGGCAGGGGCGTGAGTAAAATCAAAATTGGGCCAATACCATGGACTGCTTGTATATACAGCTATTGAGTTTGATTTCACAACTACATAATTATCAGCATGAGTATAACTTTCGGCAAGTTCTGGTCTTGTTAAAATTAAAGCTGCTGCTCCATCACTCATCGCACAACAATCAAAACGACCCAGAGGATCAGCAATCATTGGAGCATTCAATGCCTGTTCAATCGAAATTTTCATTCTAAAATGAGCCTTAGGATGATAATATCCATTTTCATGATTCTTGACAGCGACTCGTGCTAAATCTTCTTTTGTCCATCCATAATCCTTAAAACAACGAGTAGCAAGTAAACAAAACATTGCTGGAGCTGATGGACGAGGATATACAGGATGTCCAAAATATTTTGCGCTTGGAAGGCCTCTGCCTCCCTCATCCATTAACTTTTCTACACCACAAGCCATCACAACATCATAGGCTCCAGATGCAATCCCAAAACAGGCATTGCGGAAAGCATCCATACCTGAAGCACAATAATTCTCACATCTCGTAATAGGTTTTCCTTCTAATCTCAAAGTATCTTCTAAAGTTGTACCAGATACACCCGTGAAGAAATAATAAACACCTAACCATGCTGCATCTATTTCATCTTTACTAACCCCAGCGTCTTTGAAAGCACCTTGACATGCTTCACTTAAAAGATCATATTGATTCTTATCCCAGAGTTCTCCATATTTCGTAGCATCGCATCCTATAATCGCAACTTGATCCTTTATTCCATGTCTAACCATAATATATAAACCTACTATTAATTCTACTAAAATAATTAAATCTTCTATTAAAAATTATTTAAAGATATTTATGATGTTTACATAAAATTACCGAATGATAATAAACAGATCTTAAAAAGAAGAAAATACAAATTTTAATTTTAAGTTAAATAAAATTGTAAACTTGATTAATGATGAATAGAATGTTTGAACTCTAACTCACAATAGCAATTTTTTGAATTTATTATATCATCACCACAGGGACATCTTTTCGGATGTCCATATTTCTCACATATCTTATTTATCGTATTACATGAAAGTAGAAGATTAAGTTTCTTACTCTCTTCGTGTGCTTCTTTCACTGTCATTCCTAATTCGTTAAAAAAAAGTAGTTCAACCAGACGTTCATGTCTTAACAATTCTTTTGCTAAATCATTTCCTTTATTGGTTAATATTACTTCATAAAAAGGTTCATAATTCACATATCCCTTTTTTTTTAGTCGTTTTACACAGCTACCGAGCGTACTATGTTTGGTATCTATCTCACGAGCCATTTGACTTATTTTAATAGGTTTTTTATTATTGTATAAAAATTTTAAAACATTATAGTCTAAATCTATTATAATTTCATAACCTCACTCTACAATTAGTTTAAAAGCTAAAAATTTGTTTAATTATGTCATTTATCATGCTATCATTGGGTTTTCCATCATATATTATAGTACCATCCATTAGTAACAACCTAGTGCAGTATGGTTGCAGTAAATCAAGATGGTGATTGATTGCTATGATTGTAAGATTAAGTCTATTATTTAATTCAACTAATAATTTCATCAGGTCTTGCACCATCATAAAGTCTAAGGCACTAGTGGGTTCATCAAGGAGTAAAATATTAGGTTTTGAGACAAGAGCCCGAGCAACCATCACTTTCTGAAGTTCTCCTCCAGATAAATGTCCAATTGGACGATTCTTATATATTTCCATGTGAACCATGTGAAGTGCTTCATCAACTTGCTTTTTATCTTCGGATTTTAAAGGTCTCATAAATCCAACTTTTCCAAATAATCCCATTTCTACTACTTCTAATACTGTAGCTGGAAATGTTTTTTTAACAGAAATATTTTGAGGAACATAGCCGACATTGGATCGTACTTTTTTGATGTTTTCCGAACCCAATACTTTAACCATCCCACTATCTGGTTCAATAAGACCTATTATGGTTTTGAGAAAAGTAGTTTTTCCTGAACCATTTGGACCGAAAATACCAATATATTCCCCTTGATATATTTTTACATTAACATGACTGATAGCAATTATATTTTGGTATTTAACGGAAACATCTTCAAAATCTATAACCGGTTCCATTTGATAATCTTCGTTATTTATCATAATAGATTTAACTCAAACTCATTTTTTTCTTCTTATATAAAGAAATAAAGTTAAAAGCGCGATGATGAGTAACCCAAAGATAGCAATATTCCACCAAATATCACTTAAACTTGGTGGATGAATTGGATTGCTTAAAGCCCATATATCATACTGAATCAGTTGTGTATAATTGGAAATTATTATTTTTTTTTCATTCCAAGTAACTTCAACATTTAAGAGGGGAGTAAGCAAGGCAATTTTGGATTGTGTTTCCCTAGCTATTTCATACACATTATCCGTTCTATGTTGGGGATCAGTAACAACAAGATGACATCCCTCTTCTCTCATTATCTTTATAATATCAGCAATCTCTATAGCTGAAGGCTCTTTATCTTCACCTTTTTCAATGGTTGCTAATCGGGTTAAATTTAAAAGATTTACTTGAAATAAATAAAAATAAGCAGGATGATTAACAACAACTTTCATTCCATTGAAAGTAGACTTCGCTTTCTGAATTAAAACTAATAAGTTGTCGAGAACTGTTAAGTATTTCAACGTGTTATTTGAAAATATAAATTTATTTGAAAGTAAAGGTTCCTGCATCCAGAGAGTACGATTTACTTCTAATGTAAAATTTTTCATATTATTCGGGTTCATCCATACATGTGGATTGACAAAACCAAGTAATGGATCTATTTTAAGCATGTTTGAGTTAATTAAGCTAACAACTTCGGCATCTTCCCATTCAGTTCGCCACCACGGCTCAAGTTCCTCTTCTCCCATACGAAAAATAATTTCTGCATTCTCAAGAGCTAAAATTTCACTAGATGTCGGTTCGTACGAATGAGGATCTGCAGAGCCAGGAACAATAACAGGTACATCTTGACCAATAACATTTTCAACTACGTTTTCTATTATTGTAAGTGTAGCCACAATTTTTAATGTAGTATTTACTACATTAGAAAAGTTTAATGGATGCAAAACCCTTGTAGTTGTTTTATATTTGTTCAATCCAATATTTCCTGATAATAGAAAAATGATCAATACAATAAATATTATCCTTTTAGTTCTTTTCCCTTTTTTTTTAGAAATCAGCATTTGCAAAATTATGATGGATCGTACTTACGATCATTCGTATATGATTTAATTTAAATTTTAAGATAACTATTTTATAAAAAGAATTTTAAAGGAGTGATCCATAATTTTACTCAAATAATTAATGTAAAAATATTAAAATTGATTTTTAATCATGTTATTTGAGAGCTTTTTTGAAGCTTTAGCAAAATATTCATTCCTCCAACGGGCTTTAGTCACATCAATAATTGTAGGGGTAATTTGCGGTCTTGTGGGCGCATTTATTATATTAAGAGGGTTAATCTTTATGGGAGCAGGTATAGCTCATTCATCTTTCGCAGGAGGAGCATTAGGGATTCTCTTAGGAATAAATCCGTTCATTACGATATTCTTTTTTAGTACAGGAGCAGCAATGACTATTGGTTTCATTAATGAAAAAGGTTATGTAGAAGACAATAATGTTGCAATAGGGATTATTTTTTCTCTAACAATGGCTCTTGCGATATTATTTATAAGTCTGATTAAAACATATAATGCAGGAGTTACTGCTCTTCTTTTTGGAAACGTTTTGGTTGTTACAACAGAAGATCTAGTTTTATTGATATCTATCAGCATAATAATCATTATGATCATCTTCTTTATGAAAAAAGAGCTATTTTTTATAACTTTTGATGATGAAATGGCAAGTGCAACGGGATTACCCGTAAGATTTATTTCATATATATTTCTTATACTAATTTCTTTAGCTATTGTTGTGTCCTTGAAAGCTATTGGTGCGATCTTGGTTTTTGCTATGATTATAACTCCTGCAGCTGCCGCATATCAATGGAGTTACAAAATAAATAGAATCCTACTACTTTCTATGTCATTTGGAGCTATTTCCTCTTTTATTGGGCTTTATCTGTCTTATATCCTTAATTTACCATCTGGCTCTACAATTACCATAACAATAAGTATTATTTTTGTAATATCAATGATTTTTTCACCCAAAAGAAGAGCAGGGAAGGATATAGGATACAAGCATAAGTGTAAAGTCTGTGATAAAGCAAGTGTTGAGGAATGTGAATTCTGTTTAGAAGAACAGGATAAATTGAGTATCGGTGAGTGAAACAATCGAATATTAGTTAAGTCAATTTACATCTTATTTGATACAACTATAAATAAAGATTAATTTCACCATTTTATTTAATTATAGGATCATTGATGATCATCTCTATAAAAACTTTTAAGTTAAGAAATAATGATGTATGTCTAAATTTTAATGATCATACTTTCCAGAGTAGACTTGAGTAATCATTTTCTACTCCCAGTTGGTCCAGTAACACAGCAACTCCTCCTCTATGGTGAGTATGATGGTTAAACAAATGTAATAAAATACGCCATGTCATATATTCCATTTTTCCCCGACGCCCCTCAATTGTAAGAATGGATGAAAATTGGGAAAGATCGAGTGTTTTAACCACACGCTCCAATAAGTTATCTATTTCTACGCGAATTAATTTATACTCATCAAGAGAGGTCCAAATAAGCTCGTTAGGAGGAGGACGGTTAGTTGGGAAGCGTTCTAAGAGCGGAGGTATAAAATCTAAAGCTGCAATATGAGTTCCCAAAATACGAATCCAACCAATATCAGCAAGCAAATGATGATTTAATATTCCTAAGATAGATCCATAATAAGACCGTAAATTTTCTGTTAGTTTGGAAGGTTCAACTCCCTCTAAAACTTCAATCATATCTTGATTTGTGATTTGATTATATTTAGCCAGCAATTCAAATACTCCTTTAATATTTTCTATCATTTAATTCACTTCCATAAGGTAAAACTAATATAATTTTCTAGATTAAACTTGTATCACTAATTTTATAATTTTTAAATATGATATTAATCTTCTCAATAAATGGTTATTATTAATATGGTTTCTAAATGAACATATAACAATATGCTTTATTTTTAATTAAAAAATAAGAAATTTCTATTTAGAAAAAAAAGTTTAATCCTGAATTATTAAATTAAGAAATTTTGCATGCGTAAAATATCAAGAGTATTTATGAATTAATTTTATGGGATATTGATTTATAAAAAAGAAAAGAATTTTGAAGTATTAATCACGTTGACTTAAAATGGTCACTGAGGCAACGCTAAAAGCGCCACCAAGATTGTGGCATAGACCGATCTTAGCGTCAGGTACCTGTCGACCTTCAGCACGACCTTGAAGTTGTTTTGTAATTTCTGTTAGCATTCGACAACCCGTTGATCCTATTGGATGTCCGAATGATTTCAGACCTCCTGAGGGATTTACGGCGGTTTCACCATCCCAATTAAAGGTTCCCTTTTTTAATTCCTCAGCTGCTTGACCATGTTCACAGAATTGTAAATCTTGACAATTTAATAATTCTGTAATAGTAAAACAATCATGTACTTCAGCTGCATTAATTTCCTCTCGGGGATTAGTAATACCTGCTTCCTTATAAGCGTATTTCGCTGCCTTCACAGTCGAAGGAAAACTTATAAAATCCGCTCCAGGTCCATTAGGAGGGACATACCATGGCGTGTTAGTTCTAGCTGAAATAGCGTTTGCTTTTACTAAAATATAATCATCTGCATGTGCATAACTCTCTGCAAGTTCTGGTTTTGTCAAAATTAAGGCGGCAGCTCCATCTGACATGGCACAACAATCAAATCTTCCAAGAGGATCAGCAATCATTGGCGCTTTCATTGCTTGTTCAATTGATATTTTATTTCTGAAGTGAGCTTTTGGATGATAAGAACCGTTATCATGGTTCTTAACAGCAACTCGAGCGAGGTCTTCTTTTGACCACCCAAAATCATGAAAACTCCTAGTAGCAGCCATAGAGAACATTGCAGGAGCTGAGGGTAAAGGAAATACAGGATGCCCAAAAATTTTGAATCCTGGAAGTCCACTTGACCCTTCATCCATCAATTTTTCTACACCACATGCTAAAACTACATCATAAACTCCGCTAGCTATACCAAAACAAGCATTCCGAAAGGCATCCATACCTGAGGCGCAATAATTTTCTGTGCGTGTAATTGGGATTCCATCTAATCTTAACATATCCTCGATTGTTGCTCCAGACATTCCTGTAAAGTAATAATAAATTCCTGCCCATGCTGCTTCAATCTCATCTTTAGTTACTCCTGCATCTTTAATAGCTCCTTGGAATGCTTCAAAAAGTAAATCATATTGGCTTTTATCCCAGAGTTCTCCATATTTCGTCATATCAGCTCCAATTATGGCAACTCTATCTTTTATTCCTTTTATTGTCATTTTTCATATACCTCCTTTATGGTCTCCCCCTCTCAGGTCGACATTTCCAATAATAATTTAAAAATTCTCCACCTTCATGTTCTTTTCTAAAAGTTAATTCAACTCTCATACCTATTTGGACGTTTTCTTCTGGTTTCTCTATTTCTGTCATATTCAATAATACTCTACCCCCGCCATCTAAATCAATCACACAACGAGGTACAGGTGTATCAAGGTAATCGCCACCAACTAAATGATCTAATGTAAATGTGAAGATTGTTCCTTTTAATGAAAGTTTTACTGGCTCTAATTGATCATCTGCCCTACAAACATAACAAGAACGCAAAAAGTCTGGATATTGAATCGCTCCGCAATTTGTACACTTAACACCATACCATTTATAGACTGATCCTGTATCACGCCACATCGTTACAGCAGAACTCTTTCGGGTATATCTATCTTTTTCTAGAATCTGCTTAAAATCGAGAAATTTATTATAATTTTCTAAGGTCGTCATAGATTTTTGATGCCCCACTAAACCCATTCGAGTTTTCCCAAGATCTCTTAAAACATTTCTATCCTGAACTTGCATCAAAATTGCGTCTGCACCATCTCCAAATCCGGCCATAATTATTTTTGCATCAGGTTTTGGTCTTCTTAAAGCAGAAATTAAAAGGATAAATGGCATAGGAGTCCCTAAGTCACCGATTTGAAAAAATACACTGTTTTGAGCAACCCCTTGTGAAAATTTCATCATTTTAGCTACTCTACCATGCATTCTAGGATTATTATAGTAATAAGCAGCAGTACTAATTTCTTCAGGATTCAAATTATTTCTTTTTAAAATCTCTGACATGGTTTTAGTAATATTCTCGAAATAAAACTTCGCATCCAATTTTGCTTCGAAAGTCCTAATAAATTTATCTTTATCTGCTCTTTTCCATGGTCCAGAAACATTTGAAGCAACAGAATAATAATCATCAATGGATAATGGTAGATTATCATCTTCTGATATAAGTAAAGCAGCTGCTCCATCAGCAAATCCATATTCCCACATAGTTGATGGTTCTGGAGCTCTAGTATCCGCGGCAATTACAAGGATATTTTTGATATCTTTATTAGCTTTAATAGTATCTACAGCACGCGCTACTGCAGTTGTTCCTGCTTTCAATGAATCTGTAAAATCAGCAGTGATTATATCTTCTCTCAAATCTAAAACGGTGGACAAGAGGGATGCTGAATCCTTTTCTGTATAGACCTGAGTTGTCGAAGCAAAATATAAACCATCTATTGTTTTTGGATCAATTCCCATTAAGCAATCTAAACCAGCTTCAACAGACATAGTAATACTATCTTCATCTGCCATAGCAACAGCTTTAGTCCCAGGAACGACAGGAAAATCCCATGCTTTGCCAATTAATTCACGTGGTAATAAATATTTAGGTAAATATGCTCCATATGATTTAATTCCAATCAATTTTTTATATCTAACCCTTTTTTGATTTTAATTTAAGATTTATAATTAATAATACAATATGAAATTGAATGTATCACGATTAAAATATTTCCTCAAATTTGAAAAAAATCGGATTATGCTCATTTACGTATTTTACCTAGTGGAAAAAAAAATGTGATAATTATTAAAATCTCATTTAAAATATGTACAATAAAAATCTTTTAGGCAGAAAATATTTCTTCAAAAATATAATTAATTGGTTTAAAAATTTCGAGATCTCCGTCCCAATCTTTTAAAATATTGTTATAAACTTGTTCTATTTTTATAACAAATTGCTTCATATTTAACTCAATAGTTCTTGACTCTTTTTTGGAAAAAATAACTCCAGTTATTAAATCCCCTGGGAAGATGTAGATTAATTTTCCTTTCTTTTTAATTATAGAAATTTGCTTGGCTCTCGATTTCAATATTTCTTTTAGCATAATGTTTACAGAAGTAATTGCGCTTGTTATTATGTGCTCATTTAATAAATCTAATTTCTGAGTGTAAGATTTATAGAATAAGCATGCCCCATTTTCGTAAATTAAAAAGACATCTTCAATTTTATCTTTCCAATCAAATTCAGAGAAAGCTGGAAATTTTAAGAAGAAATAAGTAAAGAATGCAATTCCAAATATTTGTAATAAAGAACCAAATAACCTAAATTGCAATTGCAATAAATTCAATGAATAATCAGAAGTTAAAAATAATCCAATTAATAATAACGAAAAGGGAAAGATAGTTGTTATAAATTTTTTAAATAACTTACTTTCAATTTTGGATTTTATTATAAATTCCATAAAAAATAAAACAAAAAAAAGAAAAATAGTAGAAAGAAAAATAGTGGATTCAATAATGACTAGCTGATTATTCAGAAAGGAAAACAAGATGAAAAGAATTAATAAAATAAGCAAACAGATAGAAAAGAAATACCGCTTAAAAAAATATATTTTTTGTTTCTCCTTTACAATGATAAACAATAGAAAACCAAAATGTAAAAAGACATAACTAATAAAATGGTGTAATTCTATTAGGGTGATGCTATAGGAAAAATAGGAACCTAATACTGAAAAAACTCCACTTAAAGAAAGAGCAAAAAATAAGAATATATATCCAATGTCTTGGGAATTTTTGAACTTATTTTGCTCTTTTTTATGCCTGAACATAAATAGAATCCCAAACTCTAAACATATAATTGAAAAAATCCATTCAAAAATCATTAGGATAAATCTATATTGACCAGTTATGGGGAAATCTACAAATATCATTAGAATAACCTCTTATTGTGTTAAAATACCTTTTATTATTAAATCAAAACTCTTAAACAGTAATTTTTGATCACCTTCTAAATTCTCTAAATTCAAAAGGATTTCTCTGTAAAATGCTTCAAATTGCCGTTTTATAGAATCAAGAAAGTGTCCTAAACTTAATAAGTCTTTTCTAATTATTAATGCATACGTTAGGTAAGGTATTACAGAGCTATAATTTAATAATATAACTGAATCTTCTTGTTTGATTTTATTAATCCTTTCTTCTTTCGTGTTAGTAATTATAGTAATAACACGCTCGACACCTAGAATTCCACCAGAGTAAAGTTTAGTCCTCGCTTCTTGAAATGAATTTTCATTTGAATCAATTACTTTATTTTCATTAGTAAAATCATAATAATAAATATATTCTACAGTTCTTTGATTAATAATAAATAGTTTAAGTAAGTTTTCTCTCCATTCAAATTCATAAAAAGGGGGAAACTCATAAACTGAGAAAGCGATAATTATAAATCCTAGTAAAAGAATTGCAACTCCCGTAAAATAAACAATTTCATTGATAATAGGGGGTAAAATTCCAATACCTACTAAAATTGCAAAACCTAAAGCAGGAAAACTTACTAATGCCCCCAAAAGGAAATAAAGGAATTTCCGTTTGATTTTTCCAACTGATTTGCTTATTAATACTATTTGAAATCTTATTACGTTTAAACCATTTAATACTACAAATATAATGCTAATTAGGAAGATAGGAGCTCTTGTGGATGGTGTAAATATTAATACAGTAAGGGGAATAAGATTAAGAATTATTAAGAATTTAACCACATTGATATTGATTATTTGAGAAAATTCCTTCTTTATAATAAATAAAGAGAATCCTATTGTTGAAAAGAAAGCAAATGCCCATCCTATTCGGGAGATTACCTCATATGTTAGGGACCCTTCAATTAAAAAATTTCTTGAAATTTGAATCCACAGTGGACCTATTACAATAAATAAAATAAATGTTCCGAATGCCAATAGCACTCTATTTAATTTTAATTTGACATCTCTTATTTTAAAATATTGATAATAAAAATAAATAACCAATTCGATACCAATTGTCACTGGAATTAAATAAAATAGAAATTGGAATTCCTTTAACGCTATAGATTGAGATATCATTTCTATTTACTTTTTTTAAAATTGGTTGAGGTGTAATTTAAATTAGTAATAAAAAATTATATAATATATTTTTATTTATCAAATGAAAAGATTAGTTAAATTTACTTAATAATTTACATTAATGACAATAAAAATCACTTGGTTAGGAACTGCCTCCTATATCTTATCATTAAATGGTGTTAAACTATTATTCGATCCTTTTTTTTCACGAAATGAAAGGGCAACTCCTCAATTAAAAACTCGGAAAGAAGATATCAGTGATGTATCTGGAATTTTCATCTCCCATGGTCATTTTGATCATGCTTGTGATGCGGGTTGGTTTTCAGAAAATTTAGATATTCCTGTATTTTGCTCTGAAGCTGCAAAAAATAATATTATTAATTGGGCGGAAGGGAAGATTATCAAAAATCATAATGAAAATCTTTCAGAAAGAGCAAAAAACAACATTAAGATCTGTAATTTTCATGATAAAATCAAAATTTCAGAGGGTATAACTGTTGAACTAATTAAATCCGAACATATAAAATTTGATTTTAAAACGATTTTCTCTCGAGTCTTTTCTTGGCAATTTCTAAAAGAATCTAGATCTATCTTATCATATGGCAAAGGGTTTCCCAAAGGAGAGGTCTTTGGATTTTGTACATACTTTATTAATATCAAAATTATATCTTTTGGGAGTTTATGGCATAAATATGTGGAAGAACTCCAAAAGTTTCAACCATGTGATGTATTTCTGGTTCCATATGCAGGAAATTCTCATAGACATATGATTAAAAAAACCGAAAAAATTATAAAAATATTACAACCAAATATTATGATCCCTTATCATTGGGATAACTTCTTTCCTCCGATTAGTAGAACAGAGAACTTAGAACCCCTTCTGAAATTAATGGAATCAAAATATCCTAAAATACAAGTAATAATACCTAAATTCGATGAAGAGATGACTATTAACCTCTAAATTCATTCTTTAAAATAAAACTTTATAAACAAAGAATCTCTTTCAAGAAAATTCATGTATCATGCAATTCTAAGACTTTGAAAGAGAGTTCTTAATTAATGGGAATAGTATGGGAGGATATCTACGAAATCTTTTTCAAATTACTCCTCTTAATTAATCTATTAAAATAAGTATAATAAAAGATGATTTAAATGAACGGACCCCCCGAACCTTTTAAAATCAAAATGATCGAACATGTGGGTATGCCCGATCAAAAAAGAAGAAGTGAAGCAATTAGGGAAGCTGGATACAATACATTTCTATTAAAATCTGAGGATGTTTACATTGATCTTTTAACTGATTCAGGTACTTCAGCTATGTCAGATTATCAATGGAGTGGTCTTCTTTTAGGTGATGAAGCCTATGCAGGAGCCAGAAATTTCTATAATCTTGAAAAGGCAATACAAGATGTACTTGGATATAAGTATATCGTTCCAACTCATCAAGGTCGTGGTGCAGAGCATCTTATGTATAGCTATCTCGTAAAACCAGGGCAACTTGTACCACGAAATATGTATTTTACTACCTCAAGACTCCATGTTGAACTTCCTGGTGGAAAAATGGTTGATGTCATCATTGATGACGCTCATGATCCAGATAATTTACATCCTTTTAAGGGTAATGTAGATTTCAAAAAATTACAAGCATTTATTGATGAATTTGGAGTAGAAAAAATTGCTTTTGTAAATGTGGAAATGGATGTAAATATGGCAGGGGGGCAGCCTGTATCTATGCAAAACCTCCGTGAATTACGGCAATTTTGTGATGATTATAAATTGAAAATTATATATGATGCCACGAGATCAAGTGAAAATGCATATTTCATTCGGGAGCGTGAAAAAGGTTATGAGAATACACCGATTGTTGATATTCTTAGAGAGATGATGAGTTATTCTGATGGATGTATTTATTCTGCAAAGAAGGATTGTCTCGTCAACATTGGTGGTTTTCTTGCTACAAAAGATAAGGATATATTTGAACATTGCCGTAACATGGTTGTTGTGTATGAAGGATTACATACTTATGGAGGTATGGCTGGTCGAGATATGGAGGCTGTAGCGAGGGGATTAAAAGAAAGTACATCTTATGAATATTTAAAATACAGGATAAATCAGGTTCGTTATTTAGGCAAATTATTAATGAACGCAGGAGTACCTATTGTAAAACCAATAGGTGGACATGCGGTCTTTCTGAATGCTTTAAAATTTTTATCTCATCTTGAGAGAGAACAGTGGCCCGCACAAACGTTAGCCGCAGCAATTTATGAGGATTCAGGTGTAAGAAGCATGGAACGTGGAGCTATTTCTAAAGGAAGAGATAAAGACACTGGTGAAAATATATTTCCTAAATTAGAACTCGTTAGACTCACAATTCCCCGAAGAGTTTACACAAACACCCATATGGAATATACAGCGGAGTCAGTGATTCGACTTTATGAAAAGAAAGACATGATACGCGGTCTAAGGATGATATACGAACCAGAATATTTGAGATTTTTTCAAGCACGATTTGAAAAAATATAACTCATAATGGAGGAATAGTTGATTATAAACTATTCTTCAAATTTTTTTTTATTTTGAATCATATTTCAGTTTCCATTTGATTTTTATTTTAATTATCATAAGTACAAATATAGATATCATTTTAAGCTAAAATTAAAATTTAACTTCTAATCCTTCGACCAATATATCTTAACACTTTTCTTTTATAAGCAATATAAGCCTTTCCAAATATTTCTTCTAATTCTTTTTCTTCTAGTTTAATTCTATAATGAAAATTAATAATGAATATGATAATACATATGAATGTTATCCATGTTGGAATTATTAAACTAAATCCGAATGTTATAATATGCAATCCGAGATAAATAGGATTTCTGGATATTGCATATATTCCTGTTGTTTTTAATTCACTTGAGTCGGATTTATTTGCTAAATCTGTTAATGAATTTAGATTAAAATACGCTATTAGAAATAAAATAGTCCCAATTATAACAAAAATATCTCCTATATATTTTATAAGGTCTAAATTTAGAATTTTTATTGGTAAAAAAAGATTAAATGCAAAATTAGGATTAAAAATATAACTTATTGTCAAAAAGCATATATAGATATATCCTAAAATGCAAATTATTATTAATGGATAAATCCAATGATGAATCTCAGGAAAATCAACTGCTCTTTCAATTTTATATGAAAATTTTCTATAGAATATATGTATTACAACGATAATCATAATCATCCAAAAAAAAATCAATGATATTTTAGTAATCATATTAAAAAACAGAATTTATTTTAATTTTACACACTTTTTATTAGAATAACTTCATAATCCATTATTATTAATAATGGATTTTGTCCTTTTAAAAATTTATAACGAGTAGTTTTAATAATTAGAAAAGTATTTATTCCTCAGTAGCTCTGCTGTAATGTAAGAGAGCAAATTAAAGAAAAAAATAAAAAAATTTAAAAATTAAATAGAGTAATTAAGATCTCCTAGTAATAATCACTAGGAGTTAATTGCAGTATTTCTAGAAAACTGCGGCGATCATTATTAAGACAAGTGTCAATAAGCTGAACATAATTATCTTTTCACCTCCACTTTGTAATTTTTAATATTTTTTTTATTTAGATAGTAATCCATCAAGATGCTCAATTTGCCGATTTAATTTGCTTAGCACTTGGCAAGCATCAAAATTCGCAAACACTTGAGTTATGACTTTTTTCTGAATTGCATGTGATTTTTGAGCAATTTGCTGAACAGTAAATAAATAATCGTAATATTTCATATCTGTCCTATTTTTTCTTTCCATTTTTTTTATCACTCTTTTTTTTTGTTTGTTTTTAATTTTAATATACCCACAATTCCATATATAGTTTTTACTATTGAATTCTATAAGAACTTCGAATCAATTGGAAAGTTATAGAATTACTAGAACACATAGCACAAAATGGGCTATTACACATCAAGAAAAGTACTATCTTAATTCTAGCACCAAATCTTAAAGAAATATATGAATATTGTCTTTTTCATATTTTCATTTAGTTAATGTAAATCATTACTATCGTTAATTTATTTACTCAGGAAGTATTGCGATTTTGTCCCTAGTATCATTAATGTATTTAATAATTGCGTTTAAAAAGGAGAAAAGTTCATATCTTACAAAATAATTAGCCTTTTTCTAAAGATAATAATAAATATTTTATTTATTATGCCCTTTTATAAATTTAAAATAAATTGATAATAAATTTCTTTTGCTGAGCTTTTTATTTTTGTAGTTTTCTCAACTGTAAGTCCAATTAATTCTAAAGCTTTTTTTATATAACCCATGGTCGTTAATTCAAAATAGGGGTGATATTTTGGTAGATCTAAAATCCGCGCATGTAAAATATTTCCTTCAAGTTTAAATTCTTCTCTTCCCATATCAAAATAGTTGGTCCAGATCCGAGCTAGAACATATTTGATAAAATTTTCAGGGCTTCTTTTAACTCTAACAAATATATTAAGGTGACCATCCTCACTCAAGGCAGTTTGAGCGCCTTGTTCCCCAAATCCCCAATATATTCTCTGATTGCCATTATAGAATTCTTGGGTCAATTCATCTATAAATGAAAGATATATATCTATAGGAATCCTAGTTGATGATAAAGGATCATTTGGAAACGTAGTATAATGCTTATTGAACCGCTGAAAGAAATTATTCCAACGTTCTTCTCCAAAAACTGAAATATGGGCATCTCTTACTTGCATAAAAGCTATACCTTTAATATTTATTTAAATCACCCTGTAAGAATTAAAATTATTAGATATTGTTTTTTTTTGAAATAAATAATAATTTAAATTTATAAATGAATATTTAGTTTGATACTTTTTCGTTCCTAACGAACGAAAAGAAACAGTTTTTACAAAAAAAAGTTTTTAAAAGTTAAAATCTTTTTTCAAGAACAATTATAATTGGGTGGAAATCTGCTTTAGCAAAGACATCAAGTAATTTTTTATCTGTTTTATACGCAAGATTTATTCGAAGGGAATCGCAGCCCCATGACTCTAAAATTTGAGTAGCTTTATCCGCGAGAAGTTTACCTACACCTTTACCAATAAATTCTTTTTTAGTAGCCCAATTATCGAGATACCCAATATATCGTCCAAGTGTATTTTTTACAGCTTCAATCATTCCCATACTTACGACTTGACCTGTGGATTTTAATTCTGCGATTAAGGTTATTCTTTTTAAATTAGGTTTAAACTGTCGTAGTCCAGAAGACTCTCTCCATTGAGCTTCATTAAAGCCAATATCATAATATTCATTCAACTCCTTTAAGATTTCTAAAGTAGCATGATAATCTGAAGTACGATAATTTCTAATAACAATCTCTTCTTGTTTAATTTCAACCTCTGACATTTTTATAACACGATTAACTTGTTATTTTTTCTATTAATTTTAAATCAATTCTTTGGGTAAGAATTTTTTCTCCATTTCCATCATTATCTAATTGGCGAATAGAGAATAAATATTCATCAATATGAGGGACAATGGGGGAGACAAATAAAAGTTCCTCATGAGGAAACCAAAAATCAACATGTTGAGTCATTATTTCTTTCTCAAAAAATTCTTTAACATGTGTAATCGTAATAGAAATATTGTTTAATTCCTCATCTTTATTATTTTGGACGGTTATTTCAATTTCTTGGCTGTTTTCAATAAAATAAATATTTTTAACTGATATTGGATTTGTCGTAGAAAGATCGAGAACAGCCTGTTTTTTAGGATCAAATAAATCTACATTAGAAAAAGAATTGTCCCCTTTAAGGCTACTTAGAGGAGAAAACTCAAATCCTTTCATAGAAAAGTAAGAGATAGCTTTTTGTACTCTTAGAGAAGGAGTGTCTGTTTTTTTTTCTAAAACTTTTGAAAAGTAATCTTTAATTGTACTATCAATTAATTCTCTCAAAAACATTTTTACTTTCTTACCTTCAGATATTAATTCTTGGATTTTGGGTGTTTTAATAACAGTTTCAGATGCAATTTCGCTTTCAATAACTTCAGATAATTGATCCTCAAATTTAGCCCGAATATTATTAGTTAGAATACGTATTAAATCATCACCAAAAATATCTATCTCATTAGGTAAAGATACTATAAGTACTATCGTTTCAGGAGTCTCTTCTTTAAGTCCTGCCCTTCGTTTTTCTCTTTCTGATTTTGCTAAGAATTTCTTACCAAAAAAGGTATAACCTTGATATTCTAAATCAATATGGTCTAATTCATCAGTTTCTAAAAACCAAACAGGATGATAATGGATTGGACGCATGTATTTCTTATTACTTCTGAGTCTATCATCAGGATACATTAGCAGTGGAATTTGTCCCTTTTTCTCATCAAAATATAAGACATAAACAACACATAAATCTTCATTAGGGTTTTTTTCCACTGAGGTATTGTTAAATACGTCTGCCACTTGAAACCATTCCAAGAATTAATTTTAAACAAACTAATTATTCGTTTTTCAAATTAATTAAATAATCTTTATTCTTAAAATTTAACTATAAAAAATGTACGTAAGTAGTAAAATTCTATTTCTTGGTGTGTAAAATGGAAATCTCCTGTTAACTATAAGATTTATCTCTCCTATCTAATTCTTTTCTTCTTTTTGATAACAACTCTCTACATTCCTTAGATTCTTTTTGATAATAGAAATAAGTCAATAACCAAAAGAAGCTTCCAAATAAGTAAAAAAATAAAACTAAGGAAATAGCGAGTGGTAATAAGGACATATTCTTTTCGATCAAAGAAGATAATAATAAATTACCAAAAATCCCCCCAATATTTACCATTAAACCATTCATAGCATTAGCAGTACTCCTTACTTCAGGGGGGCACACATCAGCATAAATCGCAAATTGGTTACTCATTGAGAAAGATCCAAAAAAGAATCCGAGATAGCCCAATATTAAGAAGAATATCCAGGAAAATACTACTTCCAAGAGAGTTGCTACCAAAAAAGGAATTAAATAGAAAGCCATTAATAATGAAACTCCAATAATTTGACCTAAAAAAGAGACAATTACTCGACCATTGATTTTTCCTTTATTAAAATAGGAATCTCCTAATTTTCCTCCAATAATTGATCCTGGGAGGGCTCCACTGCCAGATAAAATATAAAGAGTGGTAGCTATTAACTCAGCATCAGAACCATTAATTTTAGAACTCAAATAATAAATCGCCCAAATTCCAAGTGTAGCATTGGCAATACCTGCAAAAAGAACTGAAATTAAAATACCTAATATGGTTTTTGTCTTAAATAGTTGTTTAAGATTATTAAAAGTAATTTTATAATTATATTCGATTTCACCTTTAAAACTTTCGAATTCTGGCTCAGTTCGCCCTTTTTCTGGTTCTATACTAATAAATACATAAAATAGTAAGACTAAAAGTCCTAATACGAATCCTAAACCATAAGAAATTCTCCATCCTAATGGTCCTGCGTAAGTTCCTAATAAACCTCCAAATATAATTCCCATTCCGTTCCCTAATATCATACCAAACTGCATTCCACCAAACTTTTTACCTCTTTCATTTGGAGGATAAAAATCTCCTATCATAGCAAACCCCAGTGGTAAAAATGCTCCTGTACCAATAGCACTAATTGTTATAAAAAATAAATAAAAGAAGAAATTTAATGATAAAGAGGTTAATCCAAATGAAATAATCCAGACAAGATTAATATAAGCAAAAACTTTTTTCCTCGAAAATTTTTCAGCTATTCTTTCTCCATAGTATCCGAATATCAGTATACTAATAATACCAACTATAAAATTCATAGCGATCGTTACACCAATTCCAATTTCTGTAGTTTCGGGGAGATATAGTAATAAATTACCTATATTTACAGGTATAATTCCTGTACAAAAATAAATCATAAAATAAAGAAAAAGTATTGAAAGAAAATTCTTCTTTCTTTTTAAATCATAACTATTATTCATTTTTAAAAGCAAATGTTCTCTTTATATTTAGCCTATATGTCAGGATCTTTCAAATGATATTATTTGAATTTCATGTTATAATAATATTTATTTTTATTTTAAAGAAATTATTATTCTGATTTTAAAAGAAGAATTAAAGAAAAAGAAATTATAGATTAAAAATCAAATTTAAAATGCCTTTCAATTAGAGAGAAATAGATATAAAGTCACTAATTACTATATTAATATTATTTTAATTTTGATAAGGGATAATAAGATTTTAATTAAAAATTACATCGAAATCTAAATATAAATTGTATTCATTTTTCTCAATGTTAAAATCCTGCGAGGAATTTTTCATTATAGAATTTAAAGAATTATAATTCAACTCTTTTTTAAATTTTCTATCCCACTTCCACCAATTTGGTAAACCTTTAAAATGTACATTCCATAATATTTCCTTATCTTCAATAGATCTTTCAGCAATTTCTTTTGAAAGCAAAATCCAGAATATTATAAGGTTATTTGAGATTTTTCCGTCTTCTTCAATAGGTCCTCTATAAAATTTACCGATTGTTAACAACATTAAGATTCCTAAACCATATTTTATTTGAATTTTCCAAGTATTCATTAAATATTTGTCTTTTATAATATTCCAGTCTAATTCTTCTTTCATCTCCTCTATTGGCTCACGTGTACTTGCTATAATTTTTTTGAAGAAAAAATCCTTAGTTAAGTATTGTTGGGTATTAATGAATTGAAAAATCCTAAGAGCTCCAGCAATTCTCCATTCTACCCATTCTTGGGAATAATCTATTGCTTTTTTTAAAATCATAACCTTATCTGGCCAAAAACTGAGAAGTTTCTTCAATTTAGAGTTAATTTCGTTATAATATATTATGTAATGATCGTAAATTACAGCATAGGAATAACCTAAGATATCAATATATGTAAAAATCTCTAATATATCTATGAAAATATCACCAAATTTCTCATTAGAAACTAATTTGATAAATTCATTATCATTTATTAAAGAATATATCCCATAAAAGGTAGATTCACCAGTATAAATAGTAGCAAATAATAAATGGTATTGAATAATTTTACTTATGAGGAGTTTATCTAATTCAGAAATATCATAAGGTTCAAGTAATTCCCTATCATTTATTAATAAATAACTTTGATAAGGGTGGTTTTCCTTATCATAAAACCTTCCAATGTCATGATACATTAAAATAAGAGGTAAAATCAACTCATTACGTATAGTTTGACATAATACTTTTTTTCTAATTGTTTGTAGAGAACTTATAGATAATGTATTATGAAAAAATTTATTATTCTTTATAAGAAAATAAATTTTTAGAGTTCTAAGAATATGTCTTAACGTTCTGAAAAATTCAAATTCATCCTCATGCTGCCCTTCCTCAAAAAATTTATGTAAGTTTGGGAAAAGCAACATAAGTTCATGATAATAGTTGCTATTAGTTAGTTCATTTGAATTATCAATCCATTCAAGATCAATTTTCGAAATAAGATTTTCAAGAGATTTAACTATTTTCATTTTCTTTTATACCTAACCCCATTTTGAGGCTCAATTTTACCTTTTAGAAGTGGATCACTAGTATTCATCATCCAATTAAGTAATTTTTGCCTTAACTCCTGTAAAATATTTTGATAATTTGAATCGTTAACTAAGTTCTCTTGTTCATATGGATCATATTCAAGATCGTAGAGTTCTTCTTCACTCCTCGGCTTTTTAATTGTATCTATTAAAAATTTTCCTGAAAGACCTCTTTGAATATCAAGTGGCATTTGATATAACGTTTCTGAACTTGTAAAATTTCGAATATACTTATATTTATCAGTCCTTATACTTCGCATGGGATCGTAGATTTCATGATAGGTTTTTTCTGTAAAAATTTCATTTCTAAAATTTCCAAATTTATCTTCTAATACTGGTAAAAATGATATCCCTTCAATGTTTCTTGGTTTTTTAACTCCAACAAGATCTAATAATGTTGGTAAGAGATCAATATTACTTATCTTATAATCAATTATTTTACCTCCACTCACAATTTCTAATTCTGGACAATTCATAATGAGCGCTGTTTTAATCCCAGGATCGTATAAAGTACATTTTGCCCTTGGAAATGGGCTCCCATGATCGGTTGTATAGATGAATAGAGTATTTTTTCTTAACCCTAATTTTTCTAAAGACCTAATTATGTTTCCTATAGCTAAATCTACATTATTGATAATCCCATAAAAGAGTCCAATATCTTCTCTAATCAGTTCATTATTAGGTAAAAATGGAGGAACTTCTACATATTTTGGATCAACTGGATCACTCCATATTACAAATGGTCGATGAACTTCAATTGTTCCAATATTTACATAGAAAGGTTCATCATCTCCTTGCCGTTCTTCAAAAAATCTCAAATATACTTCTTCCATCTTTTTGGTGGAATATTTATATTCCTTGATTCTTTCACTGACTTTGTCGTATCCAAGGGTAGAAACTTCCTTACTTTCATGTTGCAATCCAAGTAAATAAGTATTATAACCATGATCTCGTAAATACATTGGCAAAGTCTTATTATTTTCAGGTAAAGTCCATCCAAGGTTGACGAGCCCCATTAGCCCATTTTGATGTGGATACAAAGAAGTCATTAAACTTCCTCTACTTGGACTGCATTGAGGAGCAGTACAAAAATAATTTGTAAACCGCACTCCATTTTCAGCAAGTCTGTCAATATTTGGAGTATATAGTGATTTTGTAGTCTGAGGAGTCTCATAACACCCTAAAAATGTACCTTGGTCGTGAGTGATGAATATGATGATATTTGGCTTCTCTTTCATACTTTATTTTCTAAGCTTGTAGATTTAAATAGATTAATGAAATAAATATATTAAATTTCAATTAATATCTTGATAAAATCTCTTTTATCTAGTTTCATAAAAGATTCAAAAGTTTCTTGAACATCCTCCAAAGCTATAGTTTTAGTAATAAATTTATCAGCGTTAATTTTATTTTTAGCAAATAATTCAATTGTAGAAATAATGTCGTTTCGATCATGCCCTAAACATCCTTTCAAGCAAATTTCTTTATTAATAATTGGAAAGGTATGAATAACCATGCCTTTTTGAATTCCCTCCAATAACACAATTCCACCTCTTTGAATTAAATCGATTGCCATCCTAATAGTTTCTTCACTTCCTACACAATCAAAAACAAAGGAAGGTTGCCTATGTTTCTTTATAAATTTCCTTATTTTAGCTTTACTTGGAGGAAAAGAATCAATAGCACCAAAATCTTTTGCTTTTTCTCTTAAAAATTCATGAGGTTCTATTACAATTACATATTCAGGGCTTTTTTCACATAATAAAGTTACTAGGAAAGCTAATCCGATATTCCCCCCTCCAATGATCATGATCCTCTGGTTATTCTCTATCATTGACATTCTTATAGCTCTCATTATATTAGCAAATGATTCAATCATGACAGCTTCTTTAGCAGAAATTGATGTAGGAGGATAAAATACATTACTCCTTCTTACTTTCACATACTCTGCAAATCCGCCATCTTCAAATACACCCAATCCTTTCAATTCTCCCATAACATATTGCGAAACATTTATGGCAATTACATTATCACCAATGTTAATATCTTTAATATTTTCACCAATTTCTGCTATTTCTCCAGAAATCTCATGCCCCATAATGAGTGGAACTTGATACATCTTATATCTGAAATTTATTACATCACTTCCACATATTCCACAGTAATGAACTTTAACCAGAACATCGTCTGGACCAGGAGTTGGTGTAGGATAATCTTCCTTATATACTAATTTTTGAATATCTTCAAAAATAACTGCTTTTATAGAATAATCACCTAATTAGATTTTATATACCTAATATTGGTTTCATACTTTCTACAATTGTATCTATTTCCTTGTCAAATATATTAATTTGATTGAAAAAAGTATTATTTACCTTAATTAATTGTGAAATCACGAATTCTGGAGATTGAATAATTTGTTTTGCCATCTTTATAGCTTCATTCAATGCTTCTCCTTTTTCAACTAATTTATTTACTATATTTAATCTGTATGCTTCTTCAGCTGTGAGAAAATTTTCTTGGGATCCTGTATTTAAAGCAATTTCCAGTGCTTTACCTCGTCCTAAGAGAGCCATGTATGGAAAGAAAAGAGGACATGCACCAAATCTTATCTCAGGGTGACCAAAAAGAGTAGCTTTGGAAGCAACACGAAGGTGGCAAATAACAGCGAGGTCAAAAGCTCCTGCTAAGGCATATCCATTCACAACAGCTATTAATAATTTAGGAAAATCAAATATTGTTTGATGAAAAAGATGATTTGAATCAATGAAGCGTTGGTAATCCCCTTTCCCCTGTACGATAGCCTGTACTTCATCTCTATCAAATCCGGCAGAAAAAAAATCCTCACCTCCATAAAAGATTACCGCCTTAACTCGTTTTTCATCCTTAAGAGTATCTAATGCATCTATAATCTCCGTTCTCATGTCTTCACTTAAAGCATTTTTCTTTTCCGGTCGATTAAACTTAATTATCGAGATTTTACCTTTTTTCTCGATTTTGATAAATTGATATTCTTTATCTTCCATTATTATTCAACTTATACTTTTTATTTTCAATTGTTTTAAATTTAGAAAAGAAGCTTCAAATTTATTATATTTTATCTAAAAGTTAAAAAATTTTTTCAAATTTTAAATCTTTATTATGAGTCCTCCAATATGTGGGATATTTGATAAGAAGTTAGCAAATTTGAATGATGGTGGTAAAATATACTTTAAAAAACGCCTTTCAGATATTGAATGGGATAAAAAAAGATTGAAGAAATTGGAGGACTACCCTATGTAGAATAGTTCTGTTAAAAACTTTAATAAAGCAAATGAGTTAAAACACTTATCAATTGATGCTGTTTTAAAAATTTTAGGATTTCAAGGGACCTAATTCTTTAATTTGATTAGTAAACTCCGTGATTACTTCAGCAAATCTCTTTCCTTCAGACGCGCTCACCCATTCTAAGCGTACTCTTTTTGGATCTATTCCTAGTTGCTTAATCAGAATATTATGTAATCTTTCGAACCGTTCTTGGGTATATTCATTTCCAGAAATATAATGGCAATCTCCTATATGGCACCCACTTACAAGAACTCCATCAGCGCCATTTTTTAAAGCTTTTAGGACAAATGAAGGATCAACTCTTCCAGAACACATTACGCGTATTACTCTAATATTTGGAGGATATTGAAATCGTGAAACTCCTGCTAAATCAGCACCAGCATAACTACACCAATTGCAACAAAAAACTAAAATATTGGGCTCAAATCCGTTTTTAGTTGCTTTTCCTTTTGATTTTGACATTATTTCTTTACCCTTAT
The DNA here is from genome assembly GCA_048940925.1 of Promethearchaeota archaeon. Lineage (GTDB taxonomy): Archaea > Asgardarchaeota > Lokiarchaeia > Sigyniarchaeales > SOKP01 > Loki-b32. Next base: position 166,631 of record JBHLOC010000002.1, on the reverse strand, counting down.
AATTAATTTTTTACCTTTTCTTTTTCTAACAAATAAGAATCAATCATAGCTGATATTTGATTAAAATCATAATGTTTTACCATTATTGCTCCAACTTTACAAGTAGCTGCACATGTTCCACAACCTTTACAGAGGGCGGAATTAATAGAAGATTTTTTAACAACTATGCTTAAATCTTCAAATTCTTTAGGTGTATCTATTAATTCTATAGCTTTATATGGACAAACTTCTTCACATTCACCACATCCTATACATTTATCTTGATTTACTTCAGCAACTAAACCTGATGTTGTAATTTCTTTTGCACTTAGAAATCGGCTTGCTCGTCCAGCTGCTCCGTTTGCTTGTGAAATTGAATCTTGTATATTTTTAGGCCATTGAGCACATCCACATAAGAAGACACCATCAGTAGCAAAATCTAAGGGTCTCAGTTTAACATGAGCTTCTAAGAAAAAGCCAGTTCTGTCTAAAGGAACCTTGAGCATCTTAGCTAATTCTTCCAAATTATCTGCTGGTATCATAGGAGTTGCTAAAACAATCATATCAGTCTCATAAGAGATTTTATCCTGCAGATTGGTATCAAATACTTTAATTCTATATTTTTCCTTGTTTTTCTTTGTTATTTTTGGTAAGTTATCTAAATCATATCGTAAAAACATCGCATCTTTCCTTCGATTTCGATAATACTCCTCAAATTCTTTTTTGGCCATTTGAAAATCTCTATATAGAACGACGATTTCCAGTTCTGGTTTCAACTCTTTTAAAATATTAATATTTTTAATTGAAGTTCCACAACACACATTTGAACAGTACGTTATTCCCTCTTTTTGCCTAGCGTTAGCACATAGAATAAATGTTACACGATTAACTTTATCAAGCCAAGATTTATCTTTATCTTGGAGTTTCTGTTCTAACTCTAATTGGGTTATTACATCATCATTCTTATCGTCATATTGATATAATCCATGAGGTTTTAATTCTTGCGCTCCAGTAGCTACAATAATAGTCCCAATTTTCAATTCCTTAGGATCTGTTCCTGAATTGGTAACTGAAACCTCATAATTACCAATGTAACCCTTAATGGAATTAATTTTAGATTTCATTAGGACTTCAATATTATTATGGTTCTCAACTTTCTGAGTTATTTCCTTTAGGAATATCGAAGCATCCTCTTGAATTGGGTATAAAATATTCAAATTGTTTAGATTTCCCCCTAATTTGTCTTCTTTTTCAACAAGATAAGTTTTAAATCCTTGATCTGCTAAATTTAAAGCAGCGGTCATACCTGAAACACCGCCACCTATTACTAAACCTGTTGGGGTGATTTGCAGTTTTTCTTCAGCTTGTGGTTTAATTAATCGAGCTTTTGCGACTGCCATCCGCAAGAGATCCTTCGATTTCTCAGTAGCAGCTTCTTTTTCAGTCATATGGACCCAGGAGCACTGATCACGGATGTTGACCATTTCAAATAGATACTTATTCATTCCTGCTTCTTGACATGTTTCTTGGAATAATGCCTCATGGGTTCGAGGTGTACAAGAAGCAACGATAAATCTGTTTAGATTATGTTCAGCAATTAATTCTTTAATTCTTTCTTGTGAGTCAGAGCTACATGAATATAAATTATCTTCACAATGTATTACATTAGGTAAGGTCTTAATATATTCTCGTACTTCAGGAACATCTACATATTTGCCTATATTAATACCACAATGGCAAATAAGTACCCCTATTCTTGGCTCATCAGTAATTTTAACTTCTTTTTCTGGAATTTCAAATATTTTTTCTTTCACTTCGGTAAATTTGACAGAGTTTAATAATGTAGCTACTTGGGAGGCTACTCCACTCGCATCAGCAACTGTTTCAGGAATATCCATTGGACCCTGACAAAATCCACATAAGAAAATACCCTCTTTTGAGGATAATGATTTGTTAAAATATGTTTTTTCTTTATAAAAATTATAATGATCTAACTCAATATCTAAGATTTTACCTAATTCTTCTGTTCCTTTCGAAGGAACTAAAGGTGTGGCTAAAACAACCAAGTTTGCTCTAAAATCTTTAAATCCACCAGTTTTTAAATCTTCATAATGAATAATTAAGTCGTTTGTTTCAGGATCTTCTTCAATAGTACTAATTTTTGTCTGAAAGTATTTTACCCCATATTCTTCTTGAGCTCTCTGGGTAAATTCATAGAAATTTTTACCATAAGCTCTGATATCATGTCGAAATACGAAACATTTTGAATGATCTGAGTGTTCTTTGGTGATTATTGCCTCTTTTGCAGTATACATACAACATACTGATGAACAATAAGGAACATTTTCATGTAAATCTCGTGATCCTGCACATTGAATAAAAGCAATTATCTCAGGTTCTTTTTCATCACTAGGACGCATTACATGTCCACCAAACGGACCGCTAGCGCAAAGAATTCGTTCATATTCGAGTGCATTAACTACATTTTCATATTGATAACCCCATCGAGAAGACAATTCTTCAGCAAACATATCAAATCCCGTAGCAACTACAATCGCACCGACCTTTAATTCAATTTCTTGTGGTTGTTGTTCATAATCAATTGCTTCTGCCGTACAAACTTTCTCACAAACTCCACAAACCCCTCTAGTAAGTTTAAGGCATAATTCAGGGTCAATTAGATAAATTGGAGGAACAGCTTGTGGAAAGGGGATATAAACAGATTTCCTCTTTCCCAAATTCATATCAAAAATATTTGGAGCTTCTATCTTTGGGCACTTGGCAGCACAATCACCACATCCTTTACATTTAGTCTCATCAATATAACGTGGTTTTTTAAGAACAGTAATTGTGAAGCTTCCTGGTTTCCCTTCTACTTTTTTAACTTCATGATAGGTCATAAGTTCGATATTAGGATTTCTGAACACCTCAACCATCTTAGGGGCGAGAATACATAGACTACAATCATTTGTGGGAAAAGTTTTATCTAGCTGAGCCATTCTCCCTCCAATAGATGGAGATCTTTCTACTAAATAGACCTTTAGACCTAATTCGGTAAGATCCAATGAGGTCTGAATTCCAGCGACACCTCCTCCAATTACTAAAACAGATCCTTCCATTATTTTTCTTCCTCCAATTCTTCACTTGATTCTTTTATCTTTATTAAGTCTACTAGGAACTCTGAGAAATCTATTATCTCAACCGATGATATATCTTCATAATCATTTTGTAAACATGTTAAATGGAATTTACATTTTGGGCATGATGTTACCATTATTTCACCCACATCCTTCGCTTCTAATAGTCGTTTATACCTTAATGCCTTCGATCGGTCATTACAATTCATCCAAGAACTTACTCCACAACATAACGCATCAGTTTTATTATGTGCCATTTCATTAAACTTATATCCAATTTTATTTAAATGATGAAAAATTTCACGTACATTATCAATAATCTTACTATTTTTAGGTAAAAACCTACTTAACCTACATGGATCATGATAAGTGAATTGAATAGGCTCTTCCATTTCACTTGGATTTTTAAATTCAATCTTCTTTTCTTTCCATTTTTCATATACATATTCAATTAAATGTTTAACCACAAATTTTTTATCAAAATCTTCGAATAATTTCAGATAATCAACCTTAAAAGTTCTATAGCATTCAGCACAAGCAGTGACAATTGTAGTAGCACCAGTTTCTTCAAATCTTTTGAGATTCTTCTCTGCTAAATTGATGAAAGCATTAAATTTGCCTTGACCCCAATATAGGTCATGTCCACAACATATTTCATCTTTAAGAACTACAATTGGCTCTTTCTCAATCTGACAGAGGATTTTTAAAGTACTTTCAGCAATTGAATCTGAGTTTTCAAATTCAAAATTGAAATAAGGGAGGCATCCAACATAGTATAATATATTTCCTTGTTCTGAAACTTTACATTCTTTAGGGATCCATTCGAGCGATCTCGCTGGCTTTATATGAGGTTCGCTCATTATCTCTGAAATGGTTGTGTATACTCCCTTATGCGCAACATAATCATCAGGATTTTGTTTATCAGATTCTCGTGATTTATATTTTACCATTCTTACAATATCTGCAAAATTTATTCCTTCAGGGCAATTTTGAAGACAAGCGTTGCATGTTAAACAATCCCATAAAACTCCACTCTCGATAATCTTATCCTCAAAACCCTCTAATATCATTTGAATAATTTTACTTGGCTCAAACTTCTGAACGTGGCTAAGTTGGCAGACACCACTACAGCGAACACATTGATAGCATCGATATAGTAATTTTCTTATGTCTGGGTCATAGATTTTTTCAAGAAATTTATTTTTTTCAGCTCTGAGATCTTCTACTTTATCCCCTTTTTCAATTTCAGTAATAAAATTCACTTTATGTGGTTAATATGAATTATAATAATTTGAAACTATAATGAATAGAAAAAAAATAGAAACAATTTATTTTTTCTGATTAGTATTTATAACTCTATTGTCAAATGAGTGATATTCTAGCTAATCTGAAATATCCATCGGTTATATCGCTAGTGTTTTAATCATAGCATTAATTTGTTCAAAATCGTAGTGTTTTATAGAAATAGCGCCAACAGGACAATTCACAGCACAAGTTCCGCATCCTTTGCATAATCCTGAATTGATCGACGATTTTTTTATAGATAAACATACTTCTTCAAATTCTCTTTTAGTTTCTAAGAGTTCTATTGCGCTATAAGAGCATGTTTCCTTACATGTTCCACAACCAATACATATATCAGGATCCACTTCTGCTACTAATCCAGAAGTTGTAATTTCCTTAACGCCCAGAAATCTACATGCTCTTCCAGCAGCACCATTTGCTTGAGATATTGAATCTTGTATATTTTTTGGCCATTGAGCACACCCACATAAGAATATTCCATCTGTAGCAAAATCTAGCGGTCTTAATTTAACATGTGCTTCTAAGAAGAATCCATTTTTATCCAACGGAACCTTTAACATCTGTGCTAATTCTTCTAAATTATCAGCTGGAACCATAGGAGTCGATAATACCAGTAAATCTGTTTCAAATTCGATGTTATCTTGCAAATTGGTATCAAATACTTTTATTTCAAACTTTTCAGCATTCCCATTTATATTACTAATTATTGGTGGTTTATTTAAATCATATCTCAAAAAAACAGCATCTTTTCTTCGCTCACGATAATAAGCTTCAAATTCTTTCTTAGCCATTTGAAGATCTCTATAAAGAACTATTAATTTGAGGTCTTGTTTTAGTTCCTTTAGAAGGTTGATATTTTTTATAGCACTTTCACAACAGATATTTGAACAATAGGTTATCCCTTCTTCTTGTCTTGCATTAACACATAAGAGTGTAGTGATATGATTTAGCTTGTCAAGCCACGAACTATCTTCATCTTTTAATTTCTGTTCTAGCTGTAGCTGTGTAATTACATTATGGTTCGTATAACTATAGTTAAAAAATTCATTTGGCTTTAATTCTTGTCCGCCTGTGGCTACTATAATCGTACCAATTTTTAATTCATGAACTTTTTCTTCTAAATCGATAAGTGAAACATTATAATTACCGACATACCCATTAATATCTTTCAATGCAGAACTTAAGAAGAGTTTAATGTGCTTGTTGTTCATGACCTTTTCTATGGTTTCATTTAGTAAGACTGATGCGTCCTCTTGAGTAGGATATAACATATTTAAATACCTTAAATTTCCACCTAAATATTTCTCTTTTTCTATAAGATACACGAGAAATCCCTGATTAGCTATGTTTAAGGCAGCAGTCATTCCTGATATACCTCCACCAATCACCAATGCAGTTTGAGTGATTTTTAATTTCTCTTCTTTTTGTGGATTTAATAATCTTGACTTCGCAACTCCCATTCTTATTAGATCCTTAGCCTTTTCGGTAGCAAGTTCTTTTTCGGTCATATGAACCCAACTACATTGATCACGGATATTGACCATTTCAAACAAATACTTATTTAACCCAGCTTCTTGACATGTCTCCTGAAACAAAGATTCATGTGTTCTTGGTGTGCAAGAAGCTACAATAAACCTATTTAAATCATATTCCTTTATTACTTCTTTAATTCGTTCTTGAGAATCAGAACTACATGAATATAAGTTATCTTCACAAAAAACTACATTAGGTAATGATTTTATGTGCTTTATCACTTCAGGGATATCAATATATTTACCAATATTAATACCACAATGACAGATAAGAACACCAATTCTTGGCTCATCCATTAAAGCAACTTCTTTTTCTGGTATCTCAATAATTTTTTCCTTTATTTCAGTGAATTTAGAGGAACTTAATAAGGTTGCTACATGTGAAGCCACCCCACTGGCATCTGCTACAGTTTCTGGTATATCCATTGGACCTTGACAAAATCCTACTATGAAAATACCCTCTTTTGATGATAAGGATTTATTAAAATATGATCTTTCTTTGAAAAAATTATACTCATCCAATCCGATATCTAATATTTTAGCTAATTCTTTAGTTCCAGCTGAAGGGACGAGAGGTGCTGCAAGTACTACAAGGTTTGCTTTAAAATCCTTAAATTCTCCAGTTTTTAAATCCTCATAATGAATCACTAAATCATTTGTTTCTGGATCTTCTAAAATTCTACTAATTTTAGTCTGAAAATATTTTACCCCATATTCCTCTTGAGCTCTCTGGGTATACTCATAGAAATTTTTACCGAAAGCTCTAACATCATGCCTAAACACAAAGCATTTTGAATTTTCAGAGTGTTCCCGGGTTATGATTGCTTCTTTAGCAGTGTACATACAACATACACTTGAACAATATGGAATTCCTTCACGTAAATCCCTTGATCCAGCACATTGAATAAATGCAATTATTTCTGGCTCTTTTTCATCGCTTGGACGTAGAATATGACCTTCAAAAGGTCCAGAAGCAGATAACATTCGTTCATATTCTAACGCATTAACTACATTCTTATAACTATATCCCCATCTTGAGGATAATTCCTTCCCTAATACATCAAATCCTGTGGCAACAACGATAGCACCAACATTTAATTTGATTTCTTGGGGTTGTTGTTCATAATCTATTGCTTCTGCCTTGCAAACTTTTTCACAGACTCCGCATACTCCTTTTGTGAGTTTTAAACATAATTCAGAGTCAATTAAATATATAGGAGGTACTGCCTGAGGAAACGGTATGTAAACAGATTTTCTTTTGCCTAAATTCATATCAAAAATATTAGGGGTTTCAATCTTTGGACATTTGGTCGCGCAATCCCCACATCCTTTACATTTTGTCTCATCTATATAACGTGGTTTCTTAAGAACAGTAACATTAAAATTTCCAGCTTTTCCAGAAATCTTTTGAACTTCATGATAAGTCATTAATTCAATATTAGGATTTCTAAATACTTCCACCATTTTCGGGGCAAGAATACATAAACTACAATCATTTGTAGGGAATGTTTTATCAAGTTGAGCCATTCTCCCTCCAATTGAGGGTGTTTTTTCTACTAAATACACTTTAAATCCTAATTCAGTTAAATCTAAAGATGTTTGGATTCCCGCAATACCTCCTCCAATTACTAATACAGATCCCTCCATAACTTAACACTTCTTAATTTTTTAAATAAAAATTTGTTATCTCACCGTTGATTTAAAAATAAAGAAATGAAATTATATAAATATTTTTATGAAGAATGCTAGATTTCGATCATTCTTCACTTTGTAAATGATCAAGTCCAAACATTTTTCAACGCAATGTTTTTCTAACTGGTCATAAGTACTTTGCTTTCTTTGCCTTTATGGATATTTTGTTAATTTTTATTAAGAATCTCAGGAGAGGAGATCAAAATCAGAACTTTTTCTCAAAAGAATAATTGATCTGGGCAATATTATTTCTAATAATTATTCATTATCTGCATTCTGTTTATTAATGATAATAAATTAAGATTTGGTGATCTATTTCCCACTCAATATTCATAAAAAATAATGGAATTGATCAAAATTCATGTTATTCATGTAGGTAATGGAAAAAGAGTATACATTCAAGTTTAAAATTTGATTCTAATTCTATTATTAATTTCTTATTTCAAAATTAAGTCTAATTTGTTACTTGAAAATGGTAGATTAGTAATTAAATATTATATTCTCTATTAAGGTCCAAGGCGAAATTACAGAATTAAATTCAATCGGTTTTTTTTATCTATCCTTCAAAATAAATTTTCATAGAAATCAGACGCTGAATTTACCTTTCATGAAAAATAAATAAAAATCGAGATTTAAAAGATTTAAAATCAATCTCATTAACATCAGATTAAAATTTATCACATTATTTCTCTGCTAAAGATGTCAATAGGATCTTCAATGTCAGGACTTACTATTGCTATAACCATTTTGTTGATACCTAAATTTTCAGCTTCTTTTATTTTTTCTTTAATCTCTTCAGGAGTTCCCATAAATAGATATTTCATATTAGCTTTTAGGATATTCCTTTCTTTTCTTATCCTTTCAACTGTTTCTTGACTGTTTACTATTGTAACACCCGTGAAAATATCAAGTAGGTTCAAATTCCTCATTTTTGATAAATTGACATAAGTTCAATACTGTAATTTTCACTGAATTTTCATTGAAAAGAGATGCTGAATTTACCATTTTATACCTATCCATAAAGAAGGATGAAAATAAAATATTCTAAAGTTAATAGGAAACTGAAATATGAATTTTTTACTCATTTAGAAAATAGTTATTTTAAATAGTTTGCAATGGACCTAATTCTTTAATTTGATTAGTAAATTCAGTGATGACTTCAGCAAATCGTTTTCCTTCAGAGGCACTTACCCATTCAAGTCTAAATCTTTTATCAAGATTAAATATTTTCAGAACTTCTTGAAAACGTTCAAATCTATCTCTCGCAAATTCATTTCCCTTCAAATAGTGACAATCACCAATATGACATCCTGTTACAATGACTCCATCAATACCATCTTTAAATGCTTCTAAAATAAAAGCGGGGTCTACTCTACCAGAACACATTACACGTACTATTCTAATAGTAGAGGGATATTGAAATCGTGAGACTCCAGCTAAATCTGCTCCAGCATAACTACACCAATTACAACAGAAACACAAAATATTTGGATGAAATTCCTTATTTTTTATTTTTTTTTCTTTACTTATCACTGGTAATCATTTCTTTTAATTTTAATTTAACTTTGAATTAAAAGTGCTGAAATCATAGCGGTTATTTGCTCAAAACCAAAATGCTTAACAATAATTGCGGAATTTGGACATTGCGCTCCACATGTGCCACAACCTTTACAAAGGGCAGGATTAATATGAGATTTTTTTATTTTAATTATACAATCTTCAAACACTTTTTCTTTTTCAATTAAATCAATTGCATTAAATTGACAAACTTCAACGCATGTTCCACAACCAATACAATTTTCTTCTACTACAGTAGCAACTAGACCGGATGTAACAATATTTTCAGCACTTAAAATTTTAACTGCTTGGGCAGCGGCACCATTTGCTTGAGCAATTGATTCTCTGATATTTTTAGGTGAATGAGCACATCCACATAAGAATATCCCATCCGTTGCGAAATCAATAGGTCTTAACTTAACATGAGCTTCCAGAAAGAATTTATCTTCATTAAGCGGCACTTTGAGCATTTTAGCTAAATCTTCATTTTCTTTTTGAGGTGCTACCAGCCCAGTGCTTAATACTAACAAATCTGGATTAATTTCCAAATCTCCTAAGGTAGGTCTATTAAGAGAAATACTTAATTTTTTGTTTTTTATATTTAATTCTGGAGGATTATTTTCATCAAATCTAACAAAAATCACTTTATTTTCTCTTGCTTGGTTATAATACTTCTCTTTAAAACCGTAGGTTCTTATATCGCGATATAAAATTACTATTTCAATATTAGGATCAATTTCTTTTGCTTTTAATGCATTTTTAATAGCTTCAGAGCAACATATTCGACTACAATATGGATGTTCTTCATTTCTAGAACCAACACATTGAATCATCACAATTGATTTTAAATTCTTTATATTATCAGTGGTAAAAAGAATTTTTTCAAATTCAGTTTGAGATATAATTCTTTTATCTTTTCCAAAGCTATATTCTGTTGGCTGATATTCTCTAGCTCCAGTAGCTACAATTATTATTCCATGCTCAAGATCCACATTTTTATTATTTTTTCCATAATTTATATTGGTGGTAAAATTCCCAATGTATCCTGAAATTGAATTGATTTGAGCATTTGTATATGCATGAATCAATTGATTATCTTTAACTGCTTTTATTAGATTTTCAAGAAATTCCTGTATATTATCATTTTCAAGGCTTTGAAATATATTTTTAGCAAATCCGCCTAGAGAATCCTCCTTCTCAAGTAAGTATACTTCAAAACCTTGAGATGCTAGGTTTAGTGCTGCTGACATTCCAGATACACCTCCGCCTATAATTAATCCTTTATCAACCACATCAATTTCTTGTTCTTGCAATGGTACTAATTGCTTAGCTTTAGCTACTGACATTCTTATTAAGTCTTTTGCTTTAAAGGTAGCATTTTCAGCTTCATGCATGTGAACCCAAGAACACTGATCTCGAATATTGACCATCTCAAACAGATATTTATTTAATCCTACCTCCTGAATTGTTGCTTGAAACAATGGCTCATGTGTTCGCGGAGTACATGAGGCAACTATAACTCTATTAAGCTGATATTCTTGAATTTTTTCTTTAATATTAGTTTGAGTATCAGCAGAACATGTATAGAGATTATGTTCAGCGTAAACTACGCTTGGAAGAGATTTAGCATATTCAACTACTTCAGGAACATTAACAACACCACCAATATTTATCCCGCAATGACAAATAAAAACACCTATTCGGGGGGGTTCATCAGACACATCAATTTCTTCAGGCATTTCTTTCTTTGAGATTAATGTATTTCTTGTTTCAGAGAGAAGAACATTCACACATCCAGCAGCAGCACTTGCTTCGATAACAGTTTCTGGAATATCTTTAGGCGAAGCAAACATCCCACATACATAAATCCCTGGTTGTGATGTTTCTACCGGATTAAACCTATTAGTCTTACAAAAACCGTATTCATTTAACTCAACGTCTAGTTTTTCAGCCAATTCTTTAGCACTATGATTAGGTTGGGCTCCGACAGCTAAAACAACTAAATTAAAGGTCTCTTCGATGATTTTTCCATCTTCTGTTTCATATCGAATCTTTAAATCTTTAGAGTCTTGAATTTCACTAACTTTCGAAATTCTACTTCTAATATATCGTATCCCATGTTCATGTTTTGCTCGTTCAATATACTTATCAAAATCTTTACCATATGCACGTATATCCATTGTAAAAATAGTTGGTTCTATAATATTAACATGTTCTTTTGCAATTACGGCTTCTTTTGTAGTATACATACAACATACTGAGGAACAATATTCAACATTATGTCTTTTATCCCTTGATCCAACACATTGTAGGAATGCTATTTTTCTGGGTATAATCCCATCCGAAGGACGAAGTATTAAACCAGAGTGTGGTCCACTAGCGCTTAATATGCGCTCAAATTGAATACTCGTTATTACATTTAAAAATTTACCATATCCTAGATTTGTTAAAGGAGCAGGTTCAAATTCATCAAATCCAACCGCTAAAATTACTGCTCCTACATTAAGATTAATTTTTTTTTCTTTTAACTTATAATCTATTGCATCAGCTTTACAAATTTCTTTACAAACTTCGCAACCTATACATTTTTCTTTATCTATTGAAAACACTAAAGGAACTGCTTGGGGAAATTTTACAGATATCGCAGATTTTTTCGAAAGACCTTCATTGAAAAAATCAATAGCTTCAATAGGACATTTTTGAGCACAGACACCGCAACCTGTGCATTTATTTTGATCTAAATATAATGATTTCTGTTTTAATTCAACCTTAAAATTCCCAGGTTTTCCTTCAATTTTTTCGATAGAGGAATTTATTAGAATATCTATATTCTCATGACGACCAGTAAGTACTAATTTTGGAGCGAGTATACATATAGCACAATCATTTGTAGGAAATGTTTTATCTAGCTGTGACATAACTCCACCGATACTCATCGTCGATTCCGCTAGATATACTTTATAACCAGAATCTGCTAAATCAATAGATGCTTGAATACCTGCTATTCCTGCCCCTATCACTAATACAGCGCCTATTTTCTCCATTATTTACCCTCCTTAATTGAAATAAATGTTGGTATTTCTTCATTAACCTCATCTAAATCAACAAGCCCTCTTTGTCTTAAAGTAACAATGTGATTTAATACTTCATTTGGCGCAATTTGAACCTCTTTAGAGATTTCTGGGACAGATTTACTATGGTGAGAGATTTTTTGCAATATTTTATATCGTGAAAATTCATTATTAATTGCATCGTCAATTTTTTGGTCAAATTCCTCTATAGGGATTATCTCATTATATGCATTTCCTTCTGTAGTGATTTTTCTTTCTCTACCCACTAAAATTCTAAGTCTAGAATCCATCAAAACAGATTTTATTGCAGCAAAATCGTCAGATAATTTAGCTTTTAGTTTTTTGTTTTTTATTGGGTTAGGACCTAATTTCTTAATATGTTCATTAAATTCATCAACTAGCTGAGCAAATCTATTACCTTCAGCAGCAGAAACCCAATCTAATCGTAAACGTTTAGAATACCCTATTAATTCTAATAATTTATTCAACATCTTCATTTTTATTTCTGCTTCATAGTTGCCACTTATATAATGGCAATCTCCAGGATGACATCCTAAAACTAATACACCATCAATATTATTAGAAAACGCTTCAGCAATGAAGATAGGATCAACTCTACCGCTACACATAACTCTTATAATTCTAATATTTGGAGAATACTGAATTCGACTTACACCTGCAAGATCAGCCCCAGCATAAGAACACCAATTACATAAAAATCCTAAAATTTTTGGTTTGAATTCCATTAAGTTAATCCCCCCCATAAACAATGATTTCTGATAAGATCTGATCTGTAGTAAAGTGATGTACAGTTATAGCATTTTCGGGACAACTCGCACCACATACCCCACAGCCTTTACACACAAGTTTATTCACAATCGCTATACCTTCTTCATCTTTCGATATAGCATTATAAGGACATAATTTCGTACAAACACCACATCCTATACAAATATCACTATTTACTTCTGCTACTAAACCTGATGCAACAATGCCTTTTGAACTTAAAAATCTGCTTGCTCTCCCAGCAGCTCCATTTGCTTGGGTAATTGATTCTTGAATATGTTTTGGCCAATGAGCACAACCACATAGAAAAACACCATCAGTAGCGAAATCTACTGGTCTTAATTTAGCATGTGCTTCTAAGAAAAAGCCATGCCTATCTAAGGGTACTTTTAACATTTTTCCTAACTCTTTTGAATCATCTGATGGAATCATGGGAGGAGATAGGATTACAAAATCTGTATCAAAGGAAATGAAATCTTGTAAATTAGTATCAAATACCTTTATACCATATTTTTCAGGTTTATTTTTTATTTTAGTAATTTTTGGTGGTTTGTTTATGTCATATCTGAGAAGAATTGCATCTTTCCTCCTATCAAAAAAGTATTCTTCAAATTCCTTTTTAGCCATTTGAAAATCTCTATAGAGGATAATGATTTCGAGGTCTGGTTTTAATTCCTTTAGAATATTCATGTTTTTGATAGTCGTTACACAGCATATATTTGAGCAAAATGTAATCCCTTCATCTTGTCTTGCATTTACACATAGAATTGTAGTAACTCGTTTGATATTATCAAGCCAAGACTTATCCTCACTTTTTAATTTCTGCTCCAATTCTAATTGAGTAATAACATTTTGATTTTTATCATCATATATCGAATATTGATCAGGTTTTAATTCTTGACCTCCAGTAGCGACAATAATAATACCAACTTTAAGTTCGCTCACCTCATTATTGGTATTAATAAGGGATACATCATAATTTCCAACATATCCTTTAACATCTTTTACTTTTGACTCTAAATGAACCTCAATATTTTTATGGTTCTCAACTTTCTGAGTTATTTCCTTCAGGAATATCGAAGCATCTTCTTGAGTTGGATACAAAAGATATAAATCGTTTAAAAGACCTCCTAGTTTCTTTTTCTTTTCTATGAGGTAAACATCAAATCCTTGATTTGCAATGTTCAATGCAGCTGTCATTCCAGATACTCCACCACCAATTATTAAGGCATTAGGTATCACTGATAATTCTTGTTCTGTATGTGGTTGTAATAGTCTAGACTTAGCAATAGCCATTTCAATTAAATCAATAGCTTTTTCAGTTGCTGCTTCTTTCTCAGTCATATGAACCCAAGAGCATTGGTCCCGTATGTTAACCATCTCGAATAAATACTTATTCAATCCAGCTTCTTGACATGTTTCTTGAAATAAAGCCTCATGAGTTCTTGGAGTACATGAAGCAACAATAAACCTATTCAAATCAAAATCTTTGATGACTTCTCTAATTAGTTCCTGGGAATCAGAACTACATGAATATAAATTATCTTCACAAAAAACTACATTCGGTAATGCCTTAATATAATCTATAACTTTTGGTATTTCAATATATTTCCCTATATTAATACCACAGTGGCAGATAAGCACACCAATTCTTGGATCATCAGTTAAGAGAACTTCTTTTTCTGGTACATCAAAAACTTTTTCTTTGATTTGAGTAAATTTAACGGAGTTAAGTAAAGCTGCAACCTGTGAAGCCACTCCACTGGCATCTGCTACGGTTTCGGGTATATCCATCGGTCCTTGACAAAATCCTGCTAAGAAAACACCCTCCCTTGAAGATAAAGATTTATAAAAGTGAGATGTTTCCTCAAAGAAATTATAATCATCTAAGTTAATATCTAAAATTTTTGCCAATTCTCTAGTACCTTTCGATGGAATAAGCGGAGTAGCTAAAATAACTAAATTTGCTTTAAACTCGTTGAGTAATCCCGTTTGTAAATCTTCATATAGAATAGTTAAATCGTTAGTTTGAGGATCTTCTTTAATTTTACTAATTTTTGTATGAAAATAAGTTACTCCATATTCTTCTTGAGCTCTTTGAGTAAATTCATAGAAATTTTTTCCATATGCCCTAATATCATGTCGAAAAACAAAACATTTTGAGTTTTCAGAGTGTTCCCGTGTGATTATGGCTTCTTTGGCACAATACATACAGCATACGCTTGAACAATAAGGAACTCTTTCACGTAAGTCCCTGGAGCCTGCACACTGAATAAACGCTATTGTTTCAGGTTCTTTTTTATCACTTGGGCGTAGAACATGACCATCAAACGGACCACTAGCACAAAGGATTCGTTCGTACTCTAAAGCAGTTATTACATTTTCATGATATATACCCCACCTTGATGATAATCCTTCCTGGGTCATATCAAATCCCGTTGCTACAACAATTGCTCCTACTTTTAACTTAATTTCTTGGGGCTTTTGTTCGAAATCTATTGCATCCGCTTCACAAACTTTCTGACATACTCCACATACATCCCTAGTGAGTTTTAGGCACATTTCAGAGTCAATTAAATAAACAGGGGGTACAGCCTGAGGAAAAGGAATATAAATAGATTTCCTTTTACCTAAATTCATGTCAAAAAGATTAGGAGCTTCGATCTTAGGGCATTTGCTGGCACAATCTCCACATCCTTTACATTTTGATTCATCTATATAACGAGGTTTCTTAAGAACTGTTACATTAAAATCTCCAGTTTTTCCAGTTACTTTCTGCACTTCATGATATGTCATGAGTTCAATGTTAGGATTCCTTAAAACTTCCACCATTTTAGGTGCCAAAATGCATAAACTACAGTCTAATGTAGGGAATGTTTTATCAAGTTGAGCCATTCTCCCTCCTATTGAGGGTGTTTTTTCTACTAAATACACCTTGAATCCTAATTCAGTTAAATCTAAAGATGTTTGGATTCCCGCAATACCTCCTCCAATTACTAATACAGATCCTTCCACTATCTTTTTATCTCCCCTTTTTTAATTTTTTATAATAGAAATTATATCAACTAGAAATTCTGAAAGATCTGAAATTTCTACTGAAGATATATCTTCATAATCTTTCTTTATACAATTTAAATGGATATTGCATTTAGGACAAGATGTATATACTTTAGAACCGACATCCTTTGCCTCTAAAATTCTAGTATATCGCAATGCTTTTGAACGCTCATTACAATTCAACCAAGAACTGACTCCACAACATAATGAATTCTGCTTATTATGTTTCATTTCTTTGAAATTATACCCAAGACTGTTTAGATGTGTAAAAATTTCTCGAAGTTCTTCTACTAGATTTATATTTTTTGGTAAAAATCTACTTAATCTACAAGGATCATGAAAAGTAAAATTAATATTTTGATAAGCTTTTTTAGGACTTTTAAAAGCTATTTTCCCTAGCTTCCAATTATCATACACATATTCAATAATATGTTTAACTTCAAATTTTGAGTCGAAATCTTCAAATAAATTGGGATAATCCACTTTAAATGTTCTATAACATTCCGCACATGCTGTTATTATTGTGGAAATCCCTGCTTTTTCAAATAATTTTTTATTTTTTTTTGCTAATTCTATATATACTTCAAATTTACCTTGCCCCCAATATAAATCATGTCCACAGCAAACTTCTTCCTTGAGGACAACAATAGGCTCATTTTCAATTTTACAAATAATTGATAATGTGCTAGACGCTATTTTGTCTAAATTCTCAAAATCATAACCAAAAAAAGGAATGCATCCAACAAAATATAATATATTTCCTTTATCTTTAACTTTACACCCTTTTGGAATCCAATCCAAGGGTCTTGTAATATCAATATGGTTTTGACTCATTAGTTCACCTATTGTCGGATAAAGGCCTTTATGTGATATTAACCGATCAAGACTGTGAAAACCTTCTTTTTGCATTTTATATCGTGCTATTCGCACAATGTCCGCAAAGTTTATATCTTTAGGACAGTTTTGGAGGCAAGCATTGCATGTTAAACAATCCCATAAAACTCCACTTTCGATAATCTTATCCTCAAAACCCTCTAAAATCATCTGAATTATTCTACTTGGTGTGAACTTCTGAACTTTGCTAACTTGACATACACCTGAACATCGAGCACATTGATAACATTTTCTTAATAAATTTATTAAATTAGGTTCATATATTTTTTTTAAGAATAAATCTATTTCATCAATATCTTGCTTTGGTTTCCCTTTTTTTTCTATTTCTGTTATAAATTTCACTTCCTCACATTAAATTCTCTATAAATTCTTTTCCTCGCTTTATCTTTAATCGAGAAAATTTTGTGATTAACTCTTTCATTTTATTTTCAGCTGTAGCATCAATGTCTAAACATTTAATAATCTTATCATCAAGAATTTTGTTAATCAATTTTTTACCTTTTTCTGTACGAGGAATTACTGTAGTATATTTATTTGGTGATCCAAGACCTCCAAATGAAATATCAGCATAGATATTAGTAAAATCGGTACAAGAATGACAGGGAGGACGGATGTAATCTGTCAACTGTTCAAAAGGAATATGGAGTGTTTTCTCTTTAGATTTATTATACTGCAAGTTTAGAATCAAATCTTCCTTAATATTTATTTTTTTTATATTTTCAAATTTTAAATTAAAAGTTTTTTCAAATTTTTCTCTCTGAGTTTTCTCAAAAAGAAAATTATGATAGCAAAATAATCCTAAACATATTTCAATATACTCAGAAGGGGTCACACCTAAATTTTGCATACATCTAACCGTATAAATTTGGCAAGGTGTCCCCACTATTGCTAATTTTTTAAATTTATAGTGGTTTAATTGAGGGATGGAGCGTGTATATGTACAAAATCTTTGAATTTCATCTAATTGGGTAGATATTTCCAATTTTGTACCTGATGCCTTAATTAGATCACCTTTTCCTTCAGCAAACATGGATTCTCTAGAGAATGGACCCTGATATTTTGCTACAATCGCTCCATCAATTAATTTTTTTTCTAATAGGTAGTTTATGATTGTATTTACCACTCCACCATCAGTTCCATGTTTTAAAAATTCAGGATCAGTTGTTTGACAAGATAGAATATCTTCGAAATACCCTAAAGGCATTGAATTGAAATCAGTAAAATTATATGTTTTGTTAAGATCATCATCCAAAATATGAGTTTGAGGACAGAGATAATAACATATCCCACATTCAAGACAAGCATCTTTATTTATATATTCTGGAGGTGAGAAGGGTTCTTTAAATCCAATTACATTATAATCAACTGAACTGCAAAAGCTTACACAGCCTCCACATTCTTGACAAATACCTTTCTCATGAACTTCTTTAATTAGATCCTTAAATGATTTTGAACTCATGATAAAATTATATTTATGTGTTATTCTCCTTCTAGATTAATTGGTTTACAGTTCTTCCTCTTACTAAGAGCAATCCTTTCTAATAAACCTAAACCAGGTTTAACTTCTTTTAGACTTTTAGCTTCGATTAACTTAGCTTTAACTGCAGCTTTAAAAATTTTTTCTCCCTTTTTATTTCGGGTGATTACAGAAGACCAGCCACTTCCTGAACCAATTGAACCTACAGAAATATCAGCATAATCCGCTGTTAAATCTTCACAATAATGACAATTAGAGCGTGCATAAGATTTAATATCGTTAAGTGGTACTTTTAATTCTTCTCCTGAATCCATATAGATAATAAATTTACCACCGCTGATATCCATCTTTGTTACTTTAGTAAAATCCTGTTTAAATTGCTCCTTAATTAATCCAAGTACACCCTCATAGGGAAAAGATTCCATGCAAAAAAGTCCAATTTTATATTTTATATTCTTGAAAAAGACTATACCGCTTGGAAATAATTGACCTTTTTCTAAAGCATTCATCATACAGGGAGTTCCTACTACTGCTATGTTCTCATACATCTTTGTTTTATCAATAATTGCTAATGTTGATGCATTTGCATATTTCGTCCCTCCTGTCTTATAGAGATCTTTTAAATTATCTACAATAACTGGCTCCGGTTTCCATAAGTCTTTTGAATGCTGAACAGCTACAATCGCATCAACTAATTTATTCGTAAGTAAATATTCACATAATGAGGTTACGATTCCTCCATCTTGTCGTACCTTTTTGATCTCATCTTTAGTTGTGGTGGCAGAATAGGTATCGATATAACCATTAATTTTTTCTGAAAATTTAAAGGTTTTATCAAGTTTTTTAATAGCCATTAAAGCTTGTTCAATTGAAAAGGAACGAGGACAAACTGTATAACATAATCCACATTTAATACAAATTTCATCGTGTATTTCAAGTGTGTCAGCAGTTACAGTTATGGCATTTACAGGACAGATAGAGGAGCACCATCCACAATGACAACATACTCCTGCTTTAAATACAATAGAAACAGGTTCCAAATGGTGCTCTATAAAATCATTTGGAAGATCTTTAGCTTGATATCTATAGAAAAATTCTTTTTCTTCAACCTCTTTTTCTTCTCCTTTAATTTTCTTGATAACTTTTTTAATTTTAGTTTCGATTTCTTTTTTAATATAACCCTGTTCCTTTAAATAAAATATATCTCTAATAACATTTACAGGAGGCACGTCCTTTACAATCTTTACTAGTTCTTCTAAAAATAAGGGCTCGTTACCTCGTATTTCTTCTAAAATCAATGTGCGTTCTGTTTCAGCATCGATCATTGAGTCTAAAATTTCATAAAATTCTTCTTCCGAATATTTTCCAGCTTGTAAAATTTCCTCTTTTGCTTCAAAAAGAGCCCTTATCTGAAAATTTTCAATAGCCCTGTATGTTGCTTCCATTAAATTCCGTGGATTGATCTTATCAAAGGAATACTCTTTGCCTATCTGAACCACATTTTAAACCTTTTTTTTAAAAATTTTTGATCTATATCTATTATAATATTTAATAATCCCCCTCCATTGCAAGGCTAGTCCTCTTGTAACTAGCATTTTTTACAAGAATCATTCAACAGGGGCTGTAATTAGTTCTTTTTCTTTTTTATTTATTTCTGGTTTAATATCCATTAAATTTATCGGATTTGGACCTACTTTCTCCACTTTCGAAAAAATATCTTCTACACTTCGCACAAATTTTTCTGCTTCTGCTCCACTTACCCAGTACATATTTACTCTTTGACTTCCAAAACCTCTCAATTCTAATATCCTGTTTGCTAATTCTACATGCTTTTCAGCCGTAAAATTACCCTTTTTAAATTGGCATTCATTTGGTCTTCATCCTACAATCATAACACCGTCAGCTCCAGATTTTATACTGTAGAGTATATGTTTTAGATCGATTCTTCCGGTACAACGCACTTTGATGATTTTTATAGCTGATGTATATTTCAATCGGGAAACTCCTGCTAAATCAGCTGCACTATATCCTCATTTTATACACGCAAATGCTACCACCTTATAATTATACTTACTCATTGTCTACGCACCTCCTAAAAGACCATCAATCTCAGCAAATAATTGATGATCTCGATAATATCTTATATCAATAGCTTGTGTAGGACAACATGTAGCACAAATACCACATCCATCACAATTTATCTCATCAATAAATGCTCCGATATCCTCCTTAATTTTAATTGCACCTTTCGGACATTCTTTTTCACATCGTCTGCATGATATACAAAATTCACTATCAACTTCAGCTGTAATCATTTCTATATCGATTTCTCCTGGTGCTGTTAACTCTGCTACTTTACTGGCAGCAGCTCTGGCTTGAGAAACTGAATAAGAAATATTTTTTGGTCCTTGAGCAAATCCAGCAATAAAAATTCCCTTTGTTTTTGTCTCTTGGGGCATTAACCCAAAGTGTGATTCTGTAAGGAATCCATACGTATTTGTATCTAGATTTAAAAGTTTAACAATTTGTTCGGATCCTTTTGAAGGGAGTGCTGCTGTGGATAATACTACTAAATCAGCATCAATTATTATTATTTCATCAGTAAGCGATGAATACACTCGAACTTTAATATTTTTAGTATCAGGATCTTCTGAGATTTCTCCTACTTTTCCTCTAATCATTCGAATTCCCGCTTCCTTTGATCGTTCGTAATACTCTTCAAATCCTTTTTCAGGTGTTCTAATATCAATATAACAAACTGTAATATTTGCATCTGGAAATTCCTCTAAGAGTAATCTTCCATTTTTTAGAGCAAGCATACAACAGACACCACTACAGTATGTTCGTTCAGTTTCTCGACTTCCAACACATTGTATAAATACAATTTCTTTAGGTTCTTTATTATCTGATATTCTGTGTACATGGCCTTCAAGAGGTCCATTTGGAGCTAACATTCGTTCTAATTGAGGTTGAGTTATAACGTTTTCAAATTCTCCATATCCGTATTCACCAAAAGGTTCATATATATCCCATCCAGTCGCTATAATAATCGTACCAACATCAATTTTAAGTTCTTTTGGTTCTTGACTAAAATCTATGGCATCTAATTCACAGGCGTCTACACAAGAGAAACATTCTACACAGGTGTTTCGATCGATATCATATAAAAAAGGTACTGCTTGGCCAAATGATATATCAATTGCTTTTCGTGCCCCTAAATGTTCATCGAAATAATTTGTCGTATAAACTGGACAGACCTCAGCGCAGGCTCCACATCCATTACATTCATCTGTAGTAAATCTTGGTTTCCTCTCAATTGTTACTCTGTAGTTACCGACATATCCTTCTACATTCTTTACTTCACTATAAGTCAATAATTCAATATTCTCATTTCTATTAACTTCTAACATTTTTGGACCACATATTCATATTGCACAGTCATCTGTCGGGAAAGTTCTGTCTAATTGTGCCATTCTCCCTCCTATCGTAGTTTTACAGTCAACTAAGTAAACCTTGATACCTTGATTCGCTAGATCCAGAGCCGCATTCATCCCTGCAATACCAGCTCCAATCACTAAAGTAGCTTTAGTGACCGGAACTGTCTTAATAGGAACTGGTTCTAATCTTTTAACCCTTTCAATACCACTTTTTACTAGGATTTTAGCCTTTTCTGTAGCTTCTTCTCTACTATCTGTACACCATGAGCAGTGTTCACGCACATTTACCATCTGAAAATAATAAGGATTCAAATCAGTTTTAGCAATTGTGCCCCTATAAATTACTTCATGAGTACGTGGAGTTCAAGCTGATGCCACAATTCTATTTAAATTCTTTTCTCTAATATCTTCAATTATCTCTTTTTGAGCATTATCAGTTCATAGAAATGAATTTTTCTTAGAAATTACAACATCGTCAAAGTTTTTAGCTACATATTCAGTTAACTCATCGCAATCTACTTTACTCCTTATATTTATACCTCATTGACATGCATAGTATCCAATCCGATGATTTTGATTATTCTTCATGTATTTTTACACATCCACCTCTTTTTTTTATACACGATTGTATACTTTTTTGATATATCTCTGAATTTAATAATTCTTTTTTTAGATTTTATTCTTTTTTAACATTTTTATTTCTTTCTATTTATCAACATAACCAGTTTATAGATTGATGATAGTAGAGATATATCATTATTATTCTGATTGAAACTTTTAGGAAATTATATGATAGAAAATAAAAAACATTGAATTAAAATGTGATCATTTTCATACATTTTTATTCAGTTTTTTAATCATAT
The DNA here is from genome assembly GCA_048940925.1 of Promethearchaeota archaeon. Taxonomy (GTDB): domain Archaea; phylum Asgardarchaeota; class Lokiarchaeia; order Sigyniarchaeales; family SOKP01; genus Loki-b32. The sequence goes on along the minus strand of JBHLOC010000002.1, from coordinate 143,844 downwards.
TTGTCACATAAATGAAAAAGAAAGAATTACCCTTTTAGAAGGATTGAAAAAAGATTGAAATTTAACTAGTTTTTAATCGTAGATTTAGGATGATAGTTATTTATATATTCTTTGTAATAAACTGATTTATTTAGCAGAAATTTTTGTGCAATTGGTCTAATCATTTTGGTAAAGAGTCGCAAAAAGAAGACTTTTTTTCTTACGTCATTAAAATAATCATCAAGAGTATGTTTTTGGTATTTTAGAAGGTTTTGACTTTGATCTGTTGTCTTAAATCCGCAATGGAAACCATGATCCTGTCTGAAAGCTTCGTCAGGTAAGAATTGATGACCAATGCCAAAAAGATCTAACATTTCATTAAGGTAATCTCGATATGAAATCCGGCACCGTTCTCCTCCAGCAATATGCATTACTGTACCCCAAATCTTATCATTTTCTACAGCATTTGCTAGAGCAAGACCTACATCTTTAGTATCACAGATTTCAATACATGTATCAAGTGGCATTTCAAACATGAGAGGATCCATTTGTAATTTATTTATTGATACAATATAAGTTAAACGAAATATAGACCACTTTAATCCTGAATTTCTAACTATTTCCTCACACTTAATCTTTTGTTTTGCATACGCATCATCCGGATTGGGATTAGGAGGATCTTTTGGTCTAATTAAAGGATTTTCTAACCTGCCTCCATATATTGCTACTGAGGATGTAAAGATGATTTTAGGTTTCTGCGGTTGATTATGCATTGATTCAATGATATTTGAAGTTCCACCAACATTGACAGACTCAGCAAACTTTGGTTTCTTATCAGCAAGCGGAAGTATAATTGCTGCTGTATGGATAATTATATCTCGATACTGCTTTTTCTACATATAGTTCTGTATATCTCCCCAGCATATTTCTATTTGATCTTTATACTTTTTTGCAATTCTATGATTTCTTTTAGATTTTATATCTAAAACTCTGACGTCATGATTTCTTTTAATTAATTCGTGTAATGTACTCAACCCTACATTTCCAAAAGGTCCTGTTAATAAAACCTTCAATAATAATAACACCTAATCTTAAAATAGTTATGGATAGAAATGTCTTCAAGATATGTAAGATTCTTATATATATATTTTTGTATGTCGAACTTGAAATATCAAATTAATAGAATATGTGAAAGAATAAATTACTATTCTTTGCTTCTTCGCAAATCTTCGATTCTCATATTAATATCATTCACTACATTACTTAATTTATCAACTACCCTTGAAAGTACAACCTTTCGTTTGGATAAAAGTTTTATTTTTTCCTGGTCAGATTTATTCAATAAATCTACTTCTATAATATCGGGTCCAAATAATCCTTCTAATTCATTAGGAATAGTTGAATCAGTTATCCCTATTGTAGAAAATAACATTGAAAGAAATGATTTTACCATATTTTGTTGCCGTTCAATAATCGTTTTCAATGCCTCTTTTCCCTTGAGTGTGATATTATACACTTTTCGTTCTCTTTTGCCATCTAATTCTGTAGTATATTCAATTAATCCTTTCTCTGTTAATGAAGATAAGTGAGGGTATAATGCTGAAGCTGTTGGAGCCCAAACTCCATAGGTACCTTTTTGAATTTCTTCAGTTAATTTATATCCATGTGAAGGTTCTTTCTCTAATGATAATAATATTAATGTACTAATATGACCTTTTTTCATAGATTGTTCAATTGCGTCGGCAATTTCATCTATTTTTTCCGTGTTTTTGATATTTCTGTTGTTTTCCTTACTATTCATTTTAAGTTATTTTTAAATGAAGAAAGTAGAAATTTGTAGTATAGATATAATTAGTCTCGTAATAATTATTAATCTTTAGAAGAACTTTTAACCAAAAAAATAAAGATAATGATTATAAAATTTTGGATTTTTTAATTATACAAGAGATTTTAATGCTTTAATGAAGAAACTCTAAACCTTAAATATGAATAATTCTGTCTAATAAAGTAATATATGCAGAATTGACACCACAAGAATTTAAAGAAAGGTTGTCAGAAGCTCCAATTGCTTATTTATCACCAGGAACTCTTGAATGGCATGGAAGACACAAGTTTTTTTTTAAAAATTATAATCTTGATTAGCTGCTTTTACTAATTATATGTGCTTTTTCTTACTAAATAAAGGATTATTCTTTTTTCCTAACTCCTTTTTTTTTGGATTTTTTACCCCAACCACCAAAACCTGAGAGATTAAGGTCAGTACCTCCCAATGTAACACCAATTATAATGATTATAAGTACTACTGCAACGACAACTACTGCTATTATCAAGGATAATAATAATATACCTTCTATTTTAAAAAAAAGATATAACCAAGGATCTTTTTCATTTTTTTGGACAACCTTAGAACCATAAAACATTGTTGTTAGTGCTACAATCAATATATATGCTAACGATACGGGAATTGTTAATAAATAATTATGGATTTGGAAGATTACAATAAAAATTATTTCTAAAATTATAGTTCCAATGATAAAGAGAATAATATGTGTCCACAAATATCCTTTAGCAAAATAATTTCCTTTTAAAATAACTCCAATAAAGCAGACTATTAATATAGATCCAAACGATAAACTGACAAACATATGAACCTGGGGTAAAAAGTCTGTTATCATTATTATTGGAAGACTAAGAATTCCTGCAATAAAACAAATTGAAAAGAAAAGAATAAGCCCTAATTGAACATTATCAGCGCGAGATGAAAAAAATAGAAATATAAACAATAAACATTCCAGAATTACCATTGAAAAGTAAAAAGCTATAAATAGCCCTTCAAATTCAATTTCTATAAATATCATACTAAATATTATTTCGCTAAACAACCATATCATTGAACCTATTGCCATTGTTGGTAGAATCTTTTTTAAAAAGATATCTCGTTGAGAAGAACTCAGAACATATTTAACTTCTTTTTTAGATTGTAGGAGGGCTTCTTTTTCTGAATCTGTTTTTTGAGATAAATCTGCTATTATAGATTGACCACAATTAAGACAATATTTAGCATCTTTAGTTATAGGTTTTCCACAATTAATGCAAAATTTAGACATTTTGGATTTATAAAAAAAATGATGAGTTATATTTAATAATACAACTATTTTGATATTTAATTATTTGCTAACTATTGTGGGACTAATTCAGGTTTTTGTAATACTATTAAAAAGAGTGGTATTATCCAGATAAGAATAGAGAAGAGTAATAGCCATTCTAATAATGGAGTACTTTCTATTAAATTAATAATAGAAAAAACCAATGGACCAAATATTCCATAAATTCCTAAAATTTTGGGAATTTTTGTATCATATAATACTATCATCCACCCCATAAAGAAAGCACCTAGAGTAAAACCCCCAAAAGCTAGAAATGACATAATGCTATGTGGACCTTGTCCCATAATAGATAAAAATTCATAATCACGGTCCGCACTAAATATCCCTACACCAATATAGCCAAGATTGCCGATAAGGCTAAATAAAAACGCTGAACTACTTAATCGAAAACGAAATCGAGAGTAATTATGCTCATTTAATTTGTTCTTCTTTGGTATGGGCGCAAGCAGGTTTTCCATATAAAATGTAAAGGGAATAGTCATGGATCCCGCAATTATACAGGCAATATCATATAAATATGGAGCGGGAGTGTTATTAATTCCTCCTAGATCCGAAATCCAGTTTCGCAATATTGTATACCCTTCTGGATCAAGTAATGTTGCTATGATAACGCCTATAATAAGCAATGATATATACCCTATTATAACAATTAAGCCACAATATTTCACAAAAGTATATTTAGTCACTGTATTGAAAAATTTTGCACGTACATTATTTATTGATTGACGAATAGACATAATCAAGCTCATATCTTTTTTTATTTTAATAAAACACAAAAGCAATATTAAAAAATAAATATAGAATTTGATTTAAATACAAATTAATAATAAAAAAAATTTTATATTATACAAAGCAAAATGCTGATGACTTTATATGGTATTATCTCTCATTTTTCTATGAATTGCAATAAGAAATACAATTACGGATATTCCTAAACTAAAAAATAATCTGAAATATCCTGGAATTATTGGAAGCTTAACACTTCTACAAATACCAACCCCTATGATAAGACATTATTTTCAATAATTTAAATATTATTTATTATAATAAATCATTTTTTTAATTTTAAAAAATAATGATTATAAATTTAATCTTAAAATAAAATTTCTTATTGAAGATTAATCAATATCAATTATTTTTTTTAATTTGGGTAGGTGATTACCTTCATTATGGATGATTTGGGAAATATTTTTATAATTAGTGATCTACATTGATAATTAAACAAAACTTTAAGTAATTTTTTAATAAAAGCTGAAATAAAGGGAATATTCATGGTAAAAACAAAGATAACTCCTCGAGAAATTTATCAGAGATGCGAAGAGTTTGGATTCAAAAATTCAATGCAAATGCTAAAAGAGATCATAGATGTGGAGAAAGATACAAGTAATCGAAGAAAAGCGGTTAAATATTTTGCCTTAGTTAGTATTAATTCAACTTCATTAAAAGATGAATGTTTTAAAACCCTTGAGACTCTATTGGTTACTGAAGAAAATATTGAAATGAAATGTGAAGCAGCTAAGGCTCTTGGGAGTTTACAATATGAAAAATGCTTAAAACCCTTGAATTGGATGTTGGATCAAAAACCAGTGAATAGTCAAATTAAGTTATCTGTATTAAAAGCTATCCAGAACATCAAGTTTGATGAGCCAGAAATTAAATTATTTATTAATGAATTAGATAGTGAATATCCCTCAATTAAAGATTTTGTCACAATACAACTATTAAGTCTAAATCCAGATATTCTAATAAATCTGTTATTAAATAGTTTAAAAAGTAAAAAAATTTCAAATAATCACAAAATCCAACTAATAAAATTAATTGGATATGAATTATCAAGTATTAATGTTTCTTTTGAAGAAGTTAGCTTTTTAAAAATAAAATATCCTGAAATTTTGAACAATTTAATTGAATATAAATCCGTTTTATTAGAAGTAATAACCCAAATTTTGAAAGAAGAAGATTCTGATTTAATGGATTCTGCAATAACAATTTTAAAAATTTTAGGACATGAAATTGAGAAAGACATAACTAAATTATTGCTAATTGATGATTTCATTGTAAAGAAAAATGCCGTTATATTATGTGGAAAATTAAAGTATAAAACTGCTGTTGATTCATTAATCACAAATTTGGATAATATATATAATGAAGTAAGCATAGCAGCTATAGAAGCTCTGGGAGAGATTGGAGACTTAACAGCAGTTCCGGAACTTTTAGATGTTTTGGATATTGAAGATATCAGTTTCGAGTATACGGATTTAGATATGAAACTCTATATCTTAGATGCAATAAAGAAAATTTATCTTAACAATAGAAACTCATCTTATGATCATCTATATTCGTATTTAAAAAGAGATAACAACACAATAAGAGAAAGTATCGCCTTTATCTTAGGTGAAATAGGAAATGAGGAATTTGTTAAACCATTAGTTGATTTATTACAAATAAGAAATTTGGATGTAAAAAAGAATTCAATAATTGCTTTAGGTAAAATAGGAATATTAAAACCTATGGAACATTTACTTAAAATATTAAGTGATGATGAAACTTATTGGCTTATAAAAAAAGTAGCTGTAGATGCAATTTATAATATATTTCAAAACAATTGGTATAGGCTAAAAGATGATCAAAGTAATGCTAAAAGATTGATCAATAAAAATATGGCAATTTTAAACGAACATTTAGGATCCAATGATGAAGAACATTTTAAAGTAAAATTAAGTTTGATTAAATTATTAGAAACATATGGTGAGAAAACAGCTTTAACTGTTTTAATGAAGAGGGTAAATGATTTCCACAGAACAGTAAGAATCCACGCTTCTAATGCAATAAAAAAAATAGAAGAGAGGTTAGAGTTAGGATAATAATTCTTTAACTAATAAATTTAAAATCCCTGTTCTAAAATAATTTTATTTCTCCGATCAAAACCATTGTGTAGCATCTGCTTCTAGAACTAAATCATTTAATGTAGCAGCACCAACTATTTTCGCACCTGGAATTAAGTCTACCTTTTCCCAACCTAACATTCTTTTTGATGCTTCACAAACTAGAATTTCTACACCTGCTTCTAGAGTTTTGTCAATCATCTCTCTTACTGTGGGAAAATTTCCCAATTTTATTCTTTCTGATTCTCCTGGTTTTAAGATTCTTAAACCCTGCCCTAAATAGTAAACTGTTGCTTTAAGGTTCATGGCCTTAGCTGTTTGAGCCAAAACTAAAGGGGAATATTGACGTTCGGGTTCATCACTAGTTTGAACATATAATATATATTTTTGTTTTTCATTCATTAAACATCAACTCCTATTTTCAATTAATTGGAAATTATATTTTTAAAAAGTGTTAAATATTCACTTCGAAAATGCTCAGGCGCTTATCTTTCATATCTTTTGATTTTGAGATAAATTTGTTTTCTTGAAGACTTTTTAAAGCGTATGCAACTGTGCGTTTAGGGAGAAGAGATTTTTCTAAAATTTCTTTTTGAGTTAAAGCTCCTCTTTGTTTTAATAAATATAAAATAAATTTACTTGATGGCGATAATGAAAATAACTTACTTTTTTCTTCATAAGTCGAAACAAAATATTTATCTGCAATGATCAAGTAATCACCTATATTAAAATAGTTAAAAGCATAATATAATTCTTTATTTTATAAAAAATTATTAATCTTTTTATATTTTCTTTTATCTAGGTAAATTTAAACGATTCTCTAGCACTTGGTGTAATTCTAAAACAATTTCGAAAGAAAAGTTTAAATTTTAAACTGATAAAAAACTGTTAGTTTTTGGGGATTCTAAAATAAGTTTGGTTAAAAATTACCACATCCTTCACATTTTCCCTCTAAAAATGCTTCACAATTCTTACACATATTACCACAACTACATTCTTGACTTTTTTCACTAAAAAGGTTGATGGGATTATATTTTGGAGTATCCAATTGTGAGATAAATAAAATATCTGAATGAAGTATACCTTCTTTATTTGTGGGACCACAAAAATTTATATATCTATGAAGAACCTCCACAGTTTGTCCTACAATTCCCATTATGACATTATATTGACCTGTAATTTGTGCCAATAAAAAAATTCTGGGGCATTTGGAATAGGCTTTGATTATGTTTTTTTTATCTTCATAGCTTTTCATTTCTAAAAGTATAATCATAGCCTTATAGTTAAGGTTTTCAATATTAACATTCCCCTGAATTTTTAAGACATTCGAATTCTGTAATTTATCAATTCGTTTTTTAATTCCAGTATGACTCATAATTTCCTTATCAGATTTAACTACATTTTTACTGATTGTAATTAAACTCTGACGACCATCCTTATATAATTCTCTTAGTATTTGTTTGTCAATATTATCTAACTGCATATTAATATCTATAAAATTTTAAAAATAAAAAAGAAATTGTTAGGAATTTATAATCTAAAAAAAACTTAAGTAAACTCCTAGATACTATGCTTAATACAAAAAAATGCCAAAATTACATCTATCTTTTTAAATCCAATAGAATACTTGTTTATAGTAGAAAAGGAGAAAATAATTGAATTAAAAAATACAACCCTTAATAATCCACTCTTTTAGTTAAATTAGAGATCTTCATTAAAATTGAAATTTACTTTTCCTTTTCTTCACTTCTTATTATTATGTCTTGTATATTGTTTTATTAACATTATTCGATTATAAAAAAGAAAAAACAATAAATAAGTCATGCAATATTAATAATGTTCAGGTTCAGGGTGAACTTGATTTATAAATTTAAAGTTAAATATTTCATCAATTTTCAAAATTCTTTTAATATAATGAAGTGAATAAAGGATTTTTACAAAATTGATTGTTGAATTAACATAGTCCTCCGAAAGAGAAATACAATACTTAGGAGAAATTTTAAGGACTGATTTCACATAATTTTTGCTTATAATGTTAATATTTTTTGAAATTAGCTTTGCTGCTTTAGACGGTGAATTTCTAAGCAGAGATGAGGCCCTTTTATGATGAATTAAAAATTTCAATACAATGTCAGAACGATTTTCAACTAGATTTTTATGTATAAAAATTCCGTAACTAGGATTATAAGGCCATAAAAAAGATGGTGGAATAATAATTTGAGAATTGAAAATTGTTGATGCAAATGCAGCTAAGGAAGGGGTTCCAACACCAGCTTCAAGAATGTTTTTATCAATATCAAGTGCTATAAATTCTGCTTGTTTATAGTTTTTTACCATGATTTTATTCGCTAAATCATATTTTTCTAAATAATGATTAAGAATAACATCATGGATAGACCCTTTACTTGGAACTCCTATTGCTTTACCTTTGAATTGGGCGAAAGTTTCATCCATATTTTCATCAAGTTGATAGATATTTTTATATTCTTTTTTCCCGATCATAATAGTTCCCTCAACATGTCCACCGGCTACGCATTGAATAGGAACCTCATTTTCAATACCAATAATTGCTGGGGGCAATCCCATATATCCAATATCTAACTCCTCATTCTTAAAAGCTTGAACCATTTCTGGTCCCGTACCAAACAAAATCCAATAAATTTCCATATTTAGATCATTGTAAATATCTTTATTGTTCATTAGAATAAAATTAGTATGGTAAGACGTTGAGAGATGCCCGATTTTTAATATTTGCTTTTTTATCTTTATCACTTACATTATTCTGTTATTTGCAAAAATTACACTAAAATATTTATTTTATAATGTTAATAATTTAATGCTTAGGATTCTTCGTTATTAATGAATTTTTAAATAATTTGGAATTAATATATTGCAGGATATTTATACTTATGATACAAATTAAAATTAAATTTTTTTCCTTGTTGATAGATTTTTTAGGAATAAGTGAGTTAGATATATCGCTTAATGATAATTCATCTGTTAAGGATCTATTTGGTAAGTTATCACAAGACTTTGGTAAAAAATTTGAAAATATCATTTTAACTCCTCAAAAGACTCTGAATAAATTCGTAATTTTAGCTTTGAATGGAAAAGATATTCGTTCTTCAGATTATTTTAATATAATACTTCAAAATGGAGATGAGATTAATTTTCTTCCTGCAATTGCAGGAGGATAATATTACTGCTATTTTTTTAATAAATGTGACAAAATTGCACCTATTTTTTTATTTATGTTCACAATTTATATCATTGAAATTTAAAATTATCAATTTCTGCGTTCCAATTATAGGTTGAAATAATAAAAAAAATTGCGACTGTTATGAGATACGTATATTTAGATAATGCAGCTAGTACACCTTTAGATCCAGAGGTTTTAAATGAAATGATAATACATTTAAAAGACACATATGGAAATGCTTCTAGTTTGCATTCTCATGGTCAAAAAGCACATCAAGTCTTAGAACAATCAAGAGTGAATATTGCTGCATTTATAAATGCTAATAAAGATGATATTTTTTTCACTTCATCTGGAACGGAATCAGATAATTTAGCAATAAAAGGAGTTGCATGGAAAAATAGAAAACAAGGTAATCATATAATAACTTCAAAAATTGAACATCATGCAGTTCTTAATCCATGTAGATATTTGGAAAACTTAGGATTTAATATAACTTATTTGGATGTGGATAAATATGGATTGGTTAATTTAAATGAACTAAAAGAAGCAATTACAGATAATACAATATTAATATCAATTATGTTAGCCAATAATGAAATAGGAACTATAGAACCTATCAGTGAAATTGGCAGAATTGCTAAAGATAACAATATAATTTTTCATACAGATGCAGTTCAAGCATTTGGGAAAATACCTATAGATGTTGAACAGATGAACATTGATCTGCTTTCCACCAGTGCTCATAAACTATATGGCCCTAAAGGAGTAGGAATGCTTTATGTAAAGAAAAATAAAAAATGGGGAAGTAAAAATTACATTGAACCCCTACTACATGGGGGAGGTCATGAACATGGTTTAAGATCAAGTACTGAAAATATCCCAGGAATTGTAGGATTTGCAAAAGCAGTAGAATTGTGTAAACTAAAGATGGATAAGGAAAAGACAGAGTTAAGAGGTTTTAGAGATAGAATTATCAAAGAAATTACTGAAAATATTGACGAGGTTTATTTGAATGGTCATCCTACGCTACGACTCCCTAATAATATTAATTTAGGTTTTAGGTATATTGAAGGTGAATCTATAGTTTTAAGTTTAAATGAAGAAGGAATCGCAACTTCAACAGGCTCAGCTTGTTCTTCAAAATCGTTGGAACCATCTCATGTTTTACTGGCGATCGGTCAAAAACCAGAGGAGGCACATGGTTCATTAAGAATCACATTGGGAAGATTTACAACTGAAGATGATATAGAATATTTTTTAGAAAAACTACCCCCTGTAATTTCTCGTCTGAGGAAAATATCACCACTTAAAAAAGGGAGCAAAAATTATGTTTTAAAAAATGACGCATTAAAGTATCAATCCTATTAAATTAAATATTGTTAAATGAACTTTAGAAATGCGATCTTATGTATTCTGAAAAAGTTATAGAACATTTTAAGAATCCGAGAAATATGGGTGAGATGGAAGATGCTGATGCTATTGGACAAGTTGGAAATCCTGTATGTGGTGATCTTATGTTTATATATATAAAAGTGAAAAACGAATATGGTAGAGAAATAATTGATGATATTTCTTTTCAAACATTTGGATGCGCTGCAGCGATTGCAACATCTTCAATGATAACAGAATTAGCTAAAGGAAAAACTTTAAATGAGGCTATGAAAATAACTAGACAAGATGTAGCTGATTCCTTAGATGGTTTACCTCCAATAAAGATGCACTGTTCTAATCTTGCTGCTGAAGGTTTACACGAGGCAATTAGAAATTATCAATCGAAAATGAAGATTAGATTAAATTATTAACATGGAGAATTACAGATAAAAACTCAGTAACACAAAAAAATGTATGAGATTATACTCTTGTCTTATAACTATAAATTTCCTTTTTAGTTTAGATTTTTCTTAGTTTTAATAACCAATTTAGAGTCCCTTCATCCTCTATTTCTTCAATATTGAGAAATTTAGCTAAATCCTGCCGCTTACAGTTTTCAGGAATACTTTTTAAAGCGGGGCGGAAATCTAGTAAAACTTCAAGAGTATCTCCTGTATTAAGTTTCTCAAGAGCCAATTTTGTATATACGAAAGTCATAGGACATACTTTTCCTCTGATATCAATTTTTTTAATAATATTTCCGTTGGTTATTTTAATATTATTTATTGACATGCATTATCACTTCCATAATTCATAACTTCAACAATATCTTTAGCATTATCACCACATGCAATGCAATCTGGAGTTCTATATAGATCCACAAAGTTAAAGCTATTTCTAAGAATATCAATATACATAATTTTGTTTATGATAAGTTCTCCAATATTTAGAATATATTTTAGGGCTTCATTGGCTTCTAAAGATCCTAATATCCCGGGGATAAATCCTACTACTCCTGCCTCAGAACACGACATTCCAATATTTTCGCCCACCGCTAAATCTCCAAAAATACATCTATAACATGCAGTTTTTTCTTCTGGTATTACAGTCATTATTTGTCCATGAAATCGTAACACACCAGCAATAGTAAATGGTATCCCTAAACTGATACAAGTGTCATTTACTAGCATCTTAGTCGGAAAATTATCAGAACCATCAATTACAAAATCTGATTCTCTTAACATATCTTTAGCATTACTTGCAATAAACCTTTCATTAACTAATTCAATATCACAATCTGGATTTAAGAGTTTAAGTTTCTGAAAAGCACTATATGTTTTCTGTTTATTCAGATCATTTGTAAAATGGAGAATTTGTCTATGTAAGTTGGAAACCTCAACCTTATCAAAATCAATTATTTTCAGATTGCCTATACCTGCTGCAACTAAGTAATATGCTACTGGAGATCCAAGAGCTCCTAACCCAATCAATGTTATTTTTGAATCAAGTAGCTTTTCTTGTCCAATCCCACCAATTTCCTTTAATACAATTTGTCTTGAATATCGTTCAATTTGGTCTGTAGTTAGAGTCATTTTCATCAATTTGATAAATATGGTCAGAGATAAATATATTTTAAAATATTTAAAATAAGATGCAAAAATTGCAATAATTTATTTTAAATACAAATATAAAGAAATTTTTTTATCTTCTTTTCTTTGAAGTTTAGATAATTATCCAAAATCTTTAAAAGTTCTTCTAAGTAAAATTAAAAGATTACTCAATAAAAGTATAAAAGGTTTAAATGAAGATTTAGAATATTATTTAATTATTGGAGATTCATGATGATCAACCATTTTTAAGTATATTAGTGAAAATAGTAAATAGTTACCACAATACACTAAGAATCTACGTCTTTAACGCAAAAAAAAGAAAAAAGAATTGAATTGGAAAAATAATACAATTTTCACTGATTTTTGTCCCTAATGTGGAATCTTTAAACTTTGATTTCAAAAAATGCTTATTTTTTATTAATAATCCTGAAAGTGAGCGTAAATCTTCAATATTTCAAAATGCTATAATGTTTATATGTGATTATTGATTATTGATACTTTAACTTACATAATCATTAAATTGTGAAAGAAAATCTAATGTTAAAAACCAATCTAAAGGTGATTTTAATATAAAAAAATTTAGTAAAAAAATATCTATCTTTTTAATGATCTTGTTTAGCGTAACTATGTTTATTTCCATTTTTCCATTACATGCAACATGTGATTATTTAGTGAATGTTGGTGACGAATGGACCTACACGAGAAAAGAACAAGATAAAATTCGAGGCACCGAAGGGATAGAAATAACTTCTGTGCCCGATCCTCCAGGTCGACCACTTGGTACAAAATATATAAACGGTACAGCAACAGAATTCAATCAAACTATAGATGAACAATATTTAATGAATGAGACTATCATAGAAGCATTGAAAGCAAATTACACTACAAAAACTAGAACTTATGGTGACATTTCCTGTGAATGTATTTATGTTAAAAACCCAGTTGGATATACCTATATTGACACTGCAACAGGAATAGTAGTAGAGACTTATGTTTCTACCACTTTTATTGGCATACCAATTAAGATTCATGTTTGGGTAATCTCATGGTCAATTACAGAAGTTCCAGAAGATGTAAAAGAACCTTCTACTGGTGGTGGTGGTAGAATTCTTGGATATAACATATTATTCATTATCGGAATAATTGCGGTTATTTCAACTATAATAATAATCGGATTTAAAAAACATTTTAAAAATTAGAAGTCAAATGTGGACTATAAAGGATAATAAAAATAATCGTATAGAGAACATTGATAAATCAAGACCTATTTAATTAAATCGATTTACAATTAAATTTAATAGGGAATTCTAATTACTCCCCCTTCTTTTTTTTAAAAAATTTTTTACAACTTCAATATAATCTACTAGAAATTTTGAGTTAAAAGATTAAAATTAGATATTCTAATTTATTTTGATTTTTTCTATTACTTTTTGACTTATTTTTCAAAAATTCCTTACTTTTTTCTACTAATAATAATATTTTTTTTACAAAGGCTACTTTAATTAATTGAACTTTTAATTATTTAATTTCAATTTAGCGTTTAGATAAATATTATGACTGAAAATCAATCAGATAAAACCGAATCTCCATATGAATATTCATTTGAATATATTCAAAAAAAGCTAGAAGGCGCTAAAGATAGTTTTGGTCTACTTACTAAAGAAATTATAAGAACTGGAATCTGTACTCAGTGTGGTACATGTGCTGCCGTATGCCCAGTATTAGAATGGGATGATTTAGCAGGACAACCAAAACTCATTGGCAAATGTACAGGATGTGGAATTTGTTATAATCAGTGCCCAAGAACAATAACAGATCCATACCAATTGATGGGAGATTTCAGAACAGGCTATGTTGCAAATACTAACATTCCAGAAGTTATTGGCGGACAGGATGGGGGCACGGTTACAAGTCTCTTGTGTTATTTGTTTGATGAACATTTAATTGATGCAGCGGTGGTTACAATGAAAGACCCTAACAAACCATGGTATCCAATAGCACAGATTATTACGAGTAAAGATGATGCCATCAAAGCTTCAGGATCTATCTATAGTCACTCCCAAACAGTTGAAGCTCTCATGGATGCAGTTAGACAGGATTTTAGATCAATAGCATTTGTAGGTACTCCATGTAATATTGATGCTGTTGCAAAGATGTTTGATAGCCCCACTGGCATGTTAAAATATTTTATGAGATGTCATGTGCTAAAAATTGGATTATTTTGTATGGATTCATTTTCAGCTGAAGCAATTTATCCATTCTTTGACAAAGAAGGGATTGATTTATCAAAAGTTCAAAAAATGGATATTAGTAAGGGAAAATTCCATTTATATTATGATCCACAAGTAGATCCAGTGAAATCTTACACTATTAGACAATTAGATAAATTTAAGTCCTCAAGCTGTAATTTTTGCACAGATTTAACTGCTGAAAATGCGGATATTTCTGTCGGTTCAGTTGGAAGTGGAGCAAATAAAAATACAGTATTTGCGAGAAGTGGGATTGGTACTGAAATTATAGAAGATGCTGCTAAGAAAGGTTATATAAAAATAGAACCTTTTAATGCTATTAACCTGAATGCTGTATTATACTTAGCAAAACTTAAAAAAGTATCCCAATACACTATACAAAAAAGGAAAGTGTTTATAGTACGGGACTCTGAAGTAAAGGAAGAACCGAGAATTGAAACAAAACCAGAAGAGGAACAGGCAGAAGTTACACCTCCACTAGGAACGCGAAAATTTCTTAGTGTTTCAAAAGAGTTAAATGAAGAGGATAGAATTCTGAATATATCATTAACTAATACAATAGGTTATGTATTGGAAGACTTGAAAATTAGAATCGTTGCTGTTGAAGATCTTTTTGAAAAAAGTCCTTGGATAACAACAATAAGAGAATTATTCCCGTTTGAGACAATTGAAATTGGTTATCCTTTGGATATACCGGATGGTGAACCTATGCAAGCAAATATATTAGTTGAAGCTTCAACTGATTCGTTTGGAAAAATATTTTCCAGAACACTAAAAATAACACCAAAAGAATAAAAATCTACATTAAATTTTATTAAAAAAGTTAAATGAAATAAAGTATTATAAAAACCATTAAAAAAAGGAAAGTCAAAAATGAAAATTAGTTTAGTTGGACTAAGTGGATGTGGTAAGACAAGCGTATATTCAGTTGCTTTTGCTGCGAAATCTCCTGAGGATACCAAGAGTTTGGCTCCGACCATTCTCTATGAAACGAGAAGACATCCATTCTTAGGTTTACAAGTTGGGATTTTTGATTTTGGGGGTCAGGAAGAGTTTCGTAAAGAATATATGGAAAAACCTGAGATATTTCGAGGAACCGATATTCTTATTCCTATTGTTGATTTACATGACCCTAAGACATTTGAAGAAGCAAAAAACTATTTTATTAATTTATTAGATCTCTATCGAAAGAATAATGAAAGACCAAAGATATTCTTGTTTTTTCATAAGTACGATAGCGAAAATTACCAAAAGGAATTATTAGATACAAATGTGAAAAATGCCAAAGAAATTTTTGTAGACCTATTTAAGGATTATGATTTTGACTTCATGCTTACGAGTATTTATGAACAGGATAAATTAGCTAAAGTATTTAGAGATATTCTAATATCTTCTTATGCAGAACTAAAAACTCATGTTGAAAAGGCAGAAAAACAACTTGATGAGATTAAGGCGAAGGTAATAATTGCCGATATTTCAGGGAATGTAATTGTTCATAATGTTCAAGGAGTAAGTAGTGGTTTAACTCTACGAGGGGATTTAAGAGATTTTATTAATGCATGTAATACAGTTCGGGAAAACATCTTTATGGCAGATTCTGCTAAATTTGGTGGAAGAGATGGTGATGGTAAAGAAATTGAACTTCATATTTTCAAGTATATTATATCTGTGCTTGTAATGAAATCCGGAGATTTGGACAGAGAGTCTCAAGATAAATTAAATATGTTATTAAATGACATGAAACTTTTTGCTGATTTAATAATATCAGCTCATACTGAATAAATATTTTTATTCATATCTTTTTTTCATTTTAAGATTATAGAAATTAACTCAAAATGGCAAAATTTTAGAAATTATATTTTCAATTAAATAGTTCTGACTTATTTTCTAATTAATAAATAGAGTTATTAAAAATGAAGAATGCTTACACCTAATTTAAATCAGTAATAAATTGAAACTGAATTTATATTTAAGGATTAAATGGTGAAATTCTAAATGTTTAAAGATATGAGTAGAGCTGCCTTATCTGTTTTTATCTTCGGTATATATCTAATATTTTTGGGGATAACATTTTTGTTTTTTCCTGGACTCATGTTTACAATACTAGCAGAACCAAATCCCCCTGATGTAGCTTCACGTGTCTTAGGAATGATTTTTTTATTTTTAGCTTATTACTTTATTCGGGCATCCATAGACGAAGAGGGAATGAAAAAATTTTTTATGTGGACAGCACAAACAAGAGCTACGGTTATAATTTTCTTAATAATATTTGTTATATTAGAATTAGTGAGTCCTCTTATTATTTTATTTGGTGTTATTGATCTTGCTTTCGCATTTTGGACATTCTGGGAACTCCGTAAGGAAAAGGGTTAATTCTAAAAAGCTTATATTATAGAAAATTTAATTTCATTAACTTCCTTTTTTTTAACTATCTAAACTTTTTAAAAATATTCTATAATAATATTTTCTTGAAGAGTATATAGCAAAAAAATAGATTTTTTGAAATTGAAATAATTTTAAATTAATTAAAATTAATACTCATTCAATAATACCTAAATAGTAATAATTCAAGATTGTAGTAACAGGAAAAAACTATGCCAAGGGCAAAATTTAATAATATTGAAATAGAATATGACACATTTGGGGATCCTAGCTCAAAGCCTTTATTATTAATTAACGGACTTGGCGACCAGATGATCCATTGGGACGAAGAATTTTGCAAAAAACTCGTGGAATATAGTTTCTTTGTGATTCGCTTTGATAATCGTGATGTTGGACTATCTACCAAATTTGAAAAAGTAGGCGAACCAGATTTGATGAAATTATTCATGGCTGCACAAAAAGGAGAGAAAGTTGAAGCACCATATACTTTAGAAGATATGGCTGATGATGCTGTTGGACTTCTTGATATTCTTAATATTGAAAAAGCGCATATTTGTGGTGCTTCAATGGGAGGGATGATCGTTCAAGTGATTGCATACAGGCACCCTTCTCGTGTTTTATCTCTTATTTCTATTATGAGTAGTACAGGTAATCCTGATTTACCCCGCCCAAAATCAGAAGTTATGCAAGAATTAATAAAACCCCCACCTAATGGACGTGAAGCAATTATTGAAGATGGTGTAAATCGTATGCGAATTTTTCATGGTACTGGTATTCCTTTTGATGAAGAAAGGGCGCGTAAATTTGTTTCTGCTTCATATGATCGTTCAAATTATCAGCCTGGCTATACACGTCAAATGGCAGCAATTATGGCTACTGGTAATCGTAAATCAGCTTTAGGTTCTATAAATGTTCCTACCCTTGTAATTCATGGAAGTGCTGATCCTCTTATTCCGCTTGAAGGAGGTAAAGATACGGTGGAGGCGATTCCTAAGGCAGAGCTACTCATTATTGAAGGAATGGGGCATAGTTTACCACCAGAAGTGTGGCCACAAGTAATAAATGGAATTTCTAAAAACGCATCTAAAGTTAAAAATTAAAAATGGAGTTTTTAGAATATTATTTATTCTAATGTAAAAATTTTGAAAAATCTAATAGAGAATAATAATATTATAGATTTTTTCTAATGTCATCTAGTTTTTGTCTTGCCTTAAATGAATTTTTAAGAGATTGATTTAATTCTTCACAGGGATAATATATGCAATGTGCGCAATTTTTTATTTTTTTTCCCATTCCGCATTTTCTTATCGGACAGATATCACACCAACTAAAGTGACGTCCATCTTCAGTACACCCCACACAATCAATATTTTTTGAATCAAATTTAAGTTCATTATTAGACCATTCAATTGCAATTCGTTCTAATGCTTTTCTATCACCATGTTGAGTAGCTATATAAGCTGGACAAGAAAGACAATCTAAACCGCAAAATGAGATTTTTTCTTCCATCATTCCCATAAATTCAATAGAAATTTTTTATTGAATTCACTTTTTATTGTAATTTGATATAAGATTATTTTTTATTTATCTTAATTTACCTAGTTATATATAATATTTTTATGGCAATTTTTGCATCAAATTTTATTATTTGCATTAATGCTATCTATTAAAAGTATTTAGTTGAATTAGTAATGATTAATCGCTGTAGCTGGGTTGGTGACAATCCTCAGATGAGGGAATATCATGATAAAGAATGGGGAACTCCTATTCATGATGATAGACTCCTCTTTGAATTTTTAAATTTAGAAGGTGCTCAAGCAGGTTTAAATTGGACTACGATCTTGCGAAAGCGTGAGAATTATAGAAAAGCATTTAATGATTTTGATGCTCAGAAAATTGTAAATTATAATGAGAAGATAATAGAAGAATTACTAAATAATGAAGGAATAATAAGAAATCGACGAAAAATAGAAGCTGTGATATCAAATGCTAAAGCATTTTTAAAAGTTAAAAAAGAGTACGGTTCTTTTGATAAATATATATGGAAATTTGTAGGTCATAAGCAAATAATAAATAATTTTAAAGATCTCTCAGAATTACCTTCTAAAACAGAAATCTCTGAGCAAATGAGTAAAGATTTGAAAAAAAGAGGATTCAAATTTGTAGGTCCAACAATTTGCTATGCGTTTATGCAAGCTGTTGGTATGGTAAATGACCATGTAATTGATTGCTTTAGATATGAAGAAATTAATCAAAAAGTAAAAAAGAAACATTAATTTTAGTGAATTTTGCTTTCAGGTAATCTATATTTTTCAATTAATTTAAAAAGAGTTGAGAAATCTATTGGTTTCTCTAAGAAATCAATAGCACCTTGTTCTAAAGCTTCATTTTTAACACTATAATCTGCACTAATAAAAATTATCTTACAATTAGGATCAATACGCAATAATTCTTTAGTAGTCTCTAAACCATTTTTAAGAGGCATTCTATGATCCATTAGAATAATGTCAGGAAAATTATGGAAATTTTTATAAATTTTTATAGCTTGTTCCCCATTGAAAGCTTTTGCAATTACTTGATGTCCCTCTAATCCTAAAAGTCGTTCAAATAATAGAACTATATCTTTGTCATCATCAATAATAAAGATGTTAGCTATTTTAATCCCTCAGAAATTCTTTTTTAAAAAATAATTAGATGTTTCTTATTTCATTTATTAATTTAGAAGCTTCCTTACATTTTCTTTCAATTAAGTTTAATTTTTCTTCTTCATCATTTTCTAATTTAGTTATCCTCTTGACAATGTCAGAAGCGCTATAAATTACCTGCATAATATTTCCTAATTCATGAGAATATTTATCTTTCAATTGATATTGTTGTTTATTAGATATGGTATATTCTAAATGAATTATGAATGCTATAAGCAAAATAGTCATTATTATGATAGATAAATACGCTCCAACGATTATAGTAATATTTTCACTTTGGAATAAACCGGAGGATATAGAAGTAATCATACTAAAAACTGCTATCGGTATATATAAAGCTATTGAAAAGCACATTAGATAATACCATCTAATGCTTTTCCCAATTTTTTTCTTAAAAGTGTTGTACTTTAAAATAGGTATTAAGATCATAAATATGATTCCCAAAAACTGAAAAATCCGGGCATAAAACGCGACAAGAATTATACCTAAAGAAAGATAAATAGTTAGGGGTAAAATTATTAAGACCACAGAGAAAACTCTAATTTTATTAGAAGAGATGTTAATATAATAAGAGCATAGTCCAGATGTTATAAAAAATATTGCTAATGGTCCAAAAATATAATTCATTAAAAGAAATAATTTTTCTTGCGTTTGATTAATAACAATTGCAGAAAGTAGAGTAACAATGCCAGCGATAACCCAAAAACACCATCCAATAGTGAGATAAATGTATGTATTAGTTTTTGATTCATAGTAAAAATTCACCGAGACAATAATTCCAAGTAATCTTATGAAGACTAATAACAACATACTAAAAAATATAAGTTCATGCATAGTACAACTAACCTCTCTCTTTAATGCTTAACAATATGATAAATTTGAGATATAAAAATATTTAATATATATCAAACCAAGATTAAACACTTTAGCAAATAATTGATGTCCCTTTAATCCTAAGAATCGTTTAAAAAGCGCAACAAGGTCTTGATTATTATAAATTATAAATATATTGGCGATACTGATCCCTCCGAAAAGATGTTTTAAAGTTTCCTAATCTCTTTTATTAATTTAGAAGCTTCCTTACATTTTCTTTCAATCAAGTCTAATTTTTCTTCTTCTTCATTTTCTATTTTAGTTGTCCTCTTAACAATGTCAGAAGCACTATAAATTACTTGCATAATATTTCCTAGATTATGAGAATATTTATCTTTCAGTCCAAATTTTTCCCGAGAAGAAATGGTATATTCAAGATGAACAAGTAATATAATAAGTAAAAAAGTAGAGCTAATAGTAGGAACATAATACAGTATTATAATCAATGTATTTTCAGCATTATACAGTCCATAACTATAGCCCAATGAGATGCTTATAGCTGAAACGGGGAAATAAATAATAAATGTTAATATTATCGCAAAATACCATCTTAAACTTTTTCCCATATATTTAATAAAGTCTTTCTTTTTTACTAGAGGTATAATGTAACCACCTAAAAGTAAAATATTAAGAAGGAACATAGAAAACAGAATTGCACTTATATAATCAATTATAATATATAGTAAAAGGGGAATTGTTATGGTAATTATTGTTAAAAATACCATAAATCTAAAAGGCACTTTTAGATAATATTTGAAAAATCCCCAAATATAAAAAACAAAGCCGAGAACAGCAAACAATATATTTAACACGAGATAAAACTCCATTAAAATATTAATTTCTGTCAAATCAACAATTATCGGAAAAATATTAGCGACAATCCAAAAACACCAACATAATATAAAATATAAGAATTTATGATCTTTTGAATCATAAAAGAAATCAATCGAAACTCCTAATCCTATAGCCCTTACACACATAAACATAATCAAACATAACAATATGAGATCATTCATTTTTGTAAGCTCTAAAAATAACATTCAAAGTGATGGGATAATAATGGGAAGTAAAGTATTTTCTTTTTAAAAAAAATTATAAAAGATTTTGTATTTAACTTTAACTCTTATAGCTTCAGAGTATAAAAAGAAAATTTCATCCGAAAATTATTGAGAATTTAATAAAAATATTTTTATCTTTTCATAAAAGATTATAAGTTGAATGATGAGATGTGAGGGCTGTTTAAAGAAAGAGAAGTTATTTATGTGCTTCTTTAGTGGTAAGACTAAAGAAGTTTATCTTTGTTCTAAATGTTTAGCTAAATTACTAATAGAAGATCCCACTCATATTTATAGTATGACAAAAATTGGATATACATGGCCTTAGCGTAAAATATTAAAGTAAAGATTTTAAAACTTCCAAAGAACCTCTATATGTTGGTTCTGGAACACTGTTATCCCATTTCTTATGATTACCTTCAATTAGAAAAGTTTGTAATCCGAGTCGTTTGCAAACCATATCTCTATCCTCATCGCCAACCATTAGACAATTCTCCGCACTATAACCGATTCTATCTAAAATTTGCTCATAATATATTAGATGAATTAAAGATTTAGAAGCACAACTATTTTCGAGGGTGGTGATTAAACGATAAGGAAAATCCGCTACACCGGCCCATTCAAGACGTTTTTCAATAGCAATTCTTGGCACGATTGGCATCGTAGCTATTACTACATCATAACCCTTATCAAAAGCAGTTTGAACCACTTCTCTTGCTTCAGGTTTTCTTTTAGTACATTGTTTTAATTTATGAAAATCATTTTTATAAAACTTGTCGAAAAAAGGTTCGATTTCCTCTCTAGAATGCCCTTCTAAAGGAAAAAAAGCATTAGCATACACTTCTTCGTTTGTAATATGACCATTATTTCTCTCAACAGCTCTGGAAGCTTTCATTAACTTTGAAATAAACTTTTTAGGAGATATATTTAGAGAAGCTACGCTTTGGGCTAAAAGTTTTATGTATTGTGAGACAAACATATCTAGGTCGACTTCAAGAAGTGTTTTATCTAGATCGAAGAGAATTGCTTTAATAGTAGAGCCTAATCTTTTTGACATTTTCTTAATCATAATACTTCTTTTTTCTATTATAATAATAATATTGAGTTAAATTATTTACTTATCGACAATTTAATAATTTTGACTCATACGTACGAATAATTCTTATAAATTCACTAACACTTTAACACTCTTGAAAAAAATCTTAAATGTATAGCTAAAATACTTAAATCCATAAGTCTTAACAATTAATAATAAAAAATTTTTATAAAAGTCTATATTTTAAATAATAAAATTAAGATAATAATAAACGTTAAATCTGTTTGGACTTGGTAAAACTAGAATTAAGAGACTTAGGTGAAGGTTCTGTATTCATTGGAGATAAGCTTACTGTTAGAACTAAATTTAATTTTGAGAAAGACTCTGATATTTTGTGGAGTGGTATTCGATTAATTACAAATCCTCCATGTTTGAGAGAGCTTCAGGTCTCTAAAGAGGAAGTGTTTAGTAAAGGCCATTTTGAAGCAGGAGAATATATCAGAGAAAAATCCCTTTTAATAAAATCAAATGTAGTTCCTACCATTAAGAATCGAAATTTAAAATATTTTTTAAAATTAATATTAAGACAACCAAATCCAATCAATCCTGAAGATGAGTTAATTATTAATAAAACTCATGATATAGAGATAAAAGCAAAAGACTCTGGTCTTCAAACTAAAATGCCAAATCCTATTTCATTTTCAATTTCAGGATTAAATGTCTTACTTACTAAAGACATTTATAAACCTGGTGAAACAATTAAAATAAGTTTCACCTCTGATATTCTAAGAGAGATTGAAGTAAGACTTTTACAAAATGCAAATATAGTGTGCTACTGTGAAGCATATGGGCAAAATTGCAGTAAAGTTGAAGAACTCCCACCCGCAATAGCAGGTGATAGCAAAACCACAAATATTGATAAAGGATTTTTGCTTTTAAAAGTCCCTGAAATCGCAGAACCAACTCATAATTATCTATGGTCTCCTTCTGAAAAAGAACTTTTTGGTTTTCGTTATGGTGCTTATACCAAATGGTCATTATTAATTATAGGAAAAAAGAAACCTGAATTTGGGCAAGAACCAATCAAATTAGAAGTCCCTATTACAATTACAGGAAGTCCTATTTCAGAAGAAAAAGCTGGTGTTGATTTATTCGCGGGTGGTGCTGCTGAAGCTTCTTCTTTATTCGACGGAATCTCTTCTAAATTTCAAAAAGTCTATAAGGTCATTTCTATTGACTCTGATATCGATAGATATAAATTAAGAATAAAGAATATCTCAAAAGAAAAGCTTCAAGGTGTGACTGTTAAAGTATTAGGGTTACAAGAAGGATTATTTGAAACTGCTCCAAATTTAACTGGATTTAATATATGGAAAAAGGATGAAGAAAAAGAGATTATCTATGAAATTAAGCAGGATATTTCAGCTCTTATTACTATTTTAGAAGATAACAGTCAACAAAGTATTAGGATACAAACACCTGTCGCGGAAGCAAGTTTTTTTTAGGTAAACTTGAACTATATTCTCTAATGAACTGCTGAAATTTCTTTATAATCAAAATATTTTTTCAAAATTAATCTTAATATCTCTTCAAAACATTCTAAAATACCTTCTCCATTAATAGCTATAGTATTTCGTGAATCCATTCTTTTGTACTTTTGAAAGGTGATTCTTTTTAGGAATTGTATAGAATTGAATTTATCTGGTAAATCTTGTTTATTAAAGGCTATTATAATTGGAATATTGTTAAGAACATCTTGAAAATATGATGTTAATTCATTCCAAGAAATTAAATTCCTTTCATATACTTTCTTTTGGGAATCGATAACAAAAATAATCCCATCAACTGCCCGTATAGTAATTGGTCTTGTTATAATGTAAAAATCTTGACCAGTTGTAGTATAAATGTTAATTTTTAACAACCATTCCTCATTTTGGAATGTCACCACACCATAATCAAAAAATAAAGTCCTTTTTACAGTGCTCTCAATCGATTTTAAGTCTTCCTTTTTACCAAAGTGAGAAAATAGAGATTTTATAGAAGTCGTCTTACCTGATAAAGCTGGACCAAAATATACAATTTTTATGCTAATCGTTTTATCAAGATGATCTACTATCATAATTTATCTTAGGAGAATTTTAATACTGAATTAAAAAATAGACTTAAAAAATGCTAGAAAATTTATATTAAATTTTCCTGAAAGACAAGTTATTCTATGCTTTAGGTATAAGCAAAATATTTCTCAGATAGTAGATTAAATAAAAATTTGATCTAATTATATCTTTACTATGTTTTTCAAAAAATTGAGAATTTATTTACTATAGCCCCCAATCTAATTAACTTGATTTTAAAATAATTGAGTCTTTTTTTATGACACCAGTTATTAAATTTCTTAGAATAAGTAATTCCACTTCTCTTCTTAAAATGTCCTCGTTAATATCCAATTCTTCGTCGTTTTTAATGATTTTATTTAATTCTTGCAAAGAAATTAATTTTTGTTTATTTGAAATCTTTTTAATATGAGTTAATATGATTGCTTGATTATAATTTGACCGACAATTAGAATCTATTTGATATAAAGTGTGGATTAAACTGTAATTAAAATTATATTCGCCCTTTTTTTCTAATTCTTTTAATTTGTCAAGGATTATAATTGCTTCTTTATATTTTTCTAAATTCATTAATTTCTGAACTTCTTTCAATTGATCCATAAATTCTTTAGCATTCATAATAATCATAATCTCAATTAATAATTGAAGGTATTAAACCTTTAAAGTGTTTATCGAAGGTAGCTAAAAAAATGTAATTTTCAATTTTTTTTCAAATATGTTAACTTCTTGATATATCATCATAAAACTAAAAATAGAGAAATGTTAAAAAATTAAAATATATAATTTCATGGATTCATACTATTTTTTACAACGATTTGAATTTAAAATATAGTTGTTCTATAATCGCGTTAAACGCTTCAACAACCCTTTGCCCAGTTTTTGCGGATGTGAAGAAAAATTTCAAAAAATTAAGTTGATCAACAAGATTTTGGATTTTTGTGATATTTAGATTATTTTCGTCCACTAAATCTATTTTATTAGCAAATAATACCACTGGAATATTTCCACAATTTTCTACTACTACTTCATGCCAGTTCTTTATATGTGTAAAGCTATTTTTCCCAAGTTCATTTTCTTCAAGGCTATATACTATAATTGCTGCTTTAGCCTCTTTATAAAACAAATGATGCAGAAAATTGAAATCATCTTGACCTGCTATATCCCAGAATATTAACCTAATCATGTCTCCATTAATTTCTTTATTATATTTTGAAAACTGAGCCCCGATTGTTTTTACATAATCCTTTTCAAATGTTCCTTTTGTGTATTTTTTAATTAAGGATGTTTTACCTACAGCTCCATCTCCAACAACTACTATCTTAAATCGAAATTCCTCAGAAATATTCATCAGATTTCTAATTCTTAATGAAAATATAATTTTTTTTTAATGTAAGACTAGGTTTAGTTTAATATAAAATTTTGGTGTGCTGGAGTGATTGAATATTACAATTCTACTGAATATTTTTTCTGATAAAAATCTCTATTATCAATGATTCAAGCGATGGGATATCGTTAGTTTGAATAGATTTACTCTTTTGGAAAAATTTCTGTAAAGATTGCCAAATAAAATTATCATTCTGTAGTGAAGTAATAAAAGATTTTATCTTAAGTTGAGCAAAATAAGAGTGCCCCTTAAAGATATAACAAATTAAAAAGGGTTCAAGGGGCATCATAAGAAGTGTATATTGACCAAAAACGGCCCTTTCAAGCCCTTCAGAAAATACTTCACTAATAAAATAATTTATCGAAGTTAGAAAGCCCCCTAAGATATCATCTTCAAAAAGAAATTCCTCAATAAATTTTCTAGAGAATAAGAGATTCCCACCCTCAGTTAAGATTAGTAACATAACAGGGTCTTCTTTTGATATCTCTGGAACTTCAATCATTCGTCTTTTTACCATATTTCCCATTTGCTCGTTCAACCCACTAAGCTCCAAACGTTCAGATAAGGACACTTCAGAAGGTTTCAAATTCTCCCACATTTTAGTTTTTTTAAGTAATTCATCATGTTCATATGAAATTTTCATTGTTAATCGTTTCATACCATAAGATTCCGCTATTTTTTGAGCTTGAGTTAAATAACGCCTTGCTGTTTTCATATTGAAACTAATTAAAGCTATTTTGGCTCGTAATATGAACGCCTCACAAAAAACTAGATATGAATGTTGCTTTTCAGCAATATCCAATAGCCTGGAAATATAATAATTAAGTTCATTAAGTACCTCAATGTTATTCTCTATACGATATTCCGTGAGAAGTAAGTCACAAAGATGGACATGAGCTTTTATAATAAGATCAGAATTTGTAAAATCAGTTTCTACAAGTTCTTTGAATAATTCTTCCGCTTTTGCTTTATCTCGGATTCGAGAACTTGTTTTTAAAATTAGGGCTTTATCAAATTTGTAAATAATTTCAATTATATCGTTTCTTTTTTGGTTATAAATATCTTCCAGACGATGAAAATGTTTTTGAGCACGTTCGTTATCTCCATGTTCAATGGCTAAGGTTATTAAACTATCAATAGTGGTTTCTATATTAAACAAACTATGAGGATTCTGCTCGTAAAGATTTATACTCTCCTCTAAATGTTCCAAAGCAAGTTCATATTCACCCATTTCACCATATAAAATCCCCATATTATTTAATAGAAATGCAATATGAGCATTATTCTTCATCTTTTTAAATAATTCTAAACCCTTTTTGTTATATTTCAAGCTTTTATCCATTTCGCCAATAGATAAATAATACATTCCAAAAAAGATTCGACACAAACCAATCCAGAAGTGATTAAATTTAATTTCCTTTGCAAGAGATAATGCTTTTTTGAAGTGCTCCCTACTAAGATCAAACCACCCCATTAAAAGATTAGCCCATACGATTTCGAATGATTTATCAAATTTTTCTTGTGAATCTAAGATCCACTCTAAAGATTTCTCAACCAAATCTACTTTACCACCAAACAATCCAACATAAGCCTTTATTACACTTAGACGAACTTTTCTTAAAGTTAAAACATCTTTAGATACATTCGAAATATTTTTGATAAAGATTTCAGTTTTTTTAATAAGTTTGAATGCTTCATCATATTTATTCGATAAACCCAATCCAGTGGAAATAAACCACAACCCATCAAAAGATTGGAGAGAATCATTACGATTCTGACCTTCAGTATATATTTTCTCACCTAAATTAATAAGATCATCGCATTTATTATGATAAAAAAGTATTAGACCCTTAAGAAACTGAAAATGACTTTTTTGCTGAAGAGTAAGCCCCTCAAAATGGATCTCATCATTTAATATATCAAGAGCTTCATTAAGCTTGCCATTATCAAAAAGCTCTTCTGCCAATGTAAGCTGATTTAGCTCTGGATGAGACATAAATTTGTGAGAATTAGATTATAACTTTATGAAAATACTAAGCTAAATAGTATTTTAAATATAATGTTTAATTCCATTGAAAAAAGACAGAGTGTTTTTTATTTCTATAAATAAGGGTTAAAAAAAAAATTGATTAGAAATTTTTTAATATATGGCGTTTAGCTTCTCTGTTTGATAAAAGAGACAATTCCAAGCGTAAAAAGTACAGCCTCTACAGTTATAGTAAATAAACCTTGTAGTCTCCATGAAGCTTCAAAAGTGGAGTATAATGTAGTATATACGGCAACTTCAATGATTAATGATGTTATAAGTAACCCTATAAAATACTCAAATGTCAATTTAATATCTTCCCATTCCTTTTTGCGAAGCATTAAAATTGCGAAAATAGCAGATACTAAATTAACTCCTCCAAATAATCTTGGGAGATAGGGATTAGTCCAACCCATAGGATTCAAGGTAATATCATATAGAAATGTAAGGAGTATCCCAAATATGAACCAAAGAATAACATCCACTAAAAGTACGATTTTTGTAAGTTTTTTAATTTCGGTTATTTTTTTTTTCAACTAAATTTATTTTTTTTTGGTATTAATTTTATCATCAAATTGACGATCAGTTTTTTTCAAAAAAAAAAAAGATTTTAGAAAATATTTTTTATCTGTTACAATTGATTTGACGTTATGGAACCTATATTTCCAAGTATTTTGTCAAAGAAGATAATGGACCGACCGGTAATTCCATTAGACCCATCGGTGTTTCAACTTCCCATATAACCGCAGCAAGTGCCCATGCTCCTAGTTCTAAAATTTTGATTGGATTGCCAGGGGATCCTGGCTTAATTGCTCCGGGATCATTATCACAATATTCAGCTGTAGGGCTTAGAAACATTAAAATCTGTGCTGATACGTATTTGCCTTCAGTATTTGGCATGGTTATTGGAAATAAATTTCGAAAAAATACTGTGTAATCAGTATCAGTAGTTTTAACCATTCCCTCACCCATGACCCACGAAATGTTAATAAAATAGACTTCAAAGACTGGACAATAAAAGTAATAATGAGTCGTTAGAAGTAATCCATCTTCAAGCATTCCCTTCATCTCATACAGTTTTTTACCTGATTCATCATAGATTCTTTGATGGAAAACTGCTTTCACCGATGGAGGCTCATCGCCTTCACCGAATTTAATCCTCCCTATAATAAGATTAGTAGCATCGATATCTAAGTCATCCCCTTTTGCTATGACTAAGATATGATTAGAGGGACAAGCGTTAACTGATGAAACAAGTGCGAAGATCGTTATTAAAAATGTTGTTGCGATCAGTGGTATAGTCATTTTTAATTTCTTTTTCACTACCATTTTCACCTCAAATATTTTTTTTTATTCAAATCTTTTTTTAAATTTTTAATTCCAAGTTTTATCATTAAGATGATGATCAATGAAAAGTGTAGATTTCTATCCATTTATAGTTCCACTTTCGATAATTCCTTGAAAATTCCGAAATTATGTGGAAGTTTTGAAAAATAGGTATAAATAGAAATGTTCCCAATTTATATCTATCGAAAATAATGTTTTATTTTTTTAGAAAATGGGAAAATTAAATTATCCCTCTGACGAGATTCTTAACCCCTCGAAACTACAAAGAAAGAATTATGACCATATAATTCTTTGGATGTTGGCAAATAATGAAAGTTGTGAATGGTCTAATTTTGAGCAAAAACCAATTGAAATTCCCATTTCTACGTTATCGCGTCATTTCACAAGATTAATCTTTAAAGGATTTATTGAAAAGTTTGCGAGAGGACAATAC
This sequence comes from Promethearchaeota archaeon, assembly GCA_048940925.1. Lineage (GTDB taxonomy): Archaea > Asgardarchaeota > Lokiarchaeia > Sigyniarchaeales > SOKP01 > Loki-b32. The sequence goes on along the minus strand of JBHLOC010000002.1, from coordinate 114,032 downwards.
AGAATAACTGCAGAAGGGAAAAAGAAATTCAATGAGTTATCAAAAGAAAGAAGAAAGGAACGAAAGTTGAGTTATCCACCAAAAATCATTTTAAAAAGTGTGAGGAATTATTCCCATTGGATTCTATGGATGGTGTACAATAATGGTTTTTGTAAAAGGTCTGATTTTCTTGAGGAACCATTTTCTATAAATCAATCATCCTTATCAAAAAGTCTAAGTTCATTAATCAAAAAGAGATTTATCATCAACGAAAACAAAAGATATTTAATTACTCAATCAGGAAAGGCAGAATATTCGAAGATTCTTCAACAATATAATTTAGACAGACAAACAATTTTAGAAGAGGAAAGGAAAAGGATTGATGAAATTACTATAAAGACATCCCAATTTTTTGATAAATTCAAAATAACTGATGACCATGTCAAATTTAGATTTCTTAATAATGTGTTAAAATTAGATTATTCAAAAGTAAAAGGAGTATTAAAAAATGAAGAGGATTTCCATAAAATTTTACTCTTTATATCAATTAACCATCCTGATTTTTATCCCGATTATCTATCTTTTGAGGATTTTTCAAGATATTATACAATTAAAAAGAGAACCGTTTATTTTTGGGTAAATGAGATTGTAGAAAGCGATTTATATGACCTTAAGTTCTTTAAGTTAGAATTTTCTCCAGATAAATATTATTATTTTCATTCAGATGAAAAACTAGAGAAGATACTTCGAGCTATTACTGAAGAACATATTGCAACTAACAAATATTTGGAAAAATTTGGAAGGACTGGTGACTTAAATTCTACTATAGATGATATTCTTGATGAAATTTGTGAAACCACATTCCATAAACATTTCAAGGAATCATTAAGAGATTTTTTACCAGGATATATAAAATATTTAGCTTATAAAATTGAGACGAAAAGAGATTTAAAAGAAACTTATGATAAACTAGAAGGAATAATCTGGCAGAACATGACAGAGCTTATGCATTCCCTGAATTCTGAAACATTAGAAACTCAATATGAAGAAAAAATTAAAGAAATTGATAAAGAAATCGACCTAAATCCTAAGAACTATGAATTATATAATTCAAAACTTAGAACTCTCCTTTATTTTAACCAATATAATGATGCATTGATGGTATTAGAGAAAATGATTGAAGAATTCCCAGAACAAGAAATGGATATCATGATAAAAAAAGCATACACTCTTAAAAGAGATAAAAGTCTAGAAGCTGGCTTAGAAATTATTGAACAGTTACTCGAAAAATACCCAAATGATACTAATTTATTTAATTATAAAGCATATTGGTTATCATATCTGGGGAAACAACAAGAAGCTGTGGATATTCTTCAGAATCTAACCGAAAATGAACCAAAAAAAGGAATTTATCATGATACCTATGGAGAGATCTTGATATCCTTTAAAGAATATGAAAAAGCCATAAAAGAATTCCAAAAAGCCATAGAATTTGAGCCTACTGCGTGGTATATACACCAGACGTATATAAAGTTAGGAATCTGTTATACAGTACTTGAAGATTTTGAGTTAGCAAGAAGATATCTTAAGAAAGGAAAAGAATTGACAAATAAAATTATAAGTGATCTTGATTCAAAAAATAAATGGTTACCTATTATAGACCTTTTCCTTGCAGAAATAAGGGAACAAAAACAAGAATCACCTTCACATTAATTATTTCAAGATTTATCTTAATTGCTCTTTAATTAATAATTTGAAATTCAGCTGAATCACCAGCGCTATAGTTTATTTCATAGATTTCTATTGTTGACTTATATACTATTTCAACAAGATGTTATGTAAGTATTGAAGATTAAAATTATAAAAAATAAGAATTAGAGTTATATTCAAATAATATTAAACTATCATATTTGGTTAGTAATCCTTAACCAATTTTCTTTTAATATGTGTTATGATAACGATGATTTCAGATGTTATTTCAAATAAAAAGTCGAATGCTTTTCTGTTTTGTAATGAAGCTATTGTTCGAGCTGCTCTTGAGTCTGATGTTAAGGTCGTAGCATTTTATCCAGGATCTCCAGTATCAGAAATACTAGATACATTTTTGCAAATTGCTGATAGATTTAATATAAAAATGGAAGTTGCTTCTAATGAAAAAGTAGCTCTTGAAATCGTAGCCGGAGCATCTATGGGAGACCAGAGATCATTTACAGCAATGAAAAGTGTAGGCCTTAACGTAGCTTCAGATACATTCTTTAGTTTAGGTTATACGGGAATAAATAAAGGATGTGTATTAGTTTTTGCAGATGATCCCTTCTGTCATTCCTCACAGAGTGAAGAAGATGGACGATTTTTTGCTTCAAATGCGTACATTCCTATGTTAGAACCTACTGATCCTGTAGAAGCTAAAGAAATGGTTAAATCAGCATTTTATTTGTCAGAAAAATATCAAACCGTTGTTTTAATTAGAACTACAACAAGAATAAATCATCAATCTACAATTGTACCGTTGGAACCAATAAAGAGAACTGAATTTACCTCAGGGAGTTTTAGAAAAGGTAATAAAAAATATGCAACTGTAGGAAGCAAAGCTAGAGAGTTGAAATTAAAACTTCTTGAAAAAAGGGACAAAATCAGAAACGATTTTGAAACCTCACAATTCAATTCATTAATTAATGGTACTTCAAACTACGGCGTAATAGTTTCCGGAGTATCATACAACTACGTACTTGAAGCTTGCAAAAAACTCCAAATTAACCCACCGATTTTGAAATTAGGAACGACATATCCATTACCTAAAAATTTAATTAATAACTTCATAGAGAAACTAAAAGGAGTAATTATTGTAGAAGAATTATCTCCATATCTTGAACAAAATGTGAAAGCATTAGCTAAGGATGTAAATCCGGATCTCAAGATTTTTGGGAAAGAATCTAATCATTTTAGAGAAGCATTCGAATATAATGTTCCAATTGTCTTCAAAGCATTTAAGGACATTTATAATGTTAAGACTGATATTGAATACCAAGCATATTTAGAAAGATCTAATAAGCTGAAATCGATATTGCCTGCCAGAATTCCCGTATTTTGCCCTGGATGCCCCCATCGATCTACTTTTTGGGCATTAAACAGAGCATTAACAGGAAAATCTGATAAAATTGCTTTCATGAATGATATTGGTTGTTATTCGATGCTTTTATTGAATAAAGATGTTTATTCGAAGATGAATGCTGATGATTTACTTTTAGCTATGGGTGCTACATTAGGAACAGCGAGTGGTGTTTCATTAGCCGCTAATGAAAAAGTAATCTCAGTGATTGGCGATAGCACATTCTTCCATGCTGGTTTACCTGGAATAATAAATATCTGCAATAATAATGAAGATGTAGTTGTCATAATCTTAGACAATTCTGTAACCGCTATGACAGGACAGCAACCAAATCCCGGTACAGGATACGGAGCTGGTGATGTTCCTAAAAATAGGATTCTGATTGAAAATGTTCTTAAGGGGATTGGATTTACCAATATTGTCATCAATGATTGTTTTGATACTAAAAATTGCGTCCCTGCATTTAAAAAGGCATTAGAGAGACCAGGTCCTTCGATTATTATATCCCGAGGACCTTGTGCACTTTGGAAGGATAGAAACAAGAGAAAAAGAGGAGAAAAGATTCAACCCTATTATGTGGATCAAACAATATGTCGAAAATGTCATACCTGTATGCAAGATTTTTATTGTCCTGCTATACATATGGAATCTAGCATCACTGATTTCTCTGATAAAGATGGAAAGATGTGGAAAGGTTATTCTTCGCATATTTCTGCTGAGTTATGCGATGGATGTGGGGTATGTTCCATAATTTGTCCATATACTGATCCAGAGCACCCTTCCGAACATAATGTAATCAAACCATATAAAATACTCAGGGAGATTCGTCATGACTTATAACATAATGACATGTGGTGTTGGAGGTCAAGGGTTAATGCTAATGTCAAATATCTTAGGATTAGCTTGTGCTGAATTCGGTTTAAAAATTAGAACTGCAGAAACTCATGGATTAGCTCAGCGTTCAGGCTCAATCTATACACATATTCGTATTGGAAAGGAAGTGTATTCTCCCTTAATTCCTTACGGAGAAGCGCATGTTTTACTTGGAATAGAAGCGATAGAAACATTGAGATATATAGAATACTTACAACCGAATGGAATTATTATTTTAAACAACTATATATGGCATCCTATTCAAAGTACTTTTGAGCGAGTGAAAAATCCTGAGATACCATACATTACTATTGGAAGGATAGTAGAACAATTACGAGAGGTGACAAAAAATATTCATATTATAGATGCTTTAGATATAGCTAAAAAAGCAGGTAACCCCCTTACCTTAAATGTTGCTCTTTTAGGTTCTCTAGCTAAAATTAACGGTTTCCCATTAGGTTTGGAACAGCTGATAGATATCATTCCGAAAGTAGTACCTAAGAAAGCTATTGAAGCTAATTTAAAAGCCTTACGATTAGGATACGAAGCATTGTAGTAGAAAACTCTATCATTACCTGAAATAATCATTTTCAAATGGAGAGATTTAGCTGTTTTAAACAGTTTTAGAAAATTCACTTTATTCTATAATAAAAATATCAAAATGCTTTGGTAAAATTAACGATTATGAATAAATATTAATAAAATATAAAAAGAATCCTTTAAAAGTTAATTTGCCTTTTTTTTATTAAAGAATATAATATTAATGAGTGAATCGAGTTTGGATAAAGATAAAATAAAACAAGTAATAGATAAGATTCGACCACAACTCCAGATGGATGGTGGAGATGTGGAGCTAGTCGATATAGCTGATGATGGAACTGTTAAGGTTCGTTTAATGGGTCATTGCGCGGGATGCCCTTATAGTTCACAGACGGTAAAGCTAGGTATCGAGAGGGCTCTTAAACAGTTTGTTCCAGATGTTAAGGAAGTTGTAAGTGTTCCTTACTAAATAAAATTAATCAATTTCAGGAGCTATTTCGATTAACATTTTTTCTTTTTAATTTCAACTTTAGTTATTAGCGTATTAAATCATTATACAATTTATTAATAATTGCATTAAATGCCTTATAAACTCCTTGTCCTGATTTCGCAGAAGTAATAAAATAATCTAGAAAATTGTGTTTTTGTACAATTTTTTGAATTTGTGAGTGGTCTAGTTTATCTTCTTCAATTAGATCAACCTTATTAGCAAATATAACAATAGGGATTTGTCCACAAAAACGATTAACATCCTCATACCAATTAGTTATATGTTCAAAACTTCGGCTTCCAAGCTCATTTTTTTCAAGACTATATACAATAATAGCAGCAGAACTCTCTCTAAAGAAAGAAGGACGTAAAAAGTGAAATGAATCTTGACCTGCAATATCCCAAAATAATAATCTTATATTATCCCCATCTATTTTTTTATCATACTTGGAAAATTGAGCCCCAATCGTCTCGACATAGTTAGTATCAAATGTACCCTGAGTGAATTTTTTAATAAGAGATGTCTTTCCTACTTTTCCATCTCCTATAACTGTAATCTTAAATCGTAATTCTTTTCCAGACTCATTCATAGAAGGATATAATAGAAGAGGATTGTAATTAAAGTAAGTCTAGATGTATAATTATATAAAGCTTTCTTAAAACGCTAAAATGATTATTACGAATACTATTAAATTTTTAGTAGAAAAAAAATAGAATGGAAGAATATTAGTTTAGGTGGTATAATAGATCGACAATCTACTATCCTACAGATATTCTTCCAATTCTATAAGTTAATTAAAAAAAAACAACCCATGTTTAAAGTCTCTCCCTTCCTTGAATCTAGTGAATTCATATGGAAATGGATTCATTGTATCGAAGTCATTCTCAGTTTGACGAATTCCTAATGCATCAAACCTTTTTTTCTAAATTTAGATCGGTCAAAAGATTTTCAATAATAAATATACATTCAGTTACATTTATAGTTTTGAATATAGCGGTTTCATGAGAGTTCCGAACTACTTTGGAAGTAGGGGGAAACTAGGAAAAAATAATCTGTTTTTTGACAATTAATTTTTGATAGAAAGCAATTATTTTGTCTCATTATCAGTTTTTATTTTCGTAGTCCTATGATAGTTCCGAACTATCATGGGGTTATTGAAAGATAAATATAAATAGAACCAATACACATCTTCACTTAGTATTCATAAAATAGAATTATATATTAAATGTCAAGTCGAAATTACCCACCTCAAGAAATTTTTAACCCTCCAAGTTTAGAAAAGAAAAATTTCGAGCATATCATTCTCTGGATGTTATATAATAACAAAGAATGTGAATGGTCTGATTTTATTCAGGAACCACTTGAAATATCTACATCTACACTTTCAAGATACCTTACAACGTTAATAAATGAAAAGTATATAAATAAAATTTCAAAAGGACATTATAAAATCACGTCTGAAGGCAAGAGAAGATTCCATGATTTATCTAAAGTAAAGAAGAAAAAAAGAACGTTGAGTTATCCTCCTGAAATAATGTTAAAGAGTAGGAATTATGACCATTGGATTTTGTGGATGTTGTATAATAATAACTACTGCAAGTGGGCAGATTTTCTAGCAGAACCGCTTTCTATTAATCAGTCATCATTATCCAAGACAATGAAATTAATGATAAGGAATGGGTATGTAGGAAAAGATGATGATAAGAAAGAATACAGAATTACTCAAGTAGGTAAATCTGAGTATTCACGAATGTTGCAATATTATGATTTAGATAGACAAACGATTTTGGAAGAGGAAAGTAAGAGAATTGAAGAAGTTGCTCGCAAGACACTAAATTTTTTTGATGAGTTTAACATAAATGATACACGCACACAATTTAGGTTTCTCAACAACGTATTAAAACTAGATTATAATAGAGTTGAGTCTTTGTTAAAAAATGAGGATGATTTTCATAAAATATTGTTATATCTTTCATTGAATCATCCTGTTCGGTATCCAGAATATATTTCATCTGAAGAATTCTCCCGAAAATATGGAATTAAGGAGAATACGCTTACTTATTATATTGATGAAATTGTAGAGAATAACATATATCCAATAAAATTTTTTAAATTAAAGGTACCTCCCGGCAATTTTTATTACTTCCAGGAAAATGAAAAGTTAGAAACAATAATACGTGCAATTACTGAAGATTCCATCAGTGAATTTACCTATCTAGATAAATTATTTTCAAGATCAATAGATATTAATACCACATTAAATAGTATTTTAGAGGAAATTACCGATTTACTATTTGATGAAAGATTAAAGGAATCCTTAAGGGAATTTTTACCAAATTACATTAACTATTTAGCATATAAGATTGAAGCAAAAGTAGAGTTAAAAGAGGAATATGATAAATTAGAGGGAATTATCTGGCAGGGTATGCTAAAAGTATTTCAAACGCAGAATTCAGAAGATTTAGAAAAGCAATATAAAAAGGAACTTGAAGAGATTAATCAAGACATCGAAAAAACTCCAAAAAATCTTGAATTATATTATTCTAAAATCAAAATTTTAATCTATTTTGACCAAATAGACGAAATTATAAATTTATTAGATGAAATGCTAGAAATATTTCCTGAAAGTGAAAAGGATATCAAAATGAAAAAAGCTTCTGTACTTAAAAGAATAAAGGAGGTTAAAGATGGATTTGAAATAATTAATGAATTACTTCAGAAATATCCAAAGGATAATGAACTACTAGTGTATAAAGCTTATTGGTTACAATATTTAAATAAGGAGGAAGAATCATTGGATGTTATTCGTGATCTCATTAAGCGTAATCCAGAGACTGGAATTTATTACGATACATACGGAGAAATATTAATGTATTTTCAAGACTATCAAAATGCCATAAAGCAGTTTCAAAAGGTAATAGAAATAGCCAATAACGAATGGTATATTAATCAAACTTATATTAAGCTAGGTATCTGTTATAAAGAACTCAAAAGTGATGAACTAGCTGTAAAAAACTTGAAAAAGGGAAAAGAAATGACAAATTCAGCATCAACTCAATCGGATATTAAAGAGAAGTGGAATAAAATAGCAGATATTTTTCTTGCGGAGATTGAAGAATTATAATGTTTTAAATAAGCAATAGATCTATCATTAAATGAAAACTGACAGATTAAAGATTTTTAATGATTAAGAAAATATTAATTATAAAGTCTAATGGAGTTCTTTGTTATTCAAAATCATTTATGGATGAAAAAAGAATAGATGAAGATTTTGTAAGTGGTTTCTTTACAGCTGTTAGCGACATTGCTAAGGAAATTGGTGGAGGAGAAATAAAATCTCTAAGTTTTAGGAACTTTAATATTTTTTATTCCTTCAATTATGAAAAATCTTATATATTCATAATTATAACTGACGTTGATGACTTGGAAGACGAAATAAGATATAAAGTAGAATTATTAAAAATGGAGTTTATGAAACGATATCGACATGATTTAGAAAACTGGGATTATGATATTAGAAAATTTAAAAGCTTTGATGAATTTACTGAGAAACAGATTTTTATTCCTCCTAAAATATTGTTAGTTGGAGAAGTTGGTGTGGGAAAAACGACTATTATGAATCTATTTCCAGGAGATACAGTAATAAAACTGGATGAATATATGAATGATATTATACAAAAAACAATTTATTTACCAAAACTAAAAGAGATAGGGGAAATTATTGTCAGGGAAATTGATCTACGTGATTTAATTGATAATTTGAATACTCATCAACAATTCTTAGACTCTGTGGAAATTTTTTGTATCGTTACCAATTCAGGGGCAAAGAATTTAAAAGAAACAAAAAGACTGTTCACTCTTTTGAAACCAAAAGTAAAAAAAGCCGATTTCTATATAATTGCTAACTTCCAAGATTTAAAAGATATGTCATTTCTGCCCGAAAAAATTGAAGAATATTTTAAAATAAAGACTTTTGGTATCTCAGCTATATCAAAAAAGGCAAATAAAAAAATTTATAACATAATTACAGAAATGGTTGAATACTCAATTATTAAAAAATATTCTTCTTCTAAAAAAGAACAAGATGGGAGTAAAATAGAGAATGATGACGATATTACTATTATTTTAAATTAATTTTGGCTATATTTTTTCAAAAAAGTGAATTAAATTAGTTTTACTAAAGTTAGGCTTCTTTATTTTAAAAATCTGAATTCTTATCATTTTCTACTATTTTACAATAAATTATTTTATCATTTGGAGGTTTCTTTTCTTTAATTTCTTGATCTTCGGAGCTTATAATTGTTGGTTCCTTATCATGGGGTTGCGTATCTTCGTCTCTTTCATCCAAAATATTTCACAATTGTATTTAAATGAGAATAATATATTTATAATTGTTGAAATTTCATATGATCATTTTAAATAATCAATCTTTCTATTATTAAATTAATTAATAAATGGATATAATATAAACCCCAAAATGATTTCAAAAATACTTATTATTGGTCCTGGTGGCGTGCTTTGCTATTCAAAGACATTTATCGGTGATGATCAAATTAGTGGTGATTTGATAAGTGGATTTCTAACCGCGATTAGCAATATAGCTGAAGAAATAGGGGGTGGAGAAATAAAGTCATTAAACTTCAGAAATTTCAATTTTGTTTATACTTATGATGATGAAAAACTAGGAATGTTTATTATAGTAACTGATATTAATGACCCAGAGGAAGAAGTCACTGCGAAACTTGAGTTACTTAAAGAGGAATTTATGAAGAGATATTATGAGGATTTAAAAAACTGGTCATGTGAAACAACTAAATATGAAAAATTTGATGAGTTTGCAGAAAAAAATATTTTTATTCCTCCTAAAGTTTTACTAGTTGGCGAAGATGGAGTGGGAAAGAGTACAATCATGAATTTATTTCCGGGAGAAACTATAATAGAATTAGATGATGATTTAATTGAAATAATTCAAAAGCCAATACATTTACCTGTTTTCGATAGAATAAACGAATTAATTTTAAGAGAACTTGATCTAAAAGAATTGATTGACAATACAAAAGTCTATAGAACACTTTTAGATGCTATTGATATTATATGTATTGTCACTAACTCTGGAGCTAGTAATTTGGGAAGAACAAAAAGATTATTTTCTATGTTACAAGAAAGAGTAAAGAAAGCTGATTTTTACATTATTGCTAATTTTCAAGATTTAGAAAGCACATCTTTTGAACCCGAAAAAATAGAGGAAATATTTGGAGTTAAAACTTTTGGGCTCTCGGCAATTAAAAAAGAGGCAAAAGGAAAAATAAATGACATAATTAGTGAGATGGTAAAATCTTCAATAGTAGAAAAGATTATGAAAAAACAAATTTAAAATGAAAAAAATAAAAATTATTAAAATAAATTAATACAAAATTGGAATGATCTCAAAAATATTTATTATCACCGCAGAGGGAGAATTATGTTATTCTAAAACATTTATGAGTCCCCATGTTGTTGATAATGATATAGTAAATTACCTCACTACTTTTAATGATTACAGTAGAAAATTAGGAGGAGGTAAAATAAGATCCTTGAACTTTACGAACTTTAAATTTATCTATTCTTATGATGAGCAAAATTTCATGTATATACTAATAAGTGGTGGGGGAGATCAAGAATTAGAATTAAGAAATCGATTAGAATTATTAAAACGAGAATTTATTAGGCGATATAAACTTAAATCGTTTAGTTGGGATAAAAAAATCAAAATTATTAAAGAATTAGATGAATTTACCGAAAAACATATTTTTATACCTCCAAGGATATTGCTAATAGGAGAAGAAGGAGTAGGCAAAACTTCTATTTTAAACTTATTTCCTGGAGAAACTGTCTTGGAATTGGACGATGATTTTAATGAAATATTAGAAAAAAAGGTTGTTTTATCTAATTTTGAAAAATTAAATGAGGTTATTATTAGAGAGGTTAATTTACAAGATATATATGAAAATTCTGCTTTATATAAGCCTCTACTGGATTCATTTGATATTATTTGTATCGTTACAAATTCAGGTGCTGGCAATTTAGGTAGGACTAAGAACATTTATGATCATTTAAAAAGAAGGGCAATTAAAGCAGATTTTTATATTATTGCTAACTTTCAAGATTTGACGAAATCATCTTTTGAACCAGAAAAAATAACTGAATCATTTGGATTAATAACTTTTGGTTTTTCTGCGATTGATAAAAAGGCGAAAGAAGAAATATATGAAATAATAAACAAAATGATTCAAAATTCCATAATTGAAAAGAGTGGAAGATTTAAAGCCAAGTATCAATAAAAATATATTTATAGAACTTTGGAAACATTATAAATCATGAAATTCGAAAAAAAATATATATTTCCTGTATATATTTATGATAACACAATTCGGAAGATTATTCAATTATGTAAGAACATTGAAAATGAAATTTTCGGCTATTTAATTGGAAATATATTAAAATGGAAAGATAATATTTATATTGTTATTGAGGATCTACTTTTTCTTTTGGGCGCAGTGCATAGTGAAAAATATTCAACAGCTCAAATAGAAGGAACTGCAGGAAAATATGAAAAGAAGTTTCAAAGACTAAAAAAAGCAAGAAATAATCCTTCGCTTCGAATTTTGGGATGGTGGCATTCTCATCCTGATTTTGGATGCTTTCTCTCTACAACTGATATAAAAACACAAAATTATTTCTTCCCAGAAAGTTTCCAGGTGGCCTTAGTTATAGATCCCGTAAGAGATGAATTAGAATTCTTCACTCTTGATAATTCTTCAGATAAAGGTTATAAATCAATTAGCTATGCTGTTTTAGTTGATAAACCAAACATAACATAAATTTAAAATCTAAATGCAAAATAATAAAAAAAATCAAGATGAGTATAAAGTTTATGGGATTGAATCAATAGATTCAGATAAGTTTGATCGCCAAAAGCGTATATTTGGCTGGGATCAAAGTAAAATTTCTAATGCCACAGTGATGGTTATCGGTGTAGGGGCTACTGGCAATGAAGTTGTTAAAAACTTAGTTTTAACCGGTATAGGAAAACTAATATTGATAGATTATGATTTTATTAATATTTCTAATCTAAATCGTTGTGTACTATTTAATGAAAAAAGCGCTCAAAATAAAGAATATAAAGTCGATGTTATAAAAAGTGCATGTGAGCAACTAAATCCGGACACGTCTATAATGGCAATAAAAAAGGATTTAAAAGATATTAATAAAAAGCTCTATACAAAATCAGATGTAATATGTTCATGTTTAGATAACGTAGAGGCTAGAATTGAAGCAAACAATTATGCTTATTACAACGATGTTCCCTTTGTAGATTCAGGAATTGAAGAATTTTATGGTAGTGTACAATCTGTATATTCTGGAGAAGAAGATGCCGCATGTTTGCAATGTAGTATTTCAAATACTGATTTAGATATCATGTGGAAAAAATTTTCATGTACCGGTCAAGAAATCGAAAGTGAAAATGGTGAGACAATAGCAAAAATGGCAACAATCATCACCACCACATCTATTATAGGTGGTTTACAATCTCAACAAGTATTGAAATTTCTTTTAGGTTTAGACTATTTTAAAGAACATGGTAAATGGCATCCTCACATAGGAAAACCTTTGATTGGTAAACAACTTAATTACAATGGTTTATTAAATCAATTTAGGATTGTAAAAAAATTAAAGAACCCAGAATGCTGGACATGTTCATATAAAAAGAAAAAATGAATTTAGAAGATAATATTAAAAAAGTAAGGTATAAAAAAATATCAATATAATACTCTATATAAAAAATTAAGAAATTAAAGGGTTGAAGAAAGTGCCAGAACTTCCGTATGAAATATGGAAAGATAGGATCGAAAATGAACTTAAAAATATTCAAAAGCTTAAAGTGTTAGTAGAAAATTCTGTAATTAAAGGTAATAATAGTGTTGAATTTACAATATTAATCAATGCTTTTGGGGTAACTAAATTAGACGGTGAATTAAAACCACAAACATCTCATAGAATTTTCTTGAAGATTAATAGATCATTTCCTTATCCTGGTGGGATTGATTTTTCTTGGTTTTCAAGCATTTTTCATCCAAATATCCATCCTGTTAAAAACCCATCAAGGAGCACAGGGACAGGATATATTTGCTTGAACGTCTTAAAAAAATGGTCAAGGTTATCTGATTTAGAAACGACGATTAAAGCTCTTAGAACTCTGGTAGAACATCCTAATCCTGATGATCCATTAAATTATCCTATATGTTTAGAAGCTGCGGAATTTTTTAATAAAACATCGGTTGAAGAACTTAAAAAAGAATATAGCATCGAAGATCAATTATTTGAGGAAGAAGAAGAAGATGATGAAATTTTAATCATCGATGACTAAAATATAAAATAACTTGAACTTGAGACTTAAGACCCACCCACAACTTTTGCCCATAAGATTAATTTATCATTTTCTTGTAAGCCAAATTTATGAACAGCATCCTCAATTGTAATGGTATTTGGGAGTTCTTGATCTTTAAGTACTAAAGAATAAGAACGTTGTTCTGCGCTGATAATACCCATATGCTTTATAATAATATCAACTATTCTTTCTATTTGGTGATGAGATTTTACATCTAATTTGATTACTTTTCCCGTTCTTGAATCCTCAACAGTAATTCTCATTTTTTTCGCACCATTCGATTTTACTTATATAATGTAAATATTATTTTAGTAGTTTTTTAATTTTTATCTTTTATAAATTGATTTTTATCAAAGATATTTGATGGATTAATTTAAATAAAAGGCTCTCTTATCTAATTAATTGTAAAATTAATAAATCTCACGGATGTAACAAAAGATGGTGAAGAAAAGTATTATTGTAATAATACCAATAATTATTATAGGCTTTAGTCTTATTATCGTCGCCCCTATCACCATTCTTTCAACTAATATCTTATCTTATGAAATGATTAATGAATCTCTTATTTTCAAATATTACCCAAAATCTCCAACATCTACTGAAAAACTAAATCTTAATGTTGATGTAGGGGATATCAAAATATATTATATTTCTCCTCCAGTTGACTATTATATGAAGATAGAAGTAAATATAGATATAGTAGGTCATAATTTAGAAGGAGATTCATATACAGATTATTTCAATTTTTTATGGCAGAATACTAGTTCTGCTGTTAATTTTACATTAGAACTAATTTCAGATAGGTGGTTTGATTCTTCAAATTTGATAATAAAAAACGTAAGTATAGATGTGTTAATTAGAAAAGATAGAATCTTTGATATTACATCAAACATTGATGAGGGGGGTGTTGTAATCACAGTTCCTTGGGGGATTTCTGTCAACAATGTAATTACTAATATCACCAATGGCAATATTATTTATAACTTTACTGACTGTAATATTGAAGGTAATATAACAGGTATAATCAACATAGGTAATATTATCTATAATTTTAACCATTGCACAGTTAGAGGTTATGTTACTGGAATTGTTAAAACTGGAAATGTAGAATTTACGACAAGGAACGTGAACTATACTCAAAATTGTGTATGGACTTTTGAAGTAGAAAATGGTGATTATGATTTATATATTGACCAATATAAAGTATTTGGAGCTAATATAACGGGTATAGTAAAAATTAATAATGGAGATGTATTTGTCAAATATGAGGATAATGATCCAAAGATAGGAGCTATTCTTGAAATACCCTTCGGGAATACTTTTATGGATAAATATGGACTTCCGGGGTGCATAGTAAGTATCTACAATCTCACATGTACGTTAATACATGGATTTGATTACGGATGGAAAAATTCTGTCAATGGTTTATATTCGGATGGGAAAATTCCGACAACTGTATATACAGGTATTTTATACTTAACATCAAAAGATTTAATAGCAAATATGGTTAAAAATTTATATAATATAACATTTGAAATTATCCAGGGATCTTTTGAATCCGATCTTACAAGTGTACCCTTAGTTCTCGAATGAAGATATACTAAAATTCGCAACTGAAACAAAAACATAAAATTTTCGTATAGATTTGTATTATACAAAATAGACGTTTTTTAATTGGGTTTTGAGTGGATTAGGTTGCCAACCTCTCAAATTTTTTACCTGTATATTAAATTCTATACTAGAGAAGGTAAATATAACAGGATATAGTTCTTCCATAATGCGTTCTTGAATCTTATAATATATCTCTTCTCTGAGAGCAGGATTAGTCTCTCTTAACCCTTCTTCTATCCATTGGTCGACCAAACTATCATTCATTTGTATCCAGTTGGTTTTACTATAGTAATCTAACATAGCATTATGTGGATCGTTATAATCATATATCTAGCCCAATGCAACAAGCTGCAACGGAAAGGACCAATTAAATTGATTTATTACCTTGACTCCAATTTGTTTGAGATTATTTGGAACGGGAAATGCCATACCAGTAGATAATGGATTCCCGGGTATATAATCCAATGTATATGTCGCAAGAGGTGTTTCATTAGAAACTAACATTTCCCAGGGGTTACCAGCACTAATATCATCATTTGCTGTTAAATCAGAGGTTCCAGGCCACCCCACATCCTTTAATATTTGTCGTGCCAATGAAATGTTATAATAAGGAACATCAAATGAAGTCGTATCGGAGTAGATGATCCCTTCTGGAATAGAAGAACGAGCATTTACTGCCTTGTTGGGCAAAATATCCTCAGCCATGTAAGTATAGTTAATAGCATATGAGATTGCCTTTCGCATGGTAAGATTAATGAGTTTGTTATTCATTCCAATAAAACGATAATTAGTAGGTGGCTTTTCTCGAACTGTAATCCCTGGATCATTCTTGAGAGTCTGGATTGACCAATTCGGATATAGTATATAGAAATAAGGCTCTAAAATGCTAATTTCTTTTGCTAAAAGTGCATTCCATAAGTCCTCACCTTCAGTGGGATATTCATAAAATTGAAAAACCAATTTGTCTATTCTAGGTGTCTTTCCCCAGTAATGTTAATTTGGAATCATTGTTATATTAACATGGGGTTCATACTCATCATACGTGAAAGGTCCTGTCCCAACTAAATCATCAGTATTTATGTTAATGGTTTTATTAGCAGGTGTGGATGTTGGCGATAAAATGCCAGTAGTAGCAAGAGTTAACAAATGTAAAAATGGAACAAAAGGTTCATTTATTACAAATTTTACAGTATATTCATCTATAACTTGAGTTTTATTCACAATCCAGCGTCCATCAGGTAATAAGAATAAATACTTAGCCCAACACGTGACCAAACGATGGATTCTATCGAAGTTCCATTTAACTGCTGTCGCATTAAATGGGGTTTCATCATGGAATTTAACCCCCTTTCTAAGGTAACAGGTTAATTCTGTTGCTTCATCATTCCACTTATAATTTTTTGCTAAAGTATATATAAGTATAGGTTGTTTACCACTATGATCGAAATCAAATAAAGTTTCGGCAACTTGATTAACTACTATCTCATCGTGGAATCCAGATTATCCATGGATGATAGGGTCAATGTCTCCAATCTCTCCTATAATCCCTATTATACAAATTCCTCCTTTCGGCTCTTCAACAAAAAGAACAATGCCACTGATAACTCCTGCGATAGCAATAGCAACTATTATTCCTCCTGCTACTAATCGTTTATGTTCTGATATAAACCTCTTCTTTTTCAAAACTTTTTTCTTAGTTTTAGGTTTTTCTACTACCATTTAAATCTGTAAACGTGTTTTAAGAAATATTTTCTAAAAATTTATCTCTTTTAGATAAATATATAATAAAACCGATGAAAAATGGAATTATCCACACGATAAGCATCCAAGCGGCAGCGTTAATACCTTTTCTTTTCGCATCTCTATACACCCAGACTGCTACAAGTGATAAAGCCACATAAGGTATTATTAAGAATATTATGAGGAGTAAATTCACTAATGAATTGAGATCGTTATATATAGAAAAGGTATTATAAAACATAAATCAAAACATCTCTTTTTTTTTTCTGAATTACTATTAATCTCAATTTAATTCTTTTTCATATCATTTTTAATTTTCTTAGGTGCTTTTTTACTTTTTTTATCTTCAATTTCAGAAACGATTGTCTCATCAACTTCTAAAAGTGCCTTTTCTTCTCTCACAATATGAACGGCTTTAGTTTCATCGAATGGGGTTTCACAAACCCAACATGCATTTTCTAAATTACTTAATGCCTCAGAGCACTTAACACAATATAGAGCATCACACTCCGGGCAAATATAGCTTAATCTTGAAATATGAGTTTTGCACACTAAACAAATTTTTCTTTCTCTATGAAATGCGACCTCTTCTTCTGTAAACTTTTGGCGTCTAGTAAAGAATCTTAATGTTTCTTGAAGTTCTTCTTTCTGTTCCTTCGGTGCTTTAGTTGATCTAATTGCATAAAATATCATATATACTATTACTGAACCTAATAATATTGAGAAAAATCCAATCATAACTAAAATTAAGGCAATTGTTTCAAGATTAAAGATGAATGTAGAAGTAAGAAAAACGCCTATAAAACCAATAATTGATATAATTAACCAAATTGCTAATCTTCTAGAAAAGAATTCGAACTCAAGCACTAAGGGAGAAATTGCAATTAAAACTCCGATTAAAACAAGTATAGAGGATATTCCAGAAAATAAAAAACCTAAAGCTTTTATCGATACTGCCTCAAATGTCCAACCAATTAAAAATACAGTAAAACCAAGCGCCATCATCGAGGAAATTGCTTGAAATTCAACTTTTAATTTAATGGAAAACCAAACAAACATCAAACATAATATTATTACATTTATATAAATATAGATGTAAAGATACATGTAAAAGTAATAAATTATTATTTGTAGGAGATTATTTACTTGAAAAATGCTTTCTACATCTCCAGTATAGGTTCCTACTAACCAATAGTCGCTAAAATAAAAGAAAAGTCTTGTTAAGCCAATGCTTATCCATAAACTCGCAAAACCATACATCAGGATTTTTTCATGATACACTTCTCTCTTTCGACCTTGCAATAAAAAAAATATACTACACACAATTAAAGCAGTAATAGTCAAGCTTGAAAGAAAGCGTTCGATTGGATCATAAGTGATAAATAATACGATTGGGGTTCACCAAAAAAATTAAAAGAATGTAATTATGTGAATTATAATAAACTTATAAGAGATTTCAATATAAAAATTTATTTTCAAAGCTATTATATAAAACAAAATTTTAATAAAAATTCCCCTTATCTAAATAATTTATCAACCATAAAATTTACCTATCATAATTTAACAATGCTGATAAAAGGAAAAATAGCGATAATCATCAGTATTATTTTTGGATTCGTTATAATTGCGTCTATTCCTGTTGTTATCCTTTCCTCGAGTTTCTCTCCATACATTAAAATTGAGCATTATAAGTCTTTTGAATATACTTCATTAAATTCTTCTACAATTGAAGAAATAAATCTTAATGTTGATGTAGGAGATATTGAAATATCCTACACTTATGCACCAGTTGATTATCATGTGAAAGTAGAGGTATTTATTAACATGAGTGGTCAAAATCTTCCTGGAAAATCATATTTAGATTATTTTAAAGCTCCAGTGTGGAAAAATTCAACCAATTCGGCCATTTTTAGTATGGAACTTTTATCAGAATCATGGTTTGATACCTCGCTATGGATTACCCGAGATGTTAGTATAATAGTGACTCTTAACGCAAACATCTTGTTTGATATTAATACAACAACGAATCTTGAAGGTAATGTTAAAGTATACGTTCCAGGCGGAGTTAACGTAAATAATGTCAATGTAATTATCAATAAATTAAATAACAAAACAGTTAGCAAATCTTTAATATATTTTGATTATTGTACTATCGAAGGTAATATAACTGCTAATGGAAATTTTGCTGATATAGAATTAAAAACCATTAACGTCCAATATATTCAGAATAGTATATTAAATCTTTCTAATGATGAGGGTATACTCACATTTGATATTATTCAATATGAAGAAATGGGTGCCAACATTACTGGAATCCTAAACTCTACGACAGGACATGTTCATCTCATTTATCAAGATTATACTCAGAATGTAGGAGCATGGATTAAAATGATCGATTTTTTGGGTTGGGGTCATTCCGATAGCACCTCTGAAGGATTTTATGAAGATGTTTCAAAGCCTTCCGGGCGTGAATTCGTATCTTATGATTTTCCTGCAAAGAATAACTATAATTTCTCTATGTACACCGGATTTTGGCATGACATAGCATATCTTTGGAAATTATATAATAAATAAGCTTAATAAATAGGTATATATTTTTTGTTTTTGCTAAATATAATGAATAATAAATGAAATAATTACCTCTCAAAAAAGTTAGATTATTTTAATAATGGCTTGGATGAATTTGTTAAATGAAATAACCATTTTTTAGAAGAATTTTTAATGGAGGCCCTTCTTGCTGAATCCCCTTTATATTCGATGCCCAAATATAGTATTGCACTCTTGAGCCTAACCAAATAGCAGAATAAAGTTCTTCAATAAGTCGTTCTTGAATTTGATAATATAGTTTTTCTCTTGCACTAGGATCTGGTTCTTCGAGAGCCTCGTCCATCCATTTTTGTATTAGTGTATCGTTAAAATTAATATAATTAAAGAAACCATCAGCTTTAGATGAAAAATTAGGATTTATTACTTCGGCAGGATCATTATAAGATGGAGCCCAGCCTATAAGTATAAAATCATAATCACCCGTGAACATTTTTATCCAAATTTCTAGTTGATTAAAACCAAGAGGTTCTATTTTCACTCCGATTTGCTTAAGATTTTTAGCTACCTCAAGCGATAAGTTTCCTTGGAACCAACTATCAAACACGTATGAATAATTATAAGTTGCAAGGGGATTTGGACCATTTGCTAGGGTTTCCCATTCATTACCAGGACTGATGTCATCATCAGCAGTTAAACCAGAAGTTCCAGGCCAATTTGCATCAATTAATGCCTGCCGTGCAACTTTAATATCGTACACTGGAACATCAAAATCATCCCAATTCGAATACAGCAATCCTTTAGTGATAGGTGATTTTGCTCTTCCATAATCAATATCATTATAATATGAAGCGGCTTCAAGATAATATGTATAATTAAAAGCATAAGAAATCGCTTTTCTCATTTCTACAGGAAAGAGTTTATGATTCATATGAAGCCAAAAAACACCTAAACCTGGTTTCTCCAGTATAGTCACATCGGTCATATTTCTATATGCTTCGATTTCTTCATAACGATCTGGTTCTACAAAAGAAATCTCCTTAGACTTCATACCCTCTATTCTATCAAGATATGATCCATCTGTGATTCTAATTTTATCAAAATATGGTTTTTTACCCCAATAATCTAGATTAGCTGTTAGTGTTGTATTTACACATATGCCTATATAACTCCCTTGCCAGGTGTTGGTACAGACATCGAACTTAAAAGGACCAGTTCCAACTAGAGTTGAATTAATGTCTATGAATTCATCAGCGGGAGTAGAGGTTGGAGATAACATATACGAAATTGGAGAACATAATAACGCTTTGAAAGGTATATAAGGTTTATTTAACACAAACCTTACTATATAGGTATCTATAACTTCCGTTCTGTTGATACGTGTTTTATCTTCAGAAATTCGCCATAAATAAGACCAATCCATATAGTCAAGTAATCTGTGAATTCTATCAAAATTCCATTTGACTGCCGTTGCATTAAATGGTGTACCATCATGAAATTTTACTCCTTTTCTCAAGGTGCATGTAAAGTTTAAGAGATCTTGGCTCCATTCACCTTTTATTGCTAGATTACTTATAATACGATTATTAGGATTAGAATAATCATGTTCAAATAAGCCTTCCGCCACCTGAGACCAAAAAAAAACATTCCATGAGCCGCCTCGAGTAGAATGTGGATCGAGATCATCTACAACGAAATTAAAAGCACAGACGATATTACCTCTCTTTTTCTCTACTTCTACTGTAAACAATACAATACCACTTACAATTCCAGCTAATGCAACAGCAGCGACTATTCCTCCCACCACAATTGTCTTATGCTCAGCAATTAATTTCTTCTTCTTAGGTACAGGTTTTTTCTCACTCATTTTTAACCCTTTTTATTAGATATTTACAATTTAGTAAAATCTCATTGAATTTTGCATTTTTATAATAATTCAATATTTGAATAACCTTGTTATTAAACCTTATGATCTTATATGGTATAAACCATAAACATATAGATAGATTGATTTAAATAAAAGTATCTCTTATCTAAATAATTAATGTATTAGACATTTAGTTCATAGGATTTAAAAGATGAGGAAAAAAGGAATAGTTGGAGTCATAATAATATTTTTATTTGGATTAAGTATGATTATTTCTGTTCCGATCATTATCCTATCAACTGGATTTTCCTCCTACATTACATTAGAACATTTTGAGAGTCATGAATATACTCCTATCAATTCCTATGATATCGAAGAATTGCATCTTAACGTTGATGTGGGAAATATTGAAATAACCTACAGCTATGCACCAGTTGATTATCATGTGAAAATTGAGTTAAATATTGAGATGAGTGGTAAGAATCTCATTGGCGAGAAGTACACGGATTTTTTAAGTGTGGATTGGGGCAATACAAGCACTATACCAACTTTCACTCTGAAACTTTTATCGGATTCCTGGTTTGATGCTTTAATTTGGATTAATCAAAATGTAAGTATTACTATAACACTTAATGCGAACATCCTATTTGATATTAATACTACCATTAATAAAGAAGGGAATGTAGGACTATACGTTCCATTTGGTATTCATATAAATAATGTTGCTGTTGATATCTCTAGTGGTAATATTTTATATGATTTTAGCTACTGTACAACCAAAGGTAACATAACTGGATATGTAAACTTTGGTGATATAAAGTTAAAGGCAAATAATGTTAGATATACTCGAAACAATATATGGGATCTTACTAACAACGATGGTGAAATTATATTTAATATCATTCAAGATAGAGATATGGGTGCAAACATAACGGGCACAGGGGAAACTAATATTGGAGCGATTAGAGTAATTTATCGTGATAGTTCACCCGATATTGGGGCAAGGTTTACATTTCATAACTATTCAGGTGGTTGGGGTGGAGTATATAATACTTGGGTTGGTTTTCCTGAAAACCCTGAATCATTTTATGATTTCCCTGACGTGGGATACATATTTAAATCCAACGATTTTCCTGCTAAAAACCATTTTAATATATCGTTGTTTAAAAATAAAGATTTTGGAGAATATTCTGTAAACCTCTCCAGTATTCCATTTAGTTAAAATGGTTCTTCTTTAAATATATTATATCAATTATATAAGTCTAAAAATATGCAACAGAGCATAATTATGGTTCAGAATTTTCATTTCTAAAAAAAAATAAGTTATTAATTGGGAATTATTCTAAACGCGGTATATATATCTCAATGATCCCGCACCCCAAATGCCCCAACCTCTTACATTCGATCGGTACACGTCAAACCATACATTAGAATATAACCAAGCTACGGGATACACTCTTTCAATCAACTCTCTCTGAATATCGTAGTAGAGTCGACTTCTATTAAAAGGATTAGTCTCTACTGTTCCTTGGTCCAGCCATCCTTGAACAATAGAATCATTAGTTTGTTGAAAATTATTCCACCCTTCAAGTTGAGTTGAAAATATAGCATTAAGAGTATTTGAAGGATCATTGTAATCAATTAACCAACCTAGCCAGAAAAGGTCTATTTTTGAAGCAAATACATTATCCCAGTGATCTTCATATGTTAGGGGTAGATTTTCGACTTTTACTCCAATTTGTTTGAGATTATCAACTATGATATATGATAATTCTTCTAGCCAATTCCATCCTCCAAAAATATATGAAATATTAAGTGTCATAAGAGGTGTCATATTTGCTATCGTTTCCCACTCGTTTCCAATAGTTATAATATTATTTGCGGTCAAATCAGTAGTTCCAGGCCAATTCACATCCTTTAGAGTTTGTCTTGCCTTTGTTATATTATAATAAGGGACATCAAAATCTTCCCAATTTGAATAAAGAGTTTCTAACGACAATGGAGATCTACATCTTATATTTGATCCATGTGAGAGTGAATCAGCTAGTTCAAGAATAGAGGTGTAATTTAAAGCATAAGAGATTGCCTTCCTCATCGTGGTGTTTATCCTTTTGTTATTCATTCCAAGATAATCGAATCCATGCTCTACAAAATCGTCTACTACAATCGTAGAATCTGCGCTATATTCTTCTAAAAGGCTGTCATTTCCTACGGCATAATCAGTTTCTTTTGCAAAAAAATGTTCATTACTTTCTTGATAAGAATAAGGAATGAAAACATATGTATCCATTACGGGTTTGGGAGTACCCCAATAATTTTTATTTTTTATTATAGTTGTATTAACATATACCACATTGGATTCATAAATATAAGGACCTGTCCCAATTAATTTTTCAGTGAAAGCATCAAGGAATCTGTCTTCAGGAGTAGATGCAGGTGATAAAATGTATGCGTGAGGAATAGTAAGTAATGCTCGAAAAGGAACAAAAGGTCTATTCAACACAAACCTTACGGTGTAATCGTTGATTATTTCGGTCCTATTTAAAATAAGAGTCCCATCCGGATGATACCACAAATAATCTACACCATAAATGGACATATTGACTAGCAAATTATGTAGCCTATCGAAGTTCCACTTAACTGCTGAGGCGTTAAATTTCGTACCGTCATGAAATTCAACCCCTTTCTTTAGAGTGCAAGTAAAATTTAAACCATCAGGGCTCCAAGTTCCTTCTTCTGCCAAATGTGGGGAGTTTTCATAATATTTACCAGTTTGATTATAATATTCAGTGAATAATGGCTCAGCAATGCTAGCAATGATTATTGGATCATATAAATTTGCAATAAGAGGGTCTATTCTATCAAGCCCTCCACCGTAGCCAAAAATAAAAGTACCCCCTATTTTCTTTTCACCTAAAAATAAAACAATACCACCAACAATTCCAGCTATTGCTACTGCAGCAATTATGCCTCCTATAACTATTGGTTTATGTTCTACTAAAATTTTTTTCTTCTTGGATTTAGGTTTTTTATTAGGATTTATGGTCTTTTCTCCCATATTAACTGCCTTAATTGATTTCTAAATTGAAATAATATGAATGTATTTTAAGAATGTGTTATGAATTAATATTTGAATAAGAATATAATTAAAGTTTACGGTAAATTCAAATTATAAGTTGATCGCTATTTATTGATACTCATAAGTTTAATTATCAATTATTTATTCTACTTTTCTTTTGATTTTTCAATTTATTCTTTAAATTCATTATTTTTTTTTTCCAAAAAGTTATTTATCTGTAAATAATTACTTACGTTATATTAAAAAATTGAAGCTTTGAGAAAAGTATGAAAGAAGATATGGTTGACAAAAGTACAGAAATAGAAAGCTCGAAAGCGCAAGAAGAAGAAGGAAAAAAATCACGAAAACGAGTGAGGAAAACTCAAGGTCAGATTATACAAGAAGCGCTTGGTTTAGATCCTATAGAAATCCAAAATGTTGAGAAAAAGCTTTTCATTGTTCGCTTTCTCGATTATTTTGGAGAAGAAACCCTAGAGTTCATATTTAAAGACAATACTATAAAGCAATATTTATCTCAGATAACCACACATATTAATACCTTTATTCAGGGAAGAGAAGAGGATATCTTGTTAAAGCAAAGTTTTGAATCAAAAAACATTCCTGGAATCATAGAAAATTTGAAATTAAAAGCAGAAGAATTGGCGCTTAGTAAGGGGATAAAGACATCTATGTCTACACGTTTACGCAGATTAAATTTAATAGTAACGCTTCCCTTACTTGCGGTCGTTTTTGCGTTTGCATTTTTACCTTTTAATTTGTTCATTGTTTTTCCAATTCTGTGTGTTTTATGTATGATTCCCCAGCTGATTAGAGGAACAGTAGTCAAGAAATGGTTTACATTTAAAGACCAGAATAAAAATCAGATTTACTCTGAAAATCGAGAAGAAATAATGATACTAAAAACTTATGCTGGAGAAGTTTTAAATAATATTAGATCTCGCCTGTTAGAGTTAAAAGTCCCATTGCAGTTAATAAAATTCATGTTGCATAGTAGGGATTATGAAAATTTAAGTTTGTTAAATCAAAGTAATGTAAGAGGAACTATGCAGTATTTTTATACTTTTGAATATCCTCCCGATATGGAACCACTTCCGATCCCTGAACAACTAATGCAGTATGAAAAAGCATTATTTCCAGAGAGAAAAGAAAGACCCGAAAAAAATTTTATTGTGCTTACTGAAATGAAGGGAATGGGAGGAGTAATAACTTATTTCGTCCCAACTCTCAAAGATGCACAAGCAGAAAAAATTAATAAACTGTTAAATGAATCTGAGTTTAGTAAAGCTCCTCAGGAGTTTAAATCAATTATCCCTAACTTTTCTGAAAATCTGTTTATTTATTGCGTGTGTGGTGAAGTTGTTGAATTTACAAATATTCAAATTTGTAATTGGAAAAATCAATTTAAATTCTACCTATTTGAAGGGAAAGAATGCAAATGTGGCGAAACTGTTTATGTTCTCTCTTTAATGGATGAATCTGATGAAGTCCCTGAAGAGTTAAAGGAGATTTTCTTGAGTTAAATATTTATTTCTTTTTTATTTTTGAATACCAATTATAAAGTAATTTATAACCACGAACTGCTCTTTCTACCTCATTTTCGAATACAGGTATTTTAAGCTCAGAAGCAGATTTAATAACTCTTTTGGCACCCTCACGTTCTGCCTGAATTAATACAGTGATTATTGGTTTATCTGGAAATAAATTTTTAATTTTGTGAAATATGTTAAAATCAAATTCTATTTCGATAAAAAATTCTAAAGCCAATATCAATCCATCTACGGCATCATCTTGTAGCAGAGTTTTAGAAGAAGTGTTATAAATTTCACAGATTTTTGTACCTACAAACCGTTCTGGGGGCCAATAATCAACAGGATTTCCTAAATTACATGTAGAACCTCCAACTTTATCAAGTATGATGTCTTTATGTTCATTAGTTAACTTCGCAAGTGAAAGACCCTGCTTTCTCATCTCTTTTACAATTACGTATATTGCTCCAGAACTAGGACCAATTATTCCTAAATTTGGACCTTTCGGTTCTGGACACCATAGGAAAATTTTGGCAAATTCGAATAATTCGATGTAGTTTGTTACACATATTCCACCTGCGTTTATTAGCTGTTCTTCTTTTTCTATATCCTTTCCTACATAAAAGATTAAAACTGGTTTGATAGGAGTTATTTCTCTTACAGCCTCAATAATCTCGTCTGTGATTTCTCTTAAAAAAATCGAAATCACTTTTGTACTTATGTCTTCTTTAAAATATTTTAAAACATCTGCGTCATTAATATCAAATTCATATCCTAAGTGAATGACCTTAGAAATAGGGATATCTTGAGATGGCGACCACCAACCCATAGCTCCTGCTAAACCTCCAGATTGTGCAATGAAACTAAGACCATCTTTTATTTTTCTATATTTTTGCATGAGATACTGCCGTACGGGAATTATTGAAGTAGTGAAATTGTTAATAAAATTTATTATTCCTAGCATAGATGGTCCCATATAAGAAACTCCGTAATGTTCCCCAATTTGATTTAATGTTTCCAATAATAATACATCCTCGGTATCAATTCGTAATTCAGATTCTATTGCTATATTTTTCACTCCAAATTTAGCTAATTTCTCAAAAATAGTAGCAATACTCTTACCCAATACAATAACTGCTAATTCTGGTATCTCAGGTAATTCTTCTAAAGAATGGTATGATTTTACGCCCAGAATTTCGTCAGCATTAGGATTTAAGATGTATAATTTTCCTCGATAAAAAATTTCTAAAAGATTTTTTAAGATAGTATAATTAAATGTATAGGCTTTTCTTGATACGCCAACTATTAAAATGCTTTTGGGATTAAAGAAAGGCTCGAGATTTTTCAAGTTATTCTAATTTAGTAAAGTGAACAATCTTAATAAATTTTCTATGTATGAGATTTATAGAAGATTTTTTAAAAATCAATATCATAATATCCAATTTTATTTTATAGCAAAATTAAAATATAGAAAAATAAAAATTTCTCTTATTAGAGATTCTTTTTATTAATTTTAAAAGAGGACTTCAAAGATCATGAAAAAAATATAAAATATTTTTTTAGTAATAATGAAAAACGTTGAAATTTAAGAGGATCTTAAAAAAATTTATCAAAATTAGATTTTTTTTTTAAGCTTTCTTAATATATTCATAATTACTCGGAAATAAAAGTTATATTTTGTATATAGATTCGACTAATTCACCATTTTAAATAAAATATAAGTAATAATTTATATTAAGGATTGTTTTGGCAAATATAATTATCTTAGGTTTGATTTTTGGTATTATTAGCACTATGGTTCTTCATTTAGCAAAAGCCATGGAGCGACATGGAATAGAAATCTTTTCTAGAAAAAAATCGTTTAAAGAAAAGGGTAAAAAACCCTTAATTTATATTATTGGGTTTATTTTAAATAATACAATAGTTATTTGGCAAATTATAGGAACAACATTTGCGTCAGCAGCAGTCTTCTCAAGTGTTTTTGGTTTAGGTTTGATTTTATTAATGATATATTCACACTACATATTAGATGAGGAGATAATTAAGCAAGAATTAATTGGAGCCGTATTAATCATTATTGGTACAACATTTGTTGGTATTCTTTATATTATAGAATCCCCTGAAACCGGGGTGATTATCTATTCTAATTTTTTTATCTTACTTATTGTTATTGCAATTCTTTTTACTATCCTTATCAGTTTTTCATGGAAAACAAAGATTGGTATTGCTTTTATTTTTGGGGCAGTTGCAGGAACGCTTGGTGGAATGGATAATGTTTTTAAAAGAATGGGATTAAGTTCAAGCAATTTTTTTGAAGCTTTTATTGGAGCGTTTCGAGGAGAACTGCTTAGCTTTATTTTTCTAATTAGTTTCTTTCTTGGCTTTTTAGCAATGATACTTACTCAAATAGGGTTTGCTAAAGGAGCAGATGCTTCAGAATTAGTACCAATGTATAATTCACTTTACATTATTGCACCTATAGTATTTGAACTACTAATAATAGAAAATGCCACAATATCAATTGGACTAATACTATCTGTAGCATTAATAATAGTAGGAATTTTCTTAATGAATATATTCAAGAAGTCAGATGAAAATCTTAAATTATGAAAGCAAAACATCCATAACTATGTAACTGCTCTAATTTGAGCATAAAAGGAAAAAAAGCAACCCACTCTTTATTTAAAATTTTATTTACTTATTATTTCATTCAAGATATTAATAAAAATGCTATATTCCTTCTTAATGAAATATAAGTCAAATGGGTTATGCGATTTAAGGATTAAAGCATAATAGGGCTGAACACTTCCCTTTATCTTAAATTGTTTGAATAGAAAATATTTTCCTAATTTGTGTATAAGAAACTGGTCTTCAGGTTCTCCTAATCCCATTTCTAAGAAATTATCATTAAGAGTTAAAAAATATCCTATACTTTTTGTTAAAAATAGCTTAGTTTCTTCATTTTCATAATATGCACCGATAACCAGTGTATTGTCATCAATAATCATTAATCCTTCACAATTTAATTTTTTCGCAAATTCTTCAATTGTTTTTTGTATTAATTGCGATTTTGGATATAATTCTAATAAAATTTGAGACATAGCATTCATAAGAGAATATGTATCATATATAGAAGTATTAAAAAAATGAATAGGGTTGTATTTAACAGATTTTTGAATTCGTTCCCACAATTCACTAATAGTATTATTTAAATTGTCAAGGCTGCTTCTTACTAAGCTAGGATCACATTTATGAAAAAAAATGTTGATTGGAGGATTTATTTTTAATTTTGAAAACTGTGTAATCACATCCTTTAGATAACTTAATGCCTCATCAATTCGTTCAGTGTTCCGGATATCAATAACATATATCGCAATTTCGGTATCATCAAAAAATTTACTTGGATTTTTTAAGTAAGATATTCGATAAGTCTCTTGACCACCTAGATCCCATTCACTTACTTCTCTATCTAATAGAGTAAAAACTCTTCTATGAGCCCCTTTTGTTGGTTGAATTTTAGAAATTTTTGAAAATTCACGTTTAAGAACTTGAATTATACTTGATTTACCGGCAAAGTCTAATCCAGTAAATAATATTTTATGAGCTACTGGCTCTTCTTCTTTTAGATATTCCAATTGTCTTTCACACACTCAATTAATTTAATATAAGATAAAAAGATGGTTAATGTTTTAAGTTTTATTTTGCAACTCATAAATTGTTTATTTTGAACTTATTAGAACCTCAAATGTTATACTATTAATAGAACTAATATCATTAGTAATATTAACTGTAAAAGGAATTTCTTAATGAATGTATTAAAAAGGTAGAAGAAAAGCTTGAATATCAAGAAAATAGTTACAATCTTATTTAATTTTAGGTTTCAGCTAATTGTAATTCATAAAGTGGGATTTCTCTTCTTTTTTTAGCATCATATAATGGTAAACCTGACTGTTTTAAAAGTTCTGGAGTTTTATATTTAGTGACGACAATTTGACATGAGCTTGGTATTTTCATTGAAGCTACTCTAAGCCTATCTCTTATAAGAGGAAGATTCTTTATATAAGTGCCAATATCAATAATTATTTGTCCTGCTTTTACTCGTGCACAAACTCCTGTAGACCTTCCAAAAGAGTTTCTCATACCTGATTGGACGCGATCTGCTCCCGCAAAAGCAAGCATACGATTTTCTCTTATTTTATGAAATGGTTTTGGACGTACTCTAAGTCGATAGTTAGGTCGACCCAATTTACGCTGAAGTACACCATTTATTGTGATTCTTATTGCCTCGAGTGTGTTTGATGAAATTTGGACTTGATGATTACATTTGAGTGAGACTGTTAAGTCCCAATCTTCCCATGGAATTAATTTATTTCCTCCCCAGTATCTCACTATCTTACTTTGGGCTCCCCCTCGAGCAAACTCTCGTCTACGATTAGATGATCTCTTATATTGATATGGTCTACGAGTCCATTTCGAATAACAGTGCCACGGACGTTTATGGGCGATGATAATACACCTTTTTTAATTGAAGTAATAAAGTAATTTACAAATACAAATAAACAATTGAGATTATAAATACCGTATTTCTAATAAATTTTTTGACACTCTCAAGGTTGAATTATAAGTTAATTTTAAACTTGGGAAAATCGAATTATTAAATATTTTGAAGTTTTAGATTCAATATATCTCTATAAAAGATTAGAAGAAAAAGATTGCTAAAATAATGACCAATCCTTTTTTTTATTATTTTTGATAAGACTTAAAATTAAATACATTTAATATTTAGTAACTCACGATATTTACGACTACCTTCTTTTTATTTTAAAAACTCATGATTAATATTCAGACTGCCTTTGAAAAGAAAACAGAATTACTCTGTAAGGGTTTATATTTAGATGACGTATTAATCGATCATTATAAATCACAGGGAATAGAAATTGATTTCGGTAGAAAAGGTGGTGCAGGACCTTTAGGAGGGAGGTACTTCTTATTAGAGGATAATAGTACTTTAATAAATGTTGCACTTTGGAATAATCCACAAAAGACAAGTCTAAGATTAGGAGAGAAAAAAGATGGGTTTTTTGATGTATATGACAAGAATACAGGAGCATATTTTGGTAAATTGAAACTCGTTGAAAATCCTCAATTTTATAATAGTACGACTTCTGATGGAATTGAAATGAAGAAAATTGCTTTAGTCCATGGAATAGACTGTTTAGCTAGCACTATATACCAAAAATGTATATATTGGGCTTGCGGAGAAGCGTGTGAATTTTGTGGTATTGAATTAAGTCTAACCTACGACACAACAATTGCAGAAAAAAACTATATACAAATGTCAGAGGTTATTTCTGCTGCTAAGAAAGAAGGAAGATGTTCCCATATGACTTTAACTAGTGGAACTGAAGAAAGTATCGATAAAGGAGCAAATCGATATATTGAGTTATTAAAGGGAATAAAAGAGAATCATCCAGATATACCTCTACATGTTCAAATTGAAGCATTAGAAGATATGCGGTATATTGATAAGTTAAACGAAGCGGGAGCAGATACTATCGGCATCCATATTGAAATATTAGATGAAAACATAAGGGAAAAGATTACACCTGGAAAAGCTCACCTGTCTTATGAGTTATATAAAAAGAATTGGAAACATGCTATTAAGGTTTTTGGTGATAATCAAGTAAGTACTTACATTTTAACTGGATTTGGTGAAAACAGAAATGAATTCATGGAAGCTGTAGAAGAAGTTATCGCATTAGGAGTAATTCCTTACATCACACCTGTAAGATCAGTGCCTGGCAAGAAAGATCTTCCAATTACAGATTATGAAAAATTATTAGACATTTATCTTAGAACTGGTATATTAATGAAACAATATGGGGTAAATCCTTTAAAAAGTAAAGCTGGGTGTGTAAGGTGTGGTGGATGTTCAGCTATTTCTGAAGCATATAGAGCTTCTTAAAATTTATAATGTGTCTTGTTTTTTAATAATTTAATATATAATTGTGAAATGAATCATGTTATTAAAAGGAAAAAACATTGTGATTACAGGTTCAGGTAGAGGCATTGGTAGAGCTGTAGCAATAGCATTTGCTAAAGAAGGAGCAAATATCGGATTAACTTCGAGAACTTTAGAGCAATTAAATAAAGTTAAAAAAGAAATTGAAGAATTAGGACTTGAAGTTAAAGTGTTTGTGCAAAGTGGTGATATTACTAAATATGATGAAGTTGAAAAAATCTTTAGGGTGTTTCATGAGGAATTGGGATTATTAAATGGAGTAATCGCAAATGCAGGTGCGTCCTGGATGGCGAGTGCTCACGAAGTACCTCCTGAAAAATTTGCAATGGTTATTAACGCTAATATTATAGGAGTTTTTCATACATTTAGAGCAGCTTATCCATATTTAAAAAAAGATGATAATAATGATAAAGCAAGATTTATAATAACTGGAAGTGCTGTATATCCCTCAGTAATGGGAAGATTTTCGTCATATACGGCTTCGAAATATGGAGTTGTGGGGTTACAAAAGGAATTAGCTATGGAATATAAAAGGGAAAATATAGCGGTAAATATGATACTACCCACCCAAGTTGACACCAAGATGTTACGGGGAAGAAGAGCAGGGGATGGAAATAAACCTCCAGGTGTATTAGATCCTGAAGATTTGAAAGAATATTACTTGTTCCTTATGTCTGATTATGGAAACAGAATGAATGATGAGTTAATTTATCCAAGCTATTTTGAACCAGTGAAAAAGATTATAAAAGAAGTACCTGATGAAAAAAAAGGAAGTTGGGATACTTTTAAAAATTTTTTAGAAGAGAATTCTCCAAACATATATGAGAATGTTAAAAAATTTGGAAAATTAGTAGAATTTATGCTTACTTATTTAGCATAATCTTTTTTTAAACGAAAATATGATTAGCTTATTTAAATGGATTTTTTTCTTTAAGTATTTTTTCTTGATATTCCTTTAAAGGAGGGGGACATAATCCGGCAGCGGTTGCTTCTTTCTTAATTGATTTCATGATTACACCTAGATTAATAGATACAGGACACCAATGAAGGCAATTTTCACAACCAGTACAAAGGTATAACCCATCTTTAACAGCAGCTTCAAGTCCATTATGAATATAATCTCGAATAATTCCATCGGCTCCTAACCCATACTTTGATGCGAAAATATTTCCGAAAGCTCGTGATGCTGTGCAGGCATAGTTACATGTTCTACAACCAATGCACTTTAAAAATTCTTTATATGGTAAATCTTCTTTCAAAGCTTTTGTACGCCAGTCATCGACAAGAATTACAACAACCTCTTTAGCGCCGTACATCCCTATTACTTTTTCACCTTGAATATCAGCTGTAGCAGAAGGGCCTGAAATAAGATTAATATAGTTAAAAGACACGTTATTTATTCTAGTTTGCAATTTTGCCACAAGTACAGCGTCTAGGATGGTAGGAACAATTTTGGTAATCCCACATAGAACAATATGCTTTTCAGTCGCCCTTGTTAAGAGTGATATGTTTCCTTCATTTTCTCCAAGCACAATTGTACCATCTTCAGCAGATATAGCATTAGCAGAAGTTAATGATATTTTAACGTCATTAAGTAATTCCTTACGATAAGTATTTCTATAATATTCAACAATAGCTTTTGCTGATGGTTCGAGTTCTACCCCGTGAACTTCTTTTATTTTAGCAACAATTTCTTCACGTGTAAAATGTGCTCCAGGACCTACGCCAAATTTGGGCAATTTATAATCGAATAATTCTACAAGAACGTCTCCTAAATCAGTCTCTTTAATTTTAATGTTATTTTTCTTTAATACATCAATAATCCCAATATCTTTTGCTTCATTTGATTTCGATTTATATATTACTGTTGCATCTCCGATTTCTTTCATAAAAATATCATGAGCTTCCTCGTTTGTTTTTGCATAAAAAACTTTCATATCATTTGCTTCCCGCATTACTTTAATACATTTCTCTACATAGTAATCCATATTATTTACAAATTCTTCTTTTATTGCAATAAGTCGATCTCTATATTTCTCTACAAACTCTCGACTTGAGTTATCATATAAATATCGCAAATCATGCTGTTTAAATTTTAAATTCCAAGCTATTGTCCAGAAGTTCCCAAATTTGTTTTCTAGGGTTCCTTTTGTGTGCCGAATTTTTATTTTGTCCTTTACTTTTTTATATAACTCTTTTCCTTTATCACTCACTTATAGGATCAACTCCCTCCATAATCTTTACTATAAAATCTTCAAATTTGATAACAAGTTTCCGTATGTTATTCTCTTCCTTTATACGTTTCAACGCAGTATAGCAAAAAGGGCAAGCAGTCAATAGAGCTTTCCCTTTTTTCATATTGTTAAAAATTGCTTTCGCATTATAATCACTATTTTCCTTAAAAATTGAATAAACACCCCCTCCTGCTCCACAACAAATGCTTTTTGTTTTATTATAATCAGATTCTACTAATTCAATGTTCTCGATCGAGTTTAATATAGTTCTTGGTTCTTCTAATATTGGAACTGGAGCATTGCGTAAATGACATGCGTCATGATAATTTACTTTGAGTGGTTTTCCTGAATACTTTAGATTTAACTTTTCTAAATTTTCAGGTTCAGTAATAAATTGTAATAAGTGTTTTATTTGAACATTGAATTCAGATCCTAAAAATTCTTTATAATAACGAGATAAATAAGAATAACAGCCTGCACATATCGTTACAAGTTCAGTTATATTATTAGTTTTAAACCATTCATTTACAGACTTTACATGTTCTTTCATATTTTCTTCTAAAGTAATGTTATAAGCTAAAGAACCACAACATGGAACATTTTCTAGAACTTGATATTCACTGTCTAAGAATTGAATGATTTTTATCGCGTTTTTACAAGTTGATTCATAGGATCTGGTGCTTAAACACCCAAGATAGATAAGTTTAGTCATGATTAATTATAGTCTTTGATATTTATTAATCTTAAATTAGGTGAAATAAAATTAAAATCAAATTCTTTTAAGATTCAATAAGAGTTTTTATAAAGTAAATAATATTTACCAAAATCAAAAATTACCTTTGAAAGATGCTTCTAATTATTTAATGAATAAATAATAGGAGAAATTATCCTTCTAATTTAATATTGCTTTCCATATCGATATACATTCCTCGTGATTAACATTAAATATAGATTCAACAGCATCCCAATCTGTTTTTTCGATAAGATCCCCTTTTTTAAATAGTGCAAATGCAATTTTTGCAATCTCACGCATTGTATCTTTATTATCACAATAAATTTTCATATGAAACGCGTGAGGTGTTTTTGCAAATCCCCATATTTT
Source organism: Promethearchaeota archaeon (assembly GCA_048940925.1). Taxonomy (GTDB): domain Archaea; phylum Asgardarchaeota; class Lokiarchaeia; order Sigyniarchaeales; family SOKP01; genus Loki-b32. Next base: position 78,888 of record JBHLOC010000002.1, on the reverse strand, counting down.
AATGGGGATGTCATCAATTTCGATGTACAATCTTAAACTGGGAATCATATAATTATTGAATCTCTGATGATTTTGTAGTAAAGAAGCCTCTTGTCTTAATGTCTTATCAGTGATAATTCTTTTAAGAAATTTCCTGACTTTATAATGTACATCGGGATTTACTTGACTGTTTCTCTCTTGTTTACTAAAATATACTTCAGTTAAAGGTAAATTCATCATACCTGACTCTTTCGCTTCTCTTTTTAACTTGATATAAGGTTTTACCTTTTTCAATTATTTCACCATAAATCTTTTGTGAAGTATTGAATAATAAAATATTTGAAATTATAAATTAAATAATTTGGTGAAAAACAGAGTATACTCAATATTTGGATTAAAGGTTGAAAACCAAATTTTATAATAATTCTTTTTCTCTTAAAATTGATAAAATAAAGTTAAAATAATTTTAAACTCTTATCTAATTGAAGAACTGATTATCATAAAATAATTGATTAAACTTTAAGGGTATCCTTAGAGGGATAATAATAATGACTGAATATGACAAAATTGAACAAGAAAAGGAAGAATGGGAGAATTCTATATCACTTAAGAAAGAAAGAAATGAAAGTTTTAGAAATTTGTCTGATATTGAAATCAAACGTTTATATACTCCTAATGACATTAAAGATTTGAATTATGCTCTTGACTTGGGATTTCCAGGGCAATATCCTTTTATTCGAGGATCATATCCAAATATGTATAGAGGACAACTATGGACGATGCGAGAATTCGCGGGATTTGGAACGGCAGAACAGACCAACGAGCGATATAAATTTTTAATTGATCATGGTAATACTGGATTAAGTGTAGCTTTTAGCTTACATACCATATATGGGATCGAAGCAACTGATTCGAGAGCTTTAGGAGAAATTGGAAAAGAGGGTGTCGCAATAGACACTCTGAAAGATATGGAGACTTTATTTGAGGGTATTGATCTTTCTAAAATAAGCACTTCTATGACTATAAATGGTCCCGCTTCAATATTACTAGCTTTATATATTGTAACTGCTGAAAAACAAGGTCATACTCCAGAACAATTGAGAGGAACGATTCAAAATGATATTTTAAAAGAATATATTGCCCAGAAATCATGGATTTTTCCTCCGGAACCATCCATGCGAATTATAGTCGATACAATAGAGTATTGTACAAAACATGTGCCTCAGTGGTATACAATTAGCATTAGTGGATATCATATAAGGGAAGCAGGATCTACAGCTGTTCAAGAATTAGCATTCACTTTAGCAGATGGATTTGCATATGTGGAAGCTGCACTTGAGAGAGAGTTAGATATCGATGATTTTGCTCCCCGATTATCCTTTTTCTTTAATTCTCATAATAATTTTTTTGAGGAAATATGTAAATATCGAGCTGCCAGGCGAATATGGGCTAGACATATGAAAAATAGATATGGAGCAAAAAAGTCTGAATCGATGCGATTACGGTTTCATACCCAAACTGCTGGTGTTTCATTGACAGCTCAAGAGCCAGAAAACAATATTGCTAGAGTAACAATACAAGCTCTAGCTTCTGTCTTGGGAGGAACACAATCTTTACATACTAATTCTTTTGATGAAGCATTATGTCTTCCCACTGAAAACGCTGTAAAAATAGCTCTACGAACCCAACAAATAATCGCTCATGAATCAGGTGTTACAGACACAGTAGATCCATTAGCAGGATCCTATTTTGTTGAATGGCTTACAAACAAGATGGAAGAAGAAGCAGAAGTTTATTTCAAAAGGATAGAAGATCTTGGTGGTGTTGTGCCAGCAATAAAAGCAAACTTCTTCCAAAAAGAAATTGCTAATGCCTCTTATAAATATCAAAACGAAATTGAAAATAGAGATAGAACAATTGTAGCAGTAAATCAATTTGAACAACGAGAACCTTGTAATGTTCCTCTTTTAAAGATTGATGAAGAAGTTGCGAAAGAACAAATTCGAAAGCTAAAGAAAATAAAGGAAGAAAGAGATAATGATGAAGTAAAGAAGAAACTTGAAAAATTAAAAGAAGCAGCGAAAGGAACAGAAAATTTAATGCCATTTATAATTGATGCAGTAAGAGAATATGCATCTATAGGAGAAATTATAAATACTTTAAAAAAAGTATTTGGAACTTATCATGAGGATTCAGTTTTTTAATTTGGTGATATTAAATGTCAGAAAGTAAAAAAATAAAAATTCTTGTATGTAAGCCAGGTTTGAACGGTCATGACAGAGGTGCGAAAGTTCTTGCTAGGGCTCTAAGGGATGCTGGAATGGAGGTAATTTACACAGGAATTCACCAGACTCCAGATGATGTTGTGAATACTGTTATTCAGGAAGATCCTGATGCAGTAATGTTAAGTATGTTGTCGGGAGCTCATAATGCATTATGTCCAATAATCATGGACAAGTTAAAAGAACATGGTATAGATGATGTTCTTGTTGCAGTTGGGGGAATTATTCCTGATGAAGATAAACCTTTTTTAGAAAAGCATGGTTTAAAAGGTTTTTATGGTCCTGGCACTGACTTAAAAACAATTGTCGAATTTGTTAGAAATAATTTAAAAAGATAATATCAGAATGGACTACTCTAATTTTATCTCTCGTTTATTAGAAGGAAACCCTAGAGCTGCAGCTCGCTTAATTACTTTTGTTGAAAATGATATAGATGCAGCAGAACAAATTATCAATTCCATTTATGAACATACTGGAAATGCATACATATTAGGTATTACAGGGGCTCCTGGTACTGGTAAATCTACCTTTATCTCAACATTAACAAAAATGTATGTTGATCAGGATAAGAAAGTTGGCATTATTTGTGTTGATCCTACTTCTCCTTTAACTGGTGGAGCTCTTTTAGGAGATAGAATTCGAATGAAACAAAATTTCTCACTCGATAATGTATTTATTAGAAGTATGGCTAATAGAGGTCAGCTAGGAGGGCTGGCTAGAGCTACAGAGGATGTAATAAAAATACTTGATGCCTATGGATGTGATATTATAATAATTGAGACAGTTGGCGTTGGACAATCTGAAGTAGATATCTTCAAATCTGCTGAAACAGTGGTTGTATTATTGGTTCCCGGTTTAGGAGATGACATTCAAGCAATCAAAGCGGGAATTATGGAAATAACAGATATTTTTGTTGTGAACAAAATGGATTTACCTGGTGCAGATAAGAAAGAAGCTGAAATCAAACAAATGCTTGAATTTAGAAATAGTTATAAATACGAATCAACGGAGTTCAGTGTTAAGTTTGCTAAATTAATTCAATGGACACCAGAAATCACAAAAGTAAATTCAAAAACAGGAGAAAATTTTGAAAAACTTCTTGAACTCATAAAAAATCATAAACACTTTTTGGAAGAATCAGGAGTTATTTCAAACTACATAAAAAATAGGATTAAAAGTGAAACAATTGAAATATTGAAACACAAATTAACTAAAAAAGTAGAAGAATTGATAAATTCTGATGAAAAAATAGAGCAATATATTGATAAAGCTATTAAAAAATCTTTAGATCCTTATTCGTTGGCGGGAGAAATTCTTAAAATGTTTTTGAACAATAATAATTCTTAGACTTTCTCTTTCTTTGGATCGATCCATTCAGAGTAAATCTCAACAATTATTAAGGAGTCGCTCCGTTTACATTTATTACATTCTTCATTGGTGATTTTTTTGAATACAAAATCTCCAGGTTTGAAAGTTCTTGAATAATCAGATTTACATGCGTCACATTTTATAACACTATGTTTTCTTTCAACAAATCTCTTCTTTCGATCTAAAATATCTCCGATCGCAGGGATAGGAGGGAGTTGTGGTTCCTCTGCCATTTTTTTACATCTTTTATACTCTTTAAGTTATAAAAAAAACAACCCCTATTAACTTTTTAGGTTAAAATAAATAAATCCAAAATTTAACAATCATAGAAAAAGAAAGATTTGAAATTATTGATTATTCAGATTTTTTTTCTTCTTTATCTTTCTTATGCTTCTTGACTATTTTCTCTTTTCTATTATCTTCCTCAATCTTTACTTGTTCAGTGGTAGCTTCTTCAGAAATTGGTTCTTTATCCTCTTCCTCTTCAATTTTTTCTTCTTCCAGCTCAGGTTCAGGTTCTGGAGGTTTAGGTTTTTTCGAGATTATTACTTTTGCATAACGTAAAACTTCTTTGCCATATTTCCATCCATCTTGAACTATTTCAACTATACTATTTTCGGGGATATCTCCTTTTTCAACGGAAGTTAAGGCTTCATGTAAATTATAATCAAATTGGTCATTTAACTCTACATGTATAGGTTCAGCTCCATGCGACTTGAATATGTTCATAAATTGGGTATAGAAACTATTAAGTATTTTTTTTTCTGTGTCATTTGCACTATCAAGGGCTTTTTTAAAAGAATCATAGAGCGGTAGGAATGTTTTTAACGCAGAAGCAGTATATTCAATTCTTAAACTTTGTCTATTTTTATCCCATCGCTTCTGAGCGTTTTCAAATTCTGCTTGGAGGTGCATATATTTTTTCTGGGATTTTTCTTTTTCTTCTTTAACTTTTTTTAATTGGTCTTCCTTTTCCTCTAAGGTTTTCTCCAGGTTTTGAAGTTTCTCAATAAACTCCTCTTTCGAAAAATATTCCAATTCAAAATGCTCTTTTTCCTCTAGTTTCTTCGTTTTATCTGGCTTTATTACACTTTCAACATTTTGAGCCTTTTTGTCTTCTTCTAAAACTTTATTCTCACTATCTTTACTGACGCTAGCTGCGTTATTTTCACTTTTTTTGGGAGCGCTGTTATTAGTTTCATTCATAGTGTTTCCCTATAATTAATGAAGTATATTAATGAACTATTTTTATATGATTAAAAAGCGATAAACTTTTTTTAATTTTATGACTTAGGGATCTTTATAAATAAAAAAGAATAAAAATTTAGTTTAATTACTTACTTATAGTAAATTTACAATTCTATAATCATTAAATTATTAAATAGTAGAAAACCTTTGAAAATTAGGTTAATTTATACTCAAAATTCTTAGAAGAGAAGATGGTTTAATTATGAGTGAAGAAGAATCAAAAAAACCAACAAAAAAGGAGACTATTGTCGGGATCGACCTTGGTACTTCCAATAGCGCATGTGCCGTTTTAACACCAACAGGAAAACCTGAAATAGTACCTGCTGCGGAGGGAAGAACACTCGGAGGAAAAGCCTTCCCTTCATACGTAGCTTTCGATGAGAATGGACGTAAGATAGTAGGTGAACCTGCTCGAAGACAAGCGGTAAGTAATCCTGATGGTACGATCACTGCTATAAAACGAAAGATGGGTACCTCCTATAAAGCAAAATTGAAAGTAGGGGATAAATTACAAGAATTCTCACCCGAAGAGATTTCAGCCATGATTTTAACTAAGATTAAAAACGATGCCTCAGCATATCTCGGAAAACCTGTAAAAAAAGCTATTATAACAGTTCCTGCCTATTTCAATGATGCTCAAAGAACCGCCACTAAAAATGCGGGTGAAATTGCAGGGCTTGAAGTTGTCCGAATGATTAACGAGCCTACTGCAGCATGCTTAGCTTATGGTTTAGATAAAGATACAAGAGATAAATTGTTGAAAATCTGCGTTCTAGACCTCGGAGGTGGAACATTCGATATAACAATTATTGAATACGGTGAAAATGTAGTTGAAGTCCTTTCCACAGCAGGAGATACCCAGTTGGGTGGAACTGATATGGACAACGCGATAATTGATTGGGTAACTGAAGAATTCAAAAAGAAAGAAGGGATTGATTTAAGAGGGGACAGTAAAGCAATGATCAGAATTAAAGATGCTGGAGAAAGAGCTAAAATTGAATTATCGACAACCCTTTCCACTACGATTGATTTACCCTACATCTCACAAAAAGAAGGTAATCCTGTTCATATTAATATGGAACTTACAAGAGCAAAATTAGAGCAATTAATAGAACCTACTCTTAGAAGGCTAGACCCAATAATGCAAAGAGCTGTTTCTGATGCGAAAATATCCGCTATTGATGTACACAAAGTTATATTGGTTGGGGGTCCAACTAGAATGCCCTCAGTCCAAGAACGATTTAGAAAGTTTTTCGGAAAGGAACCAGAACATGGAGTTGATCCAATGGAATGTGTTGCAATAGGAGCTGCGATTCAAGGAGGAATTATTGCAGGAGATGTGGAAGATCTTCTATTATTAGATGTTACTCCTCTTTCACTTGGAGTTGAAACGCTCGGAGGAGTATTTACTAAATTAATTGAAAGAAATAGCACTATACCAACTGAAAAAGCTGAGAAGTTTAGTACAGCAGCAGATAATCAGCCTGCTGTTACAATTAATGTTCTTCAAGGAGAGAGAGCAATGGCGAAGGATAACATTTCCTTAGGTATGTTTCATCTAACTGGAATTCCTCCAGCGCCTCGAGGTGTTCCTCAAATAGAAGTTAAATTCTCAATTGATGCTGATGGAATAGTGCATGTAACCGCAAAAGATTTAGGGACTGGGAAAGAAACTGGGATTACGGTTACAGGCGCCCAAGGATTAACCCCTGAAGAGATTGAAGAAAAAATTAGAACAGCTTCCCAATTTGAAGATGAAGATAAAAAAGTGAGAGAATTGGTTGAAGCAAAAAATAATGCTGATTCGATGATTTATCAAACAAGAAAATTAATAGATGAAAATAAAGATAAAATTCAAGATAATGAAAAACAACAAATTGAATCTGCAATTTCATCATTAGAAGAGGATATTAAAACTGATGATGTCAATCGGATTAAATTGGGAATAGAAAATTTACAGAAATCCATGTATAGTTTTTCGCAGAGAATATATGCTTCACAAGCTCAAGATCAAGTATATCAACAAGCTGCTGAACAAGCCCAACGTGCAGCTGGTGGGATGGGAGGAGTTCCCCCTGGGGGGATGGGTGGTGTACCCCCTGGCGGGATGGGTGGCGCAGATGCGGGTACTGGAGGAGCTTCATACAAAACTGAAAAAGAAAAAGAAGAAGACAAGAAAAAGAAGGTCGTAGATGTGGATTGGGATGAGGACTGATTCCCAATTGATGTTTCCTTTTTAATTATCTATTTTTTTATATAAATTTACATGTTAATAATATAAAAAGATTAAATATTATTAGCTAGTTCAAAATATATTGAGTTTTTTCCTATTTTTTTCCGTATCCTCATAAATCTGCCATTTAGTGACGAGATCATTCTCGATGGTTGCTGTCCAAATTGCATGATCTTCTTCTAAAGAGTCTTTAGACCATTTGGCATAACCTATTAAAATTACTAAGTTATCTTGTGATTCAATTCTGGTAAAAATGTTTTTATAGGTAGAATAATTGTCAAAAAACTCCATCCACCCCTTAACCATATCTCCATAACAATCTCCATGACGATCGATAAATACATGGTCATCTGACATTAGACTTGTAAGCCTTTTGATATCTTGATTATTAATACATTCATTAAACAGAAGGGCTGTTAGCTTCGGATCCCTTTTATTCATAATCAAATTGTTTATAGATCTCTTAATTTAAAAAGATATCATTTTTCGATAAGACCCATATGAGCATAACTTTTTTTTTGTTATACATCCTAAGAATCATTTTTTTTGTTATACATCCATTAGTTCCATATTTTCATTATTAGCAATTAAAGGGTCAATAGAACATCCAAGCAAAAGTGATATTTCCATTTCTTCCACTCTCAAATTTAATTCTTCGAAAAAATTATAAGAATCAGATTTGAAGTATATTAAATCTTGACGTAGGTTAATTTTATCTAAATCTACGATTAATAAGTTAAATTTCATGTTTGACAAGAGATTTAAACGTTCAAAAGTGCATGTTTGCTCTAGAAATTCTTTATGATCCTTTAGGCATAGTCTTTCAATCCACTGTAATATAGTGGGTTTGATTTAGTTTTCCTTTCTTATAATGTGGAAAGCAAATTTGCCAAGTTTTTTGATGAATTCCTATTAATTTGTCGAAATTTAAAAATTTGGGAATTTAACTATTTAATTACCAAATACCTAAAAAATTAAATTTCAAAAACAATTTTATTTACTTGATTTTAGAACGTATTCAATAATAACAAGAATCTAATAAATCATGAGTTCTAGTAAAAAAAGAGATTACTACGAAGTTCTAGGAGTAAACAAGGATGCTACTTTAAACGATATTAAATTAGCATATCGTAGATTAGCTCGAAAATTACATCCAGATGTGAATAAAACAGATCCACAAGCTAAGGAGAAATTTATCGAACTCCAAGAAGCTTATGAAGTTTTAAGCGATGAGAACAAAAGACGTAATTATGATCGTTTTGGACACAGTGGTGTCCACATTGATATGAGTGATATTTTCAGTGGAGGTATTCCTGGAATAGATGAACTTTTTCGGTCGATTTTTGGTGATTTTAGTCCTTTTGGCGGTTTCAATGATTTTGGATTTGGTGGCTTTGGCTCAAGAGCAAGAAGAAGAGCAGCACCTCGTCGTGAAGTAGGACAAGATATTGAAGATCATATTGAAATTAGTTTTAAAGAAGCTATGTTTGGAGTAAAAAAAGATGTGACTATAGAACGATACACTCCTTGTGATGCTTGTGAGGGAACAGGCGCAGAAGATCCTTCAAGTATAATCACATGCCCAGAATGCCAAGGAACAGGACGAATAAGAAAAATGTCACAGTCTGGATTTGGCACTATCATCCGTGAAACAGGATGTAACAGATGTAATGGTTCTGGAAGAATAATTGAAAAGAAATGTAAGGTTTGTAATGGTTCAAAAGTTGTCTCCGAACAAAAAACAATTCACGTCGAAATACCACCCGGAGTGGAAGATGGAGTTCATTTAAAAGTTCAAGGTGCCGGACATGTACCTTCTGTCAATGCTATTCCAGGTGATCTTTATTTAGGTATTCGAATAAAAGAGAATGAGAATTTTATACGCCGAGGGAATGATCTTTACACTCCTATTAATGTAGATGTGGTCACCGCAATCATAGGAGGGAAGATTACAGTACCAACTTTAGATCATAAAGAAGAGAAAATTACTGAAAAAGAACTAACAATTCCAGCGGGAACTCAGCCTGGAACCGAATTTCGAATTAAAAATAGAGGAATCACGTATTTACGGGGAAGAGGTCGTGGGGACCAATATGTAATAGTAAATATTGAAATTCCTCAGAAAATAAGTGATAAACAAAAAGATCTGTTATTAAAGTTTCAAGAATTGAATAAATAGGGTTGAAAAAAAATATTTTTATATATCTATTTGTTTTTTCATTTTCTAAATATGATTTTCTAACCATTCTCTAAGGTCTTTTAAAACTCTTTCTCGATCCTCTTCTGATTCATTATAAATTTCGTGATATAAACCATCATATTCTTGAATTGTAACATTTTCAGTCTTTAACGCATTCTTTAATTCATCATATCCAGTAACTGTAGCATCTGCTAATCCTTTTTGTATTAGGATTGGATAATTTATATCTCCTACGATATTAGGTAATTTTTTAAAACTTTCAAACATAGCATTTACTTGTCCCACAGTTGTTTTTTTATAATGCACAAGAGGGTCCTCTTTATATTTTTTTACAACTTCAGTATCATGAGAAAGTAAATTAGGATCCAAACTAGTTTTAGCAGAAAATTTTGGGGCAACTTTAGACATTACTTTTGCTAATGTTTTTACTATTCCTGGTATATCATCACCTCCATATTTAGTACCAGAGCCAGAAATAATAATTCCTTTTAAAAGATTTTCATATTTTTTTGCAAAATAAAATGTAATTCCTGACCCCATTGAGTGACCCAACATAAAAATCGGTAAGTCAACATACTTTTCTTTAACAATATCATAGAAAATCCTTTCATCTTCTACATATTGATCCATATTCTTAGCAAAATTTGTTTTACCTCCAGACTTTCCATGACCCCGATGATCATTAGCGAAAATTGCGTAATTTAAAGGCACAAGGGCATTTACAACATTAATTAATCGTCCAGAATGTGACGCAAACCCATGTAGCATTATAATTATAGCTTTAGGTTCACTATCGGGTATCCAAGCTTGATAATAAAGGTTTGTATGATCTAGTCCAATAAATTCTCCATCAAAACGCCTTATAATCGCTTCACATCATTTATTATGAGTATTAAATTTTATTTCATTGCAAAATATATATAGTTTGAGTATTGATACAAGTAAATCAAAAAAATTCAAGCAAGTAAAAATTGAAACCAAAAATACTTATTACCGGTCCACCTAGGTGTGGAAAAAGTACCCTGATCTCTAAATTGTTGGATTATTTTAATAAGTTGAATTATACAATTCATGGATTTTTAACACCAGAAATAAGGAAAAAGGGTAACCGAATTGGTTTTGATATAAAAGATATTTATTCTCAAGAGTATAGAAAATTAGCACGTATTGGAAATTATGACACCAAATATAAAGTAGGAAAGTATTCTGTATTTGTAGAAGAACTTGAGGAAATGATATCAAAATTAGAACTTATTGAATTTAATGAGATAAATTTATTGGTTATTGATGAGATTGGAAAAATGGAGCTGTATTCTAAAAAATTTCAAAATTTTATTAGAAATATATTTTCTTCTGATGTTACCATTTTAGCTACAATAGGATTAAAATTAAAACATCCAGTGAAAAATTTCATTTTGGATCTTCCAAATGTAAGTATTTTTAATTTAAATCATCAAAACTTTCAGGAGATTTATCAAAAAATAGTCTTTAAGATTATTACTTAAAATATAGATAATATATTACAAAATATTATCATTTCCTTGAGTCATAATATTTATAATAATGTAGATTGATACAGTTAAACAAAATATTAAAAAATTATTATGAATCTATATATAAGTATACTTTTAGGCATCCCTATTCCTAAAAATTTAAATTTACGATAATTTTAATTTAATAATTAGGATGCTTAATACTACTGCCAATGGGGATTTATGGGATTTTTAAAATTTAAATGCGATAAATGTGGTCATGAATTTGACTTAGATGATTTCCCAGATGAGGAGTTTAAATGCCCAGGATGCGGAGAAGATAACTGTTCTTTTACTCTATTAGACTAACTTTCTATTTCCTCATATCTCAGAAAGTTGTTTAAAAATCTTAACCTTTTATAAGAATAGCAAAATTAAACCGAATCTAATTTTGTTAAGAATTCAAAAGATGTTGGCAGTAGTTATAACAAATATTTTGATTATTTTAATAGATTAATTTTAAAGAAATAGGAAATTCTTTGGAAGAAAGAGAATTATAATATTTATAGTAAGATTTTTATATTTCCCTTCTTATTTAATTAAAGTGTCAATCCAATTTACAATAAAATAAATCTCTATGCTTAAAAATAAAAAAATAATTATGGAGGGATTAAAATTTCAACAGAATTTGCTATTATCGGTGTTGTTGTTGGCATTATCCTATTTTTTGTTATTATATGGATTTTAACAGGAATTAAGACTGCGACAGAATATAATCGGCTTATAATTTTTCGATTTGGAAAATACAAAAGAACCATCGGTCCCGGTATTGTTTATGTATTACCTCTCATTGAAAAGTCGTTAAGTATTGATATAAGAATTAAAACATTGGACATAGCTAAGCAAGATATAATAACTAAGGATAACATTCCTGTTACTGTAGATACAAGTGTATTTTATAAGGTGATTAATCCTGAATATGCAACTACAAAGATAGAAAATCATGTTAGGGCCGTATTCAATTACACTCAAGGAGCTTTGAGAGATGTCATCGGAGGTATGGAACTTGACGAAGTGTTAACTCAGAGAGAAAAAATTTCCACAGGAATACGTAAAGTAGTTGATGAAGAAACGAGAGAATGGGGAATAGAAATCAGTCAAATTAAGATTCAACAAATTTCATTACCAGAAAACATGAAACGAGCAATGGCAGTACAAGCTGAAAAAGAACGTGAAAAACGCGCTACAATTATCGCTTCAGAAGGTGAATATGAAGCAGCACAAAATATTGCTAAAGCTGCAGAATTATTAGCTTCAAATTCAGCAGCAATCCAGTTAAGAACACTCCAAACAATTCAAGATATTTCTCATGAACCGTCTCAAAAGATTGTAATTTTTATGCCAACTGAAATCAGTTCATTACTGAAGAAATTATAATCGTAATGAAATTCTTTTAAAATAAAATTTAATTTTTTTTTTATATTTTTGCGTGCTTTAGAAAAGAGTGAAAAACTAGTTAATTATTTTAATAAAAATATAATTTGAATATATTAGATAAAAAAGGCTATTGAAATGAAAGAAACAGTCAATAATTTGATGCAGGCTTTTGTTTATGAATCACAAGCACGAAATCGTTATGAATTATATTCAAAAACTGCAAGAAATGAAGGGTTAATATTATTTTCAAAATTTTTTGAAGAGATAGCAGATCAAGAAAGAGAACACGCAACGTGGAATTATTTGTTGCTCCAAAGATTAAAGAAAGATGAATTTTTTGATAATTTAAAGGTTGAAATTCAAAGTACAACTGTATATGGCACAACAATCGAGAACTTAAAATCTGCTATCAAAGAAGAAGCTTTTGAATTTCGCGAGATGTATCCAAATTTTGCCTTAATCGCAAAAGAGGAGGGATATTCTGAAATTGCTAAAAAAATAAATGACGTAGTGAAAATTGAAAGAAGTCATTTTAATCGATTACAAATGCTTTTACAACTAGCGAAGGATGATGCTTTGCTTAAACATAGTGAAATTAATGTGTGGAAATGTATAGAATGTGGATACGAAGTCCCTAGAGATGAATTACCAGAAAATTTTCAGTGTCCTTCATGCAAACATTTTAAACCTTACTTTCAGAAATATATTTTAACTTTAGTCGAAGAAACAAATGCTGAAAAAACCATTTGGATTTGCATGGAATGCGGATATGAAGTTATAATGAATGAATTACCAGATAACTTTAATTGTCCATCATGTAGTCATTCGAAAGCTTATTTCAGAAGAAAATCTTTAAAACCTGATCGCTATGAAATATCTGCTAAAGAAGCTGATAAGGCTATATGGAAATGTTTAGAATGTGGATATGAAGTTGTAATGAATGAATTGCCAGATAAATTCCATTGCCCTTCATGTAATCGATCGAAAGCTTACTTCAGAAGAAGCACGTCACAACCTTTAAAGTATGATATATCCTTAAAACAAGCTGAAAGAGATACCGAAAAAGCTATATGGACCTGTTTGGAATGTGGAAATGAAGAACAAGTCGATATGCCTAAAGGATGGCACTGTCCATTATGTGGATATCCTAATTCTAAAAGAAAATATTAAAATCTCAATTTTAGATTTAATTCTTCAACTTATTTTTAAAGAGAATTGAGACGCTTGAGATATATACCCGCCCTTCTGTACTGCACTCGTCACCAAGTGCCAGTTGGAGCATCCAACTATGCGGCCTACCTAAAGTTCGTTCCAAGTGCCTCATAACTTTCATTTGGCCTTGCACCAAGGTTTTAGCTCGTTCCAACCATTCCCTCCTACAATTTCTCTGGCTTATTTCCAGGTCATTAATATCTGTAAGAAGGCAGTGTCGTTTCAGTTGCTAAAATATGATTCTCATCATAGTAGTTTTCTACACCTTGCTTGGAGTGTGGGGCGAGGTTCCTCAGCAGGTTAAACCCACCGTCAGCTCCATATCTCACTCGTCTCTTTATTTAAGAAGAAAATTATATATTTAAGTTTTATTCTAAAACAAAAAAATGTAATCGCTGAATAATTCAAATTTTTTCTTAAAGAATTTATTTTTTCTTAATATGCTTTCTTGTTAATGATATTGGTATTATTATAATAATATCAAGCAAGAAGAGTAAATTAAATCCAAGTATAATCCCCCTATTGGAGGTAAATATTCAGTACTTTTCCACTTTAAAAATAAAAAATATTAAAAAAAAAAAATTAGATTATTTTTATAGATTATTTGTAAATTTATATTTTTTTTTCATAATAAAAATCAATGTAATTGCTATAAATGCAAAAAGGAAATATAAACTATATCCAGGAATTTGCTTTTTTGGCTCCGGTTCTGGCTCCGGTTCTGGCTCTGGTTCTGGTTCTGGTTCCGGTTCTGGCTCTGGTTCTGGAGGAGGTATAAGTACATCAACTTTTATACAGTTTGAAAGTGTTTCTCCATCATCATTATAAGCGATGACTATAAAGTAATAAGTTCCGTTTGTATATCCACTGCGAGATAATGAATGATCAGTTGATCCCTCTATTAATGAAGTTAAACTTTGATTATATTCTGTTATTGATTTAGAATATTGATATACGGAGTAATTAACTGCTCTCGGGGAGAGATCCCATGTTAAAGTAAATGCACCATCATCATCGTTTGGTGTTCCAGCAGTGCTATGTAATCCAAAAGCTTCGGGTGGACCTTCATGATAAAATTGTATTGAAAAGTCATCAGTATTATCATCTAATCCTGAATATGAATTATAATATAGGGTATCTACACCTAGATTCAAACCACATGTATAGAAACCAGCAGTATAGTCAAGATAATCATAATTAAAAACAATTTCACCTGTCTCGTACAAAATTACTTCAAAAGATCCAGCTACATATCCATTAATATGTTCAATATTAAGCCATTCTGCCACCCAATAAGTCCCGAATGATTGTACATAGATATTTCCGCCTCCAGGTTGGTACAAATCATCCCAAAACGGAGCTATCATATATGTGTGTAAAGGATCTGCCGAAGGAAATGGAACATTGTAATAATCCCAAGGATATGGATCAGTGAAACTAAGATATCCATTCGAGCATAGATATACAGTTGAAAAAGTATCGTTGTAAAAGGGAAAAGTAAATGGTAAAGCTATTGCGGCAGAGTCGTCATCACCTAAATTTAATGATGTTCCACCAGAAGCATCTATCCATTTATAAGGAGCTCCTGGAGTCATAATATAGTTCTCTAAAGAAGTGACATATAGTAACCTAATTACTTTATTATTATCTAAGGTATACTCACTAGGTATAGGTGGTGCATAAGCTGTGAAATTATAGTTCCTGTTTTCGGTAGGTGTCCATGAATAATTTATAGTTTTGCTTGCGCCAGCAGGAAGAGTTAAACCTATGGTTGAATTAACAGGGACACTGTCAAGATATAATGTTAAATTAACATTATTTTCTACATTGTTGCCAATGTTAGTAACTGTTGCATTGACAACATATGTATTATCCTTCTGTGGAGAATTTGGAACCTCCAATGAAACGCTTAGATCGTGGTCTATGATTGGATAGGATATAATTGCATTTCCTTCTCCTGAAATCGCTTTTGCAACTAAGTAATATTTTCCTGTTACTGTAGCTGTATACGATAGTATTTCGTTGGTTCCTAATCCTGCTGAAGTACTTGAAGCAACCATAATAGGCTCCCCTATAGAGGTCCCATTTTCAGAGTATAAATGCAAGTCGAAGTCAGTTCCTGAAGGAACGTTTAAGGTAAAAATATAACCTTGTCCACTAACAAGATTAACATAACATCCTAAACCATGTTTAGCGAATGGATCAATAACACTACTTGTAATCCAGGCATTATACTGTGAACCTAAAGTCAATTCTTGGGTATATGCTTCTATGGCTATATCAACATTAATTCTTCCATATCCTTCATGAACATCTTTGCCACCGCGATTAAGCACAGGTGAATCATCAGTGCCATATGTTTCTCTCAATAAGGGGTACGTTTCAGTAGCACTCGCTAATAATAATGCTTTAACTCTTTTAGCTTCTATAGCAGTATAACCCCAATTTTCATGACCTCCCATAGCCTCAATCAACAAATTTGATGCTCCAGCGACAGCAGGAGCAGACATCGAAGTTCCCTGAGCACCTTCCATATCATTTGCATATACATCAGTAGGATATGCTCCCATTGCATCATTATCATTCGAATCTGTTGAAAACATCTGTACATTATAGAAACTTCCACCAGGAGCGGTGATATCTGGTTTTACAGTATTACCTGTATATGACAAACCACCTTCACTACTATAATCAGTTATTTCATCGTCAATACTCATCGCAGCAACTGTTATTACATTGTCAGCATCACCAGGAGAACCAACAAGGTTGTCTCCTGGACCATCATTTCCAGCTGATACGACAGTTACAATTCCATTGTCGACTGCATTATTTACGGCAATAATCAATGGTGTATAACCTGATGGACCGCCAAGACTTAAAGACATAGTAGTTATATTATAATCTAACTTATTATCGATAACCCACTCTATTCCATCAATTATATTTGAAACATCTCCACTTCCATATTGGTTAAGTACTTTTACACCAACTATATGTGCATCAGGAGCTACTCCTTTCCAACGATCTCCACTTCCAAAATCATTTGGATTAAAAGGCCAATGAATTACACTTCTGAATCTAATATTTAAATCACTACAATAACCATCTCCTGTATTATCTATAACATTCATAACAAATCTCCATGAATAAAGACCAAGGGAACTACTTGTTGCCGTATGTGATAAAGTATGAGTCCAGGAATCAGTGTTTACTTCATATGATTCAACCATTGTACTTCCATAATAAAGATAAACCCAAAAATCACAATCATCAGGACCTGGTGTATAATCATCAAATTCACACTCAAGGTCTATTGAACCTGGATCAGTTACATTGAATCTTGTCCAATCTGCCGCAAGCGTAGTTTCAGGAATATCATAACCAGTAAAATCAAATGTATATGCTGCTGTATTAACACTACGCCCAGTCCCATCGTAATTGGGGCCTCCCTCTCCTGCTGCAATCCCTGCACAGTGTGATCCATGGCCATTATCATCATAAGGAAGAAGCCCTCCACTATAATTATCGGCCCATCCGACTATTTTGTAGTTAAAATTACCATCTGAATATCCTGGGCTGAAGAAATTATGAGAATCGTCTACTCCAGTATCGACGATAGCAATTGAACTATATTCATCTCCCTCATAGGATAGCGTATTCCATACATAAGGTCTGAGATTCATATTTCGACCCGTATAATATAAATGTGCCTGGAATTTTTTATCCTCATCAACCAGAAATGGTACATTATTTTGTTTTAACATCCTACAGAATTCAATCAAGTTATCATGGCTAATACTTCCTGAGAACCCATATATAGCCGCATCGTAATCTGATTTTACCTTTCCGCCTAATTTTTCGAAAAGAAATAAGGCTAGCGTATAATCTTTTATTGGAAAAGAGACTAGAATCGGAACATCATCAACAGTAATTATATTTGGTTTTTGGATTTGAATCCCAAAAAATTCATCAAGAGGATTCTTATCATTGGTATTCCTTCCATTTTCTTCAATATATCCAACTTCAGATAGTTCCTTTAACCTAGCTTCAAAATTATCATTAATCCCATTGGCATTCTGATCGACCTTTGAAGCTAATTCATTCCATTTGAGAAAATCTTGCGAACGAATTTGCGATTGGGTAAAAAGAGGCACTTGAGAGTCAGGAGTAGCATTTATTGTTGTATTGATAACAGTGATATTAGCAAAAATCGGATAAATTGTCCAAATACTAAATAGAATTAAGAATAGCGTCGTTTTCTTAGAATAATTAAACATTTTTATTTTCATTTTTTTTTTAACCCTCTACTTTTTTTTAAATTAAAAAATAAATGTCTTGGATTAAGATTGGGTTTACATGATATTTATAGCTTATGATCACTAAAAAAATTTTAATATTTCAAAGTACTATATACTGAAGAATATTTGCTGTTCTTAGGAGAAAGTCTTAAAATTTATTAATCTAACTCATAGGAATTAATATCACAGTATTTCTGAAATCCCAATTTCTTATAAATTCGTTCCCCTAAATTTGATGCTTGAAGTACTGCCACCTCATATCCCATTCTATAGGCATCTAATAATGCAATTCCACTTATAGTAAATCCCAATCCTTTACATCGATATTCAGGTAATGTTGATACTGCATGAAGCCCAGCTATACCTTTAGCGAGATATAACATCAGTGTTGATACTGTTTTTCTTTTATAGTTACCAATATAGAATTTTATTTCAGGTTGTAAATACAGAAATTTAAGTAATTTACAATCTACCTTTATACCAAATCCTAAAGAGACTATTTTAGCCCATTGTTTTAAAGATTTATCACTCTTTATAAGTTTAACTTTTAAGTCATTATTCTCAATTTTGATATCTTCAATATATCTTAAATCAACTGCCATCCCGGTTTGATGATATACTTTCGAAAAATCATTTTCCTCTAAAAAAGAACCTAAATTTGAAGGTTTTGTAAGCGGTCCAACAGTCCAACCATTAGGAGCTTTATTTTCTTTAATTAATTTTCTTATTTCTCGAATTTCATGTTCTATATTTAAATCTACAAAATTGGCTCTAAAAATACAATTTGGCCAATCTGCGTTCTTAGCAAAAATCCAACTTATTTTATCTTCTAAGCGAGAATTAAAATTAGAATGCTGAGATGATTTAATGTAAAAATCATCCAAATTTCTTTCAATATAATAATTAATGGAGTTTAAGGATTTCTCTTTCAAAATTTTATTCTTCATAAGATCCCATGTGAGCCTTATACAATAAAAATAATAAAAATATAAAAAAAATGAATAGAGTTTTATTGCTTTTTTAGTTTTTGAGTGATTATTGACTTAGAGTATAAGCAATCCTGCCCCATTTCCAAAAAGCATTAAGAATCCTAAAAAAATTGACGCTGTTAATGACATTACTACTAATAGGGTGTTAATGCTTGGTCCTGCAGTATCTTTAAATGGATCGCCAACTGTATCTCCGGTGATCGAGGCTTTATGAATTTCAGTACCTTTTCCTCCAAGGTTGCCATCCTCAATCCATTTCTTCGCATTATCCCAACTGCCGCCTGCATTGCTCATAAAGATGGCAAACACAAATCCAGATAAAATTGCACCTGCTAAGAATGCGCCAAGTCCTGCTACACCAAATAAGATTCCAACTGCAATGGGTATAGCGATTGCGATTATACTAGGTAATACAAGCTCTTTTAAAGCACCTCTTGTCGCGATTGTGATACATTTATTAAAGTCTGCTGCTACTTCACCTGATAAAATCTTAGGATTTTCTTTGAATTGTCTTCTGATTTCGTCAACCATTTTAGCTGCATTCCTCTGAACTGCGAGAACTAATAAAGCAGAATATAATGCAGGCACAACTACTCCAATAAATGCACCAATTAAGACATTTACTTTAAGTAAATCCACTACATCTAATGCGCTTTCTTGAATGTCGTTTGCCTCAGTTGCGAAAGAAAACATTAGGGCAAGCACAGTTAGATTTGCAGCACCAATAGCAAAACCCTTTGTTATAGCTTTGGCTGTATTTCCCGCTGAATCTAATTTATCTGCAGTTCGAATAACATCTTCACCTAAATCACCTTGTTCGGCAATCCCTCTAGCGTTGTCTACAATTGGACCGTAAGCATCATTAGAGACAATAGTTCCCACAATTGCAAGCATACCTACTGCCGCCATAGCCACTCCAAATAATCCACCTAGAAAATAAGTAGCAGCCATAGCAATTACAATCCCAATAGCAGGGGGAACGACGCTTAATAATCCATAAGAAAATCCACTAAGAATCACAACTGCATCACCTTCTTGAGCTGCATTTGCGATTGATCTTGTTGGTTTCCTAGTATCACTAGTAAAGTAGTCACTTGTAAATCCGATAATAAGACCACCAAGTAATCCAATTACAACAGAAGCATAAAGTTTCCATAGAAAAATCATCTCATCATTGCTTAATTTTATGGTCATTATCGCCGTAATAATCGCAGCAAATCCGCTAAAGACAATTGTAGCGAGATAAGTTCCTAAATTTAATAATTTGCCAGGATCTTCTCCCCTTTTGATTTTAATTATATATATACAAATCAAAGAAGCTAATAAACCTACACCACTTACAACAACCGGGAATATTACAAAAGTATATCTATGAGTTTCAGACATTTCTCCCCATATTTGGGAAAATGCTGGTGCAAAGGCAGCTAAGGTTGCAGCTAATATCATAGCAGCTACAATAGAGGCAACATAAGAATCAAAGAGGTCAGATCCCATCCCTGCAATATCCCCTACGTTGTCGCCTACATTATCAGCTATCGTTGCGGGGTTTCTAGGATCATCTTCAGGTAAATCATATTCTGCTTTTCCAACAAGGTCAGCGCCTACATCTGCTGTTTTAGTGTAGATACCTCCTCCTGCTTTCATAAAAAGGGCCACACTGCTAGCACCAAAACTAAAGCCTAAAACTATCATAGGATCCGGGACAATAAAATATAGAACAGAAATACCGATTAGAGCTACACCAACTACTGCTAAACCCATAACTGAGCCACCGAAAAAAGCAACTTCAAACCCTTTCTTGGTGCTTATTGTGCAGCCTTGTGCAGAACGGGTATTTGTTTTTACACCTGTCATCATTCCTAAATAACCTGCCATCATTGATCCCACAGAACCAATAATATAAGCAATCATTTGTTCCCAATTTAAAGCACCAGGTACTAATCTCTTATAAGTAAGACTAGCTTCAAATGGAGAAGGCAAAAATAATAATGCTACTGCTAGTACTACAACAAAAATACCTAATATTTTATATTGGACTTTAAGGAATGTTTTAGCCCCCTTTTCAATATAACTAGATACTTCAATCATTCTTTCATTTCCTGGATCTTCTTTCAGTACTAATTTTGCAAAATAGAGAGCCATTCCAATTGAAATTACTCCAGCAATTAAGGCAACAAATAATATTAACGGTACATCCATAATTTTTACACTTAATTTCGATTTTTTTTGTTATATTTTTTTTTGTAACATAATAGTGAAATGATATCAAACAAAATTTCTTAAATCATTAAAATATTTTGAATTTTAAGGTATATTTTAATTCAATTGAGAATACTATTTTAGATACTAAATAAAAGTATGATTTGGTATTATTTGACATTAGAATTCTATTATGTAATTCTTCTTGTATTAATTGGTGCGCTTGTAGGAATAAGCATGAGTTTTGTAGGGCAAACTGGTCAAGGAGTTGTAGTGCCTTTTATACTTTTAATGACTGGAGATGTGTTATTGGCAATAGCTGTAAATGTTATAAATGACTTAATTGCTGCTTCTTCTGTAGCAATTAATTATATAAGAAAAAAGCAATATTATTTGAATAAAAATATTTTTTTATTAATCCTAATCTCTTTAGTTGCTTCTTTTTTCGGTATTCTCCTTTTGATTTTGACACCGTTAAGTTTTATTTTCGGCTGGTTCTTACCTGTTTTTATAATTTTCTTAGGTTCTACTATTCTTTTAAAAGGTTTTCCTTCTTCTGAAACATTGAAAGAGATAGTTCAGAAAATTTCCAGAAGATTTTTGAATAATAAAGAAGAAAATCTAAATTTAGAAAATCTTGAGAAATCACCAGAAAATAAGTTAAATACCGAAGAAGAGCGATTGGAAAGAGTAATTAAACCTTATTCGAAATTATATTTTCTTTTAACACTGGTTTTAGGGATTATAATAGGACTTAATTCAGGAATGTTTGGTGCGAATTCAGGTTTCATCATCACTCTAGTTTTAATAGTATTATATGGTTATCCTTTAAAGAAAAGTGTAGGAACTGCTTTAATTTTAAGTATTATTATGTGTATTTTTACGTTTAGTACTTACCAAATATTAGGATACCTACTTACAAGTCAATTATTTTTTAACTGGGAATTCGTTTTCTATCTTGGCATAGGTTCCTTTTTTGCGGGAATTATTGTTTCAAACTTTGTACAAAAGTTATCAGCAAAAGCGATGGGTCGAGGAATGGGAGCGACTATGATTTTTTTAGGAATATTTTCTCTGATATTTTATTTTGTCAATTAAATATAGAATTAAATTATAATAATTTTTATAATTAGTAACTGTAGAGGTATTAACTTTCAAGAGTTTTTTTATTATATTCAATACTTCAAAGAGGTAAGTTTTATGGATGAGTTTAAGTGTGAAATCTTAATCATTGGTGCTGGTCCAGCTGGATTAAGTGCTGGGGTTTATTGTGCCCGAGCAAACAGAGATGTAATAATTCTTGATGGAAAGGAGTTATCTGCCTTAGCCCGTGCAAAAGAAATACAGAACTGGCCTGGAGAAGTTGATATTAAGGGAAAACATCTGTTAACTAAATTTAGAAATCATGCTGAGAGTTATTCTGAAAATATAAGACTAATCAAGGGTGACGTAATTTCACTAATGCTAGGTATGGGAGTCAATATGACATCTACACGAACAGCAAATATAACTTCTGATGTGGTGATCATTGCTACAGGAGGAGGTCGAAGAAAAGAAGTAATAAAGGGTGAAGGCGCCTTACTTGGATACGGTGTATCTTATTGTGCGTTATGTGATGGTCCTTTATATAAAGATAAGGTTGTATATTTATATGGACGAGATGAAGAAATGTTAGAGGATGCACTTGCACTTCATCAAATGGGTTGTATAGTCCGAATAATTACTGATGTGGCAATTGAAGAACTACCTGAAAAAGTATATGAAATAAAGGAAAATGGCATTGAAGTTATTGAAAATATGGTAGTAATCGAAGCTGTAGCAAATTCAGAAGGAGTAATCAAAAAAATTATTTGTAAGTCTACTAAATCAGAATCAGAAGAAATACAGGAGTTTGAACTAAACTGTTTGTTTATTTTATCTCATATATCATCAAATTCTGTTTTTAAGAAAGCTGGTGTTGAATTAGATGAGAAAGGGAATATTAAGGTGGATGAAGAACAAAGAACCAATCTCAAAGGAGTGTATGCCGCAGGAGATGTTACAGGTGGTTTATTCCAAGTGGTCTTTGCCACCGCAGAGGGAGCACGAGCCGGTTTAAATGCATGTAAATATATTCGACAAAAACAAAAAGAATAATTTTTTCTAAATATTTTTCTCATTTATTATTTAGATATTACATCATAATATGTAGATATTTATCGTATCATATCCACATATTATGAATGAGTCTAAAGTTTCTGATTTTATTGATGATTTCTTGATTGCAAAAGAAGTGGAAGAAGGTTGTGCTGCTTCTACAATTAAAGCATATAAATATGATCTTTTAAAATTTATTAGTATTGTTGGAGATCTCCAATTAAATTCTCCACTTATTCGGCAAAAGATACGATTTTTCTTGAAAAAGCTAAATGAAATGAAGTATACTAAAAAAGGTATAAGTCGTAAAATTGCTTCATTACGTTCATTTTTCAAATTTCTTGTTCTTAATGAATTTATTCAAAAAGATCCAATGAGTACTATTAAGTCTCCAAAGATTAAAATAGAAGAAAGTTTACCTAAATTCTTAAGAATTCCTGATATAGAAAAAATATTTGATAAATTGAAAGACCGACGCTTGTTTAATTCCAGAAAAAGTAAAAGGTATTATTTAATTGTTCGCTTATTATATTCTACCATGGCTAGAGTGAGTGAATTATGTAATATTAAAATTAGAGATATTGATTTTGAAAGAGGATATATTAGACTTCGTGGAAAAGGAAATAAGGAGCGAATTGTGCCAGTAGATCATAAAACATTAGAAATTTTTGAAGAACATCTAAAGAACAGGATAAAGTATGATTTGGAAGATCATTTGTTAGTCAATACAAGGAACCAAAAATTAAGTCCTCGAGTTGTACAAGCAGATATCAAAATAATCAAAGAAAAATGCGGATTTCCTGATTCCAAAATAATCACACCCCATATTTTTCGCCATACAGGAGCGACTCATCTGAGGAGATCAGGAATGGATATCAGTGAATTACAAGATATTTTAGGGCACTCAAATCCAAACACAACTCGTATTTATGCAAAAAATGACATTTCAAAATTAAAGGAAAGTTATGCTCAGATGCACCCCCTCAATACTATGGATAAAATCTAAATGTATATATTTCATTTATTACATAATCATTTAATTAGTTAAAAAACTTAAATTCTTAAGGATAATAAACTTTTTACCAAATCTCTGACGTTATATCTTATACATCAATAAATAAAATTATACTTATTCGATTCATTATGGACGAGGATGCCTTTAGAAAAGAATTTGGGAAAAAATCAGTGTTTCGAAGAGCTGGAACTCTTGATTTGAGTTGGGTTCCAGATAAGTTATATTGCCGAGATGATGCTCTTAAAACTTTAATTTTTAATTATAGAAGAATAGTTGAAGAGGAGGAACAGCCCTCTATCAACTGTTTAATATTAGGAAGGGGAGGGGTTGGAAAAACATGCACCGCAAGATATTTTGGTAGAAATTTTAAAACGATTGCTACTGAAAAAGATGTCAATCTTTTTATTGAATATTATAATTGCATTAATTTTCGCTCTAAAAGTAAGATAATCAGGGAGCTTCTCGCAAAATATCAACATGGTTCAGGACGTGGATTTTCAGATGATGAAGCATTAAAATTGATTCTCTCTCAATTAATTCGGGACCAAGGATATATGTTGTTGATAATAGATGAAATTCATCTTTTAAAACCTGACGAAGTTTTAGCATTTCTTGATATTGCAGAGACGTTTGGACATCAAAATGCTAAGTTATCAATATTGTTAGTGTGTCGTAATAAGGATTGGATGCGAATTGAAAATGAAAGAATTTTAAGTAGATTAAATGAAAAAATAAAGCTTAAACCATATAATTTTGATGAATCATTGCAAATTCTAACATATCGTAGTGAATTAGCTCTTAAAGAAAATGTTATTGATAATGAGTTACTAACTATGATTTCCCAAATAGTTGTAGAACATAAAAATATGAGACACGGGATTGAAATATTAAGAAAAAGCGGTTTATATTGCGATAAAGAAGGTTTAAGCTCAATTTCACCAGATATCATAAGAGAAGCATCAGATGATGTATATCCTACTTTTAGAAATGATATTATTGATGAATTAAAAGATCAGGAGCTTTTAGCCTTGTATGGAATTACCAGATCATTGATAAACACTGATACTCCATTTACCCTTGTTGATGACGCGTATGAAGAGTATAAGGTAATATGTGAGAATTATTCGGTAGAACCACATGTTAAAATGAGTTTTAGAAAATATATACGTCAACTTAACCAACTAAAAATCATTGCTTCAAAAACGGTGCGAATTGAAGACGCCACTAGAGGAAGACATCTAGAAATTACTTTATTAGATATCCCATCTAAAAAATTAGCAGAATTATTAGAAGATATTATTGAAAGAATTTATGGTAAATAATATATAATTAATCAATTTACTTATTCTAAATAGAATTGTCTGATTATTTAGAATTATATACTATTTCTACTCTTAATAATTCTCCTTATCAGATTTGGATGACGAATACCATTCAAGCCATTCTTTTCTACGATTTTTCTTTTGCTGCGTATCATCTGCTTCTGTAATATTTTCATCCCTCACCTTTTTCCAATACCCATCTAATTCATGTCTCGTTAAAGACAGTCCACATGATTGACAGACGACTTGTTTTATAGCTGAATGGTATTTCATAAACCCTCCGCATTCCATGTTAAATTGTTAATACAAAAAAACTTTCTGGACAGCGGGCCATTAAAATACCTTCCTATTTTTCTTTTTTTTTTAAGCTATTATATTATTTATTTAATATATTAATAGTATGAATTAGTGTTAAAATATTTTTTGAGCTTAAGATATAGGGTTAGGAAAAAGCAATTATAATTTAATTGAAATCAAGATTAAAAAAAATAATTAGAAATTAATGGTTTTTTAATTTATAAAAAGAAAAAATATATTATTTAGATAAGTAAAACTATTGCTTCCTCCTTTTTTTTGTAAAAAATAGAGAGGAAATACAAATAGCTCCAATCAAAAATAATATATTATATCCTGGAATTATACCTCCTCCATTACCATTTCCATCGCCGTCACCATTGCTATCACCATCATCACCGCCATCATCGCCGCCATTTCCATCATCATCAGAATAGGGTGGTGTTATCCTTACTGTAAATGAATCCGGATAACCAAATTGTTCATGATCATCATAATATTCAATCGTATAAATAAAATCACCTTGTATAGTACGATTAATTGGTATATCTAAATTAACTTCTGAATTCCATGTAGCCCAATTTATATATAAATATTGAGTTTCATTTGGATCTTCTACCAATATTCGATATTTTCCACCCCCATGGTCATCATATAAAACATAATATAAATTATATGTATCATCTGAATGGGTTTCAATCAAATTAATGCGTTCAGAAGTTGGAGGGGCGCTCCTTATATGTTGAGCATAAATATCTCCACCTGATCCGCTTCTATAATCTTTCCATACAACTACAGCCCCACCATCGTCATCACTACAAATTTGAGGAGAAAATTGGTCTCCAGATGCCTTACATACAGGTATTTCATCTGTATTCCAACCTATATCATCTATATAATGAGACCATTGATGATCTCCGTTAGAATCAATTTTTTGAATGAAAATATCATCATAACCATAAGAATGATCATAACCTCGATATGCGATAATTGCCCCTCCAGAACCATCGCTACAAATTTTAGCAGATCCTTGATGAGCAACCATATCACATATAGCTAAGCCATCAACTCTCCACTGTCTTTCTCCATTTGGAGCTATTCGCTGAGCGTATATATCACTACCTGTAGTTCTTGCGTCTCTCCACACGATATAAGCACCTCCAGAACCATCATTACAAATAAAAGGTTCATATTGATTATAATCCTCCCTGCATGCTCCAACATCATTACTTCCCCATAATTTGTTTCCATTAGCATCGATCCGTTGAGCCCAAATATCTCTGCCAAAAAAATCTATATCTCTATTATCTTCCCAAGCTATTAGGGCTCCTCCAGCCCCATCACTGCAAATTTGAGGATGTTCCTGGTTCTCTGCTTTTGTACATATAGGTTCACCTGTAGGTGTCCATTCAATCTCACCAGTTGAATTTATCCGCTGAGCATAAATATTTAAATCAGACAAAAATCCCTCTTCCCATATAATAATAGCCCCTCCCGCTCCATCACTGCAAATTTTAGGTTCCCCTCTATAATCAAAAGTAGCTATTAGTTCACCATTAGTGGCCCACTGGACATTTCCGTCTAAATCAATCGCTTGGGCGTAAATTTCATTATTAATCGTAGATTCCCAGGTCATTATTGCCCCTCCAGACTCATTGGCACAAATTTGAGGATTATATTTATCATTATTTATCGTGGTGGAAATGGGTGTTCCATTAGCAATCCACTCAACACCACCAGTTGAATTTATTCGCTGAGCATAAATGTTAGAATTCGTCCCACTCTGACCTCTTTTATCCTCCCATACAATAATTGCACCTCCTGTTCCATCATTACAAATTTGAGGTTTAATTTGACTATATTCATTCGTACAGACTGGTATGCCATTAGGCAACCACTCAATATTACCCTCAGCATTTATATGCTGAGCATATATATCGTATTGAGAACCATTTCTAAAATCTTGCCATACAATAATTGCACCGCCAAATCCATCCCTGCATATTTGCTGGTTTTCTTGGATATTATCTGAATCACATATAATATTGCCATCTAAATTCCAAGAAGATAGAGGATTTGAAAATAGTGTTTTTTCTATTGGTATTTGCTTTGAATATTCATGAATTTGACTATAACTCATGCAAAAAGTAAACACATTAGATACCGAAATAAAAACTACAAAAATTAAAAAATAACACTTAAATTTGTTTAAGGATTTCATTTATTTCACATTTTTTAGTTTTAATTTACTTGATAGAATATTTTTCTGATCTAAGTAATGTATATGTAATATATAAACCTTTTAGAACTAATTTTCTACGAATTAAATATTAAATTCAATATATATCGGTTTTAAAAAATTCGTATATTATTCTTAGAGATAATATTTAAAAAAAATTAAAATGAGACATTTAAATTAGAGAAACACATATATGGAAATAGAGAGTTCTCTGAAAATTCTACTTCTTTTGATATGCAAAGACAATTTTTCATTATATCTAAAACATTACCACTCACATTTCCAAGTTTTATAGAATTCTGAAATTCACCATTTTTAATATAGTAGCCATTTCTTATTTCCGCTCCAAAATATCCGGATAATTCTTCAGGGTTTAACCAGGAAAATTTCTCAATATAATAACCTTCTTTTATATCAGAAATCATATCATCTAGAGATGTAGTGCCAGGAACAACATGAAAGTTACTAACTCCATTATAAATTCCACCAAAATTGCTTCTCATACCATTTCCAGTTGGGTTCTCACCATTTAAAAGAGCATATTTTTGATCATACAATCGTTTTTGGAATACACCATTTTTTATTACTTCTGTCCTCTGATGAGGATTTCCTTCACCATCCCAACCGTTAGTATATAACCCACCATTAAGGAGTCCATCATCTATAAGTGTGATATCTTTAGAAGCTACTTCTTCATTTATATTGTAAGCAGAAGTTTCTTCGCTAAAAGACCGTCCTGAAGCATGAAATCCTATCACAGGGATCAGTGCTTCCTTTAAAACATATGGTGTAAAAATAACTATTGCTTCCTTATTAGGTTTAGGCGGTTCTGCTATTAAAGTATCTTTTGCAAATTTTGCCCAATTTTCTACTCTTTTTTTAAAGTTTAAATGTTCTTTTTCTTTAAAGTATTCTGTATTCCAATATTCAGACAATTTCCCATTTTTTTGTGCCTTTAAGGAGGATTCTAAATGAAAAAATGTGTTTATCGAATCAAGATTTAGTTCATTACTATTTCTTAAGAATCTTTTTTTTATATGTACTCTTAACCGACCAAAGGTAGGTACAACCTCCTTTTGCTCTTTAAGTTGGTTCATTAGTTCTTCACTCTGATCATTTTTTATTCCAATTGGATCTTTCAAAATAGCGCTATCAGCAGTAATAATTTTTGGAATTGTTCGCTTCTCGGGAAAATGATAGTTTGAAGTAATATTATTTTTAGAAAGTAAAATACAGGTATCAATATTTTTTCCCATTTCTTTAGAATCCAAAGAATTCCCTTTAACAACACCAATTCCTGTTTTCTCTCCTTTTTGAGTAAGGATTCGGATGAAATAATCAAAATCTTCTACTTCCCTTTCTACTTCAGGGTCACTTTTTAAGAACATTGTTTCATAGGTTTTTTCTTCAATGAAATAAATTTCATATTCCTCAATATTTTTCACTTTGAGAGTCTGTTCAATTAAATCAATTTTTTCGTGACTCATCTTTAATATCACCCAGGACTAATTAATGCTTCTTTAATGCGAATATAAGTACCTCCACTACCTACAGGAACTCTATCTTCATCTCCCTTTCCACATGTTCCTCCATTTATTTCAAATAAATCTCTACTAATTGCATCAATTTTAGGGAATGTTTCCAATACATGACCACTTAAAGTTATTGATTTCAATAATTTAGTCTTTTTACCATTCTCAATTAGATATCCTTTCTTAGAAGTGTTTTGCATCCCTCCTCCAAGTGGATCTTCCATACCGAAGAGTTCATTAACCAACATTACTCCATACTTGATTTCTTTAATCATTTCTTCTAGGGAATAATCTCCAGGTTCAAAATAAGTATTTGTCATTCTTGGGTGAACAGGATGAGCAAAGCTTTCCCTTCTCCCGTTTCCTTTTGGAATAGCTTTTAATGCAGAAGCGGTTCGTCTATCATATATGAAGTCCTTTAATACCCCATCCTGAACCAATACATTTTTACTCGCTTTAATCCCCTCATCATCAAAAAAATATGTTCCAAGAGCATTATAAACTGTAGGAGAATCACATATTGTACATATTTCAGACGCAACTTTTTGATTAAGTTTAGCTTTTAAATAGCTTCTATCCCGCATTACTTGATCTGCTTCAAGACCATGTCCAAAACTTTCATGTGCAACTACTCCAGTCATACCAGGATCTAGAATGACAGGATATTTTCCAGAAGGGGGCAATTCTGCTTGCAGCATGTCCAAAGAATTTTGAGCAGTTTTATCTAACAACTCATTATCAATCTTATTAAAAATTTCAAAACCAATTTCACCAGAATCAGTGTAATAATCATATTCTGCGACAGTTCCTTCTTTTGCTATAGGAATAATATATAGTTTTGTTCTGGGGATTATTTGTCTTAATTGACATCCTTCATTATTACAGAAGATTCGTTCTGTTAAGTATTCTAGGTATTTGACTTCCGTATTAATAATTCTTTTATCATAGTTCATCACATAGTCGTAGATATGTCTAACCTTTTTGATTTTTTCATCAATTGAAACTTTGAGTGGATTAATTTTGGGTTTTATTTCTTCATTTATACTCCATCCTTCGAATTCCATCAGATTTTTACCCAAGTTCACAACTTTTGGTAATTTTTCTTTGATATTGTTAATATTTGAAAATTCAGTTGTAGCTATTTCATTCCATATCCCTGTAAATGTTCTTGCAACCATACCAGATTTCTTTGCATTCATAACTATTTCTTCTGAGGTACGTGATTTTGTAATAAAGGTAGATGATTCAGAATCATAAAGAATGTCAAAATATTGATTATTTCTTTTATAGCTGTTAGAGATCTCTTCAAAAACAGAAAATATTTCATCGAATGATTTTTCACTCATATATAACCAATTTTCCAAAGCAAATTAATAATTTAATATGATTAAAATTTTACTACGATTAAAACCTTCTTATATCATTTAAGAAATCATTTAATATCAAGTATATTTTTTATGAGTTTTTTCTTTTCTTCTAGATCGGCTTGACGCGAAATCATAATTCTTTGTGCTTGAGGTGAACCTGCTCCATGCATGGACTCGGTCCGATAACTTACCGAAGCAACACCCATCGTCAAATTTTCAATAAAACGTAAGACTTTATATCGATCATCAGGACCTATCCCTTCACATGTGGAGAGATATTTGCGTATCAAGGGTCCTATTTCCTCAGATTTGAAATCTGCTTCAGAAGGAAGGGTGCATATTATTCCACCAGCAATATCTTCTGCCAATCTACCAATTTCATAAGGAAACCGAGTAACATTCTGCTTACAGACATTTGCAAGTAGCATATCCATTTCATAATTACCAGCCTCTCTTTGAAAACCCAATGAACTGCATGCAATTCCACAACTATAGAGAGTTTCATTTAAATGCACCATCTCAACAAGTTTATCACGAATATGAGAAGCTCCCTCTGTCCCATTATATTCTGAAATTAAAGATGCTGCTCCAATAAGAGCATCTCCCACTCCCACTTTACAACCACCATATGACTGTCTATGGAAACCAGCAAACCGATTAACTAATTCTCCTGAAAATTCAATTTCACCTTTCATAAAAATTTTATTGTTTGGGATAAACACATCATCAAAAATAACAAATATCTCTTGACCTCCATATTTAAAATTACCGATGTCCAATTTTCCTTGTTCCATTTTTCGAGTATCACATGATTGTCTTCCATAAATTAGAGTTATCCCTTTATCATTTGTATCAATTCCGAAACTAACTGCATATTCTTCTTCTCCGGGGCGTAGTCTAAGAGTAGGCATAACAATTGCTCTATGAGAATTTAAAAATCCGGTTTGATGAACTTTTGCTCCTCTAACGACAATACCTTCATCATTTTCTTCTACTATATGCAAATATGCATCTGGATCTGATTGTTGGTTAGGTCTTTTACTTCGATCTCCCTTAGTATCTGTCATCGCACCGTCAACCATCAAATCTTGGCTTTGCACTTCAATCCAATAATTTTTGAACCGGTTATGATAATTAGTTCCATATTTTTTATCCATTTCGTAAGTTACACTGTATAATGCATTAGCAGTATCAAAACCAACGCATCTCTGAAAACAACACGCAGTTTTTTGCCCAAGTAGTCTTTGCATTTGTACCTTTTTAATTAAATCGTCAATAGATTGATGAATGTGAGTGAAACGATTAATTGTTTCCCCAGTTAAGTGTGATTTTGCTGTCATAAGGTCCTTATATTCATCCATTTGCGCTAATTCATAGATTTTCATCACTGTATTTATCGAGGGTCTAATAATTGGATGATTCCAAAATTCTTTTACTTTTTCACCAAACATGTATAAGTTTACAGGTCTTTTAATACTCTCTAGATATTCTTCTGGTGTTTTTAATGGCATTTTTATAAATACTTTAGTTTATTCAAATTAAGTTATTAAGAAAGTAAATTTCTCATAATTATTAAAAATAGTTTTAATACAAATTAAGATCCAAATTTTTAATGATAATAATTTGATTTATAATGACTAAAGAAAGGGCATTTTACATTAAAAGTAATAAAACATTTAGATCCTTTATATAGGAGGAAATAAAATAATTTTCGATGATAATTAAAAAGCTCTAGTCAATGAGACCTGCTTTTTTCATAATTGCTCTTGTTAAGGTATCAAATATTATTTCTATATTTTCACCTGTTTTAGCAGAGCATTCAAAATGATGTGAAATTTTATATGATTTTGCTACTTTTTTCGCTTCTTTTTCAGAAACTAATCTTTTATTTGTAAGATCTGCCTTTCCTCCAACTATTATTAAGGGAGCGTGAAATTTAGCAATTTGTTCTCTTCTAAAAATTTGCAACCATTCATCAATATTTCGTAAACTGTGAGGTCGTGTAATATCATACATGAAAATTCCTCCAAATGCACCACGAGTGTAATTAGGTAAAAGGAACCTAAAACGATCTTCACCCCCAAAATCCCATATTTGAAGTGTAATCTTTGTACCTTCTATTTCTAGATATTTCACTGCAATATCTAAACCAATCGTCACTTTTGTGTCTAAAAAGAATTCTCCAGTAATATATCGTTGAAGCAAGGTGGTTTTCCCCACTCCACCGTTTCCAAAAATGACAATTTTATAAGTAACATCTCCCATGATTAGTGTTCGCTATTCTTTTCAGTAGTTAAAGTTTTTTTATGAAAACTTGAGTTTTCTTCTAAATAACTTATTCTTTTTTCTAATATTGTGATAGTTTCAATAATGTTATTTAATACTTTATTGGTTTCTCTGATTTCATATTGAAGATCACCTAACTGATTAAGTAAAAAAGCTATGACTTTTTGTTCTTTTACTGGTTCGATTAACCAATTTATAGCGTTTTGCAGAAATTTTTGATTATCCAAGGAGTTAATTCCAATATTTGAATCCGCTGTGAAAAGATCAATATCTCCAATCGCTAATACCTTTCCATGCCCAAATTCTGTGTATGCAGCTATTATTTGTTCTCTTTCTTCTTCTTCTTTAATCCATTTCTCAGTAGTACTATCAAATGCTTCTGACCACGCATTTTGTTTACTTATTCGAAAAATAGGTTTAGCATTTTTACTTAAAATTAGAGAACATGCTCCTCCAATGACAATTTCTCTAATATGTCTATTAAGTTGATGTTTTGAAAAATCTTTTATATGCAATATACTCGAGCCATTTTGATTCCCCTGAATCGTTTCTTTTATTATATTCTTTTCAAAAAGGATCCCAAATTTTCCTGAAATATCATTTAAATTAGTTTTTTGAAGATAATCTGCTCCATATTCACTTAAAAGAAGTAATCCTCCTCCACTTCTAACAAAATCAACTATGTATTTAACTTCAAGACTGGAGAAATAATCATCTATTGGATTACCAATTATTAAGAGATCCACATCACTTAACATATTCTTTTTAAGATGCTCATCCTCAGTTTTCTTGATTTTAATATCCATTCTTTTCAAAAGATTTAAAAATTCAGTAAATTCAGCATCTTCTATGTTTAACATTTCATTATGAGAGAGATCACACAAAATTGTTTTCTGTGGCATATTTCCCGCATCTTTAAAGAGATTTCTCTTTAGGGATTTTATTTTTATTAATCGCTTATCAAAATAAAGTTATAACTTTAAAGAAAATTCTGATATAAAAATAATTTCATATCATTTTTATGTCTATTCTTTCCTACCAAAAATTTTTTAAACTG
The DNA here is from genome assembly GCA_048940925.1 of Promethearchaeota archaeon. Lineage (GTDB taxonomy): Archaea > Asgardarchaeota > Lokiarchaeia > Sigyniarchaeales > SOKP01 > Loki-b32. The sequence continues at coordinate 44,723 of JBHLOC010000002.1, read as the reverse complement.
TTTATAATAATCTTTTTTGGATCAAATAAGATGATGTAATTCTAAAAAAATATCAAATGGAAAATGGCTTATGAGTAATTGTATTGCAGTTGTGGGTTTAAGTTGGGGAGTTTAGCAAAGCAAATCGCATACTAACCCCATACGAAGGAAAAGGTAAATTCGTCGATTACTTAGCCCAAAAAGCAGATATTGTTGTAAGATACAACGGGGGTAATAATGCAGGTCACACGATAAAAGCAAATGGAATAAAATATAAATTCAAGCTAATTCCTAGCGGTGCTCCCCTTGAAAAGGAATGTGTTATTGCGAATGGATGTGTGATAGATCCAAAAGTTCTTCTTGAAGAAATTGAAAATTTAAAAAGGCTTAATAAAAAGATCAATTTGAAATTAAGTTCTACTGCACATGTGATTTTCCCATTTCATCGCACTTTAGATGGTTTGGAAGAAAAATGGAAGGGTGAATATAGAGCTGGTACAACTAAACGAGGAATTGGACCAGCTTATTCTGATAAAGCAGCTCGTTGGGGATTAAGAATATATGATCTGATTAATCCTGACGTGTTAAAACCTAAATTAGAAAAATTGTATAACATAAAGAAGAATTTAATTCATGTGTACGATCCAAGTTGGAACGTCGATTTAGACTCTATTTATGAAGAATATAAGTCTTATGGTAAACAAATTAAACAATATGTGACCGATACAGCATATTACTTGAATAAAGCTATAGATAGTGGTAAAAAAATTGTGTTTGAAGGTGCTCAAGGTAATCTGTTATGTATAGATCATGGTTTTTACCCATTTGGTACGTCTTCAAATGCCAACGCTCTTGGAATTTCTGCTGGAACAGGAATTCCGCCAAAAAAGATAAATAAAGTACTAGGTATAGTTAAAGCGTATACTTCTAGAGTGGGTGAAGGCAAATTCCCTACTGAATTGTTTAATGATGTTGCTACAAAAATTCGAGAACAAGGTCATGAATATGGGACAGTAACAGGAAGACCACGCAGAGTTGGGTGGCTAGATCTCTTTAATATAAAATATGGTATAATGATTAATGGGATTGATAAGGTGATTATAACCTTATTAGATGCCCTTCAAGGAATTAATCCTATAAAAATGTGTACTGCATATGAGCTAGACGGAGAAATACTTGAAAGTTGGCCTATTCAGCATGAGATTATAGAAGAATGCAAACCAGTTTATAGATCATTTGAGGGATGGGATGAAAAGAGTAGAGATAGATGGTTAGAAATAGCAGAAAAAGGATATGAGGCTTTACCTGACACTATGAAAACTTATATTAAAGCCATCAGAGATGAGTTACAAGTAGATATAGCTATGATCTCTATTGGTCCAGATAGAAGGGAAACAATAATTTTTGATAACATTTACTTCTAATGAATATTAGTTTTTCATGTTTTGTATAATTAGAAAAAGTTTTAAAAGTTAGATTTATACGACTTTTGTTTTTTAAATTCCTTACCGCAGTGAAAACAATAACCCACTCCCTGTGACGTTAGAAGGAAAGCCATAGACTCTGTTATTCTTTGACCGCATTCGGTACAATAAATAGGAATTTTCGATGTAATCTGATCAATTTTATGTGGTATATTTTCTCGAGAAGTTTGTGAAGAATCAGGAATAATTAATATTTCTTGTTTAACTTTCTTACGTTTCCCTGATATAACATAATAGAATGCTTCAAAAAATTTATATAATCCAAGGAATATTCCTTTAAAGAGATAATATAAACCTTTAAATATATAATATAACAAATAAGCAAGACCTTTTAAGAGATAGTAAACTAAAACGAGAACGGCAATAGAAAGTGCAATAAGACCAACAATAATTAGTATTTGGCTAATTAAAGGTAAACTTGAAAACCATCCAACAGGATTATCCCAGACAACATCAGAGCCAGTTTGAAAAAGAGTCCAGCCAACCATGATCCTATTTAATTTTTATATTATTTATCCTCTAAAGAGACAAATATATTGATTAATAAAAAAAAAATGTAGACCGATTTTTATTTTTCTTAATAAAAAGTCTATTTGGACTAATTTTCTACTTAATACATATTAATCCGAATCGATAAACATAATTAATCGGTGGCCATTCGATGTTAAGATCCACATTTTTCACTGTTTTAGTAACATCTATACCTACCGCTTCCATTGAATATCTTATTTCATTAGGATATCTACAAGATGCACCGCTATCATAATTGCATTCTTTATCCCCTTGATTATAACAAACTCTACAATATCCGTCCCATAAAACAAGTTTTTGATCGTATTTGCCTTGAAATTTGCTAAGAAATTTAAACATTTCCTTTTCTAATTTATCTCTTAAAAAATTAGACATTAGAAGCTTGTTTTTTATTATTGATTCGCTTTGGTTTGGATGTTTCAATTTTATTTTTTGTATATATTTATTTAAATCAGATTTGTAATATATAAGAAAAAATTTACTAAATGTTGAGACTTCCTTCTCGAGATATGGTGCTTCAGGAGGACACGCCCAAGAATGTTTATAATTAGGACACTTGAAATTTGAATTAACACAATATGATTGGACTTCTGGATCAAATATTATATCTCTTAATTTTATTTCAATATAGGGCAAGATAGTATCTCAAATTTTTCTGTTAGTTATAATCAATCAGAACTCTACTTCTTTATTTAAAAAATGTTCTACTTAGAGAGACTTAATGAAGAAATGTATTTTTCTTATTTTTAAAAAACTTTTATGGAATTAAATCTTAATGATTACTATTATATTCAATTAGGCGCATATTATAATATTATTTTCGATGTGATTTGAATGAAATTAAAACTAAATAGGAGAAATAATATATTGGAAGCAGCAAATGAATTCCACAGAGAAGTTTTAAAAGGTTCACACTTACTTCATGATTGTATTAATGAGCTTATAGATGAAAAACTGAAAAAAGAAAAATTAGAAGAAGTAATATTATGTGAACATAATGCGGATATTGCAAAAGAAAAATATATTAATGTCCTTTATTCAGATAAACGAGCTCTTCCTTTTTTAGTTGAAGACCGTTATAGATTGATAAAATATCTTGATGTCATTTCGGATAATTCGGAAGAGCTTGCGCGGGCTTTAGAAGTATCTCCTTTTGGCCTTTATGATGATATCAAGAAAGAAATGAAAATATTAAATGATATTTATGTAGAAACGATAAAGACTCTTATCGAAATGATAAAACTCATGGAAACGGACTTTAAAACAGCCTACCAATTATCGTTCGATATAGAAACTCTTAAGCGACGCGGTCGTGATTCTAAATTTAAAATCTTAAAAATAATTTATCAAAAATCAGAAGAAAAATCCCTTCAAATTTATCTAACTTCAAAAATTTGCATTAAATTATTTGATATGATCGTAAGAGCTGAAGAGATTAGTGATTTTCTAAGAAGTTTAATTGTAAAATATCCAAGCAAATAATCAAAGGGGGTTTACATGGTTTTAGATTTTGCAGTGATTTTAATTATCTTTATTATTATTTCGGTGGTTATTGCATTTGGGATTGGTGGAAATGACGAAACGTTTGCTGGTATTTATGGTTCAAGAATTCTTAATATAAAACAAATTCTAATTTTAACGACCATATTCGCAATCACAGGCGCTCTTATTTTAGGAGAAGCTGTGAGTAAAACTATAGGTAAAGGCATATTAGCTGATCTTAATTATGCAATCGTTATCACGATTTTAATTTCCACCGCTATTTGGTTAATATTGTCCTCTGCTTTAGGATTACCGATTTCAACGACTCATGCGACAATAGGCGCTGTTATAGGCCTTGGAATAGCTTTAAATGCTACACTTGATTGGTTAAAGATTATTGAATTGAGTATCTGGTGGATATTATCTCCAATAATAGGATATCTTGTCACATTTCTAGTTTTTAAGCTTTTACACCATTATAAAGTAAAGCATCTCAATGGGTTTCAAAGCTATGAAAGAACTGAGAAAATTTTTGGATATATTGTCTTGATCGTGATCAGCATTACAGCATTTTCAAGATCAGGAAATGATTGTTCAAACGCTGTAGGTATTGTTGTTGGGATAGGAGAAATACAAATAAACATTCTCCTATTAATAACAGGCGTGAGCTTTGCAGGGGGTTTAATAGTCTTAGGAAGAGGTGTTATTAAAAGTGTCGGAACAATTACAGAACTTCATCCAAGCACTGCTTTTACCGCGCAAATTCCTACTGCAGTAATCCTATTTATTGGTACAACCCTTGGAATCCCTCTATCAGGATCGCATATGCTTGTTGCATCTCTCGTTGGATTGTCTAAGGCAAGTCACACGCCTTCGAAAAAGGGTCTATGGAAAATAGTGTTAGTCTGGTTTTTAACTTTTCCTATGGCAGGTTTACTTGCTATATTGATTTATTTTCCAATAAATGCAATAATTTAATGTTTATTTTGAATTTTAGATAAATCAATTGGTGAAATACTTAACTAATTGCTTCTATTTAAAATAAATCTCATCTCAAAATACTTTGTAGATATAATTTTCAAATAAAAAAAAGTTGAAAACTTTCTTTTTCGTTGATATATATCATAATATTCAATTTTTTTTCTTAAGATGCCAAAAAATAATGAGTCCACCAGTCAAGCTAATCATAGATATAAACAAAGATATATTGTATCCTGGAATAATATTCTCTCCACCTTCAATTTCAACCACAATTTTAATACAATTTGATAGTCTACTACCAAATTCGTTATAAGCTACAATAACATAATAATAATTGCCATTTTCTAAACCTGTAACAGAGTATGGTGAAGTTGCATTTTGATCAACGAGTAAGGTTAAACTTTGATTTATTTCACTAATATAACTTTGGTAGGTATACAGGGAATAATTATCTGCTTCTGAAGATGCTGTCCATGTTAAACTAAACGATCCATCAGTATCAGGAGTATCTGCATTAGTAGTTAATATAAATGAGCCCGGTAGCATTATCTGTACTGTTACATTTATACAATCCGATAATCTATAGCCAGATTCATTATATGCAACAACAACATAGTAATAAGTTCCATTCAACAAACCAGAGATAGGATAAGGCGAAGTCGCATTTTGATTAGCAAGTAAAGTTAAACTTTGATTTATTTTTGTAATATGATTATGGTATGTATACAAGGAATAATTATCTGCTCCTTCTGAAGTTGTCCAAATCAAGTTAAACGCACCATCAGGATCAGGATCATCTGCATCACTTGTGAGTGTGAAACTTCCTGGCACCAATCCAAGGATGACCGCTATAGTCTCTTGCAATTCAGTCAGAGCAACATCAACACTCTTTTGACAACTTAATAATTCATTAAATGAGATTGCGATTGCTGAAGATATTTGAGAATACTTAATTACAACAGGTCTTGACAATGTTAAATTTACTTGATCTGACCAATTTTTTATCCAGTCAAAACCTGCTGGTGGATTGCTATAAACAGACTTTAATGCAGGAAAATTGGATAACGGAATATAACCAGGACCAGGATCAGTATCAGCTGTAAGTTCTGATTCTTGAGCTAATACATCTCCAAGGAATTTAGTTAAATTGACAGCAGCTTTTCTTGCTATGCCTGTTGTTGCAGTAGGTATAGCTAAAATAGCTCCGCCTACGCAAGAGGTTTTATATCCTGCAGCTCCTTGAAAATGAGGTAATGGAGCTATTCCAAATTCCATATTATTAGCAAGGGATAGACCATATGCATATGTCCATTGTCGCATGAATATTGATTCATTTGATATCCATTTATTATATGATAAGCCTTCATTGTAAGTTAAAGCCTCACGTGGTATAATACAATCTGTACCTTGGACTCCAGCATATTCAGGGGGGATCAAAGCCTTGATAAATTCCATTGCTTTTGCTACTTTCGGTGTATTAATATTAACCGTACTATTGCTTATTAAATTTAAAGCACCATTGCTTCCACACCATTCAAAAAAATTAACAACGCCACCTTCATAAGCGTCTAGTTGTCCGATATAACCGACTAAATCAGGATCATCAAGTAATCCCGCCTCATTATTGAGAATGTAATTAGCTGTAGTGTTTAATCCTTCCCATGTATCAAAATCTGTTTCTGTCCAACCTGGGAGATGAAGATCTAAAAGATCTTTTCGATAATATAAGGCTCCTAGATTCATGAAATAGGGGTAAGCATAAGTTATACCATCGTATTTACATGCATTAACTATACCGGGGCTGTAATCATCCAATTCATTTGTTTCTAGATATGGATCTAGTTCAATAATCCATCCATTATCTGCAAAGAGAGCAGTCCAAATTACGTCTAATCCAATTACCGTTGCAGTTGCTGTACCTGCTTCCATTAATGCTTGAAGAAATGATAATTGTACATCAGTAGCAGGTCCAGAAGACTTGACAGTTACAGAATTTACTCCATTTCCTAAGGGTGAAGCTAAAAAATCATCTGTAACATTTTCGACTCCAGGGATTTGATAATCTGGCATGTATATTTCCAAGTCTATACCTGCTGAGGGAACAGGTTCCTGAAATACCTGTTCTGAATTAGATCCATTCTCAATAATTATTGGATTGATAAAGATGGCTAATGGAAGAAGAAAAATTATTTCAATAAATAAGATCATTAAAATACTTTTGTTACTAATTTTCATTTTCATACATCTTTTAGCCGGTCAAAAGTTAAAGATAACTATGAATAAAAACAAACCAAATTTTTTTATAGTTTATGTTAAATTGTTTTACTATTTAAAAGTTATAAAATCCTATTTTAGAATTTAGGGCTAATTTCTCCAAATGTTTTCAGTATAACAAGGTACAGGAAGATCTTTCATGGTTAATAATCCTGCTTTCGCACCTACTACTTTAGGAATCAAATTCGCAACCATTGCTGCTGTGCCTAAATCACCATGAACACCCCCAATAATTTTTTGATGGATGGATGGGACTCCTATGGTTTCTATGCTATCATATTCTTCATGGTCACCAGCATAAGCTATAAAATCTAATAAGATAATATCTCTACCTTCCCTTCTTGCTACTGCCTTACTTTCTAACCCGCAAACATACCCTTCTGGAACAGTCTGACTGTAAGAAGTTGTAAATTCTTTCTCAGCTATTATTTCTTTAGGGGAAAACTCGATAATTTCATCACATTGAAACCCAAGTGCAGTTATAATCATTTGAATAGATTCTTTTAATCCAACATGACCAGTAATTTCTTTTTTAGTAATTTTTTGATGAAATTCTTCAGGAGTTAAGCCAGTCCCTATTTTTCGTTGGAATGATTCTCTTCTTTTGGCGGAGTTCATCATTCTTGTCACTTTAACCGATTCCACCTTTTGACATGGAGCAGTAATGACAATTGGTAATAAATCCATGAGATATCCAGGATTAATTCCTGTTCCAACTACTGTAACATTATTAGATTTTGCTAATGCATCAAGTTCCTCAGAAAGCTGAGGGTAAGATTGATATGGATAAGATAATTCCTCACATATCGAGATAACATTACTTTCTGATTCAATTGCTCTTTTTATTATTGGTGCTACTTTTTCTAAAGAAGAAGATGTTGCTATAATTATTACATCAACTCTCTCTCTTGAGAGAAGTTCATCAAAATCAGATTCAACTATAAGATTAGATCCTTCTTCTATATCTATAATTTCACTTAACTTTTCTCCAATAAGTTGAGGGTCAATATCAATAATTCCCCTAAGATTAATATTTCTACGTGTTATAAGGAGGTTAGCAATAATTCTTCCCATTGGTCCAAACCCTACTTGTATAACATCAAACTTTTTATTCATTTCATCCACCTTTTTTAATAAAATTTAATTGAATTCTGATTGGGAAACAGGATGTGCAATTTCTTCTACAACTTCTTGTACTTTAGCTACATTTTCATGATTATGAGCCATCGAAATTGAACCTAAACCGTGTAATCCTGATATATTTCGATTAAAAAGAGCTAATTGGAGTAAAGCTTCACGTTTTCTATCCTGGAATTCAAAAATTTCCCGCATAGAAGGTTCTTCAATCCATTTAGTGAGAGCATGGAGCATAATTATTGATTTGTATCCTTTTGCAACAATTTTTATTTTCTCATCGTTAAAAAATTGATTTAAATTATTCAACAATCTATCCCCTTCTTGACCTATCCGAAGATATTCTTGATGTGATTCATTTAAAATCTCTAAAGTTTTTAAACCTGCTATCATACTAAGCGGGTATCCAGAAAAAGTTCCTCCCCCAATTAATACTTGGTTCTCCACATCAGGTCTGGATTGATCGATGATTTCTTTACGCCCACCTACGGCACCAATCGGAAATCCACCACCGATAATTTTCCCCATTGTTGTTAAATCAGGGATTATCCCTAATTCATTCTGAAAAAAACTGTTAGTAAAACGATAACCTGTTATCACCTCATCAAAGATAAGAAGAATTCCATTTCGTTCCGTTTCTTCTCTTAATCTTTTCAAATATTCTGGATCAGCAGGAAAACCCCCTCCACCACCTAAAACAGGTTCTAAAATTATCGCAGCTAGTTCATTAGAATTTTTCGTTATAATATTAAATATATCCTCAGTATTGATCTCAAAAGTTATAACACCTGCTTGTTCAGCTTTAAGTAACCCCGGAGATGGCTCTATACTTTTTAACCCTCCTATATCATAGGATAAGGTGTCATTTGCACCATGCCATCCTGCTTTAGCTTTAGCTATAAGTCTCTTTTTAGTGAAAGCTCGAGCTAAACGAGAAGCATACATTGTGGCTTCTGTTCCAGTAACACAAAATCTTAATTTCTCGATTCCAGGATTATCCTTAATTATGGTATCCGCAAGGTTAACTTGATATTCTGTATTTGTTCCAAAATGCCAACCATATGCTAAATATTCTTTAACACTTTCTTTAATTTCAGGAGGATTATGTCCTAAAATCATAGCGAAATGCCCACACCAACAATCAATATATTCATTGCCGTCTATATCCTTAAGAGTTGGTCCAAAACCCGAGTTTATAAATACAGGAAAACCACCAATTAAATGCAATCCAAAAGTTCTGATATTATGAGATATTCCTCCCGGTAATATTTCAAGTGCTTTTTTCCAAATTTCTTTTGATTTTGGACGATTTTTCTCATATTGCATTAATTCATCTTTTATGAACATTTAAACCAGAAAATAACTTTCTTTTATAATTGTTCTTTAAAAATTTTAATTATATTTAAAAATTATTTACATTAACCTGAGTATTTTTTATTTCTTGCCTTATTCTGTCTTTCTCTATTTCTGAACCTACTTTGATTAATTTGTCATTAATATATATTTGCCGTAAGGCAGAATTTTCACGTTCAATGTTGTTCTCATTCAAATTAGTATAGGTACTAACATAATATTCATCATCTTGAGTCATATCTCGAATAATAATTGCTATTTATTTCAAGATGACATTATCTATTTTTTTTAGTCTATTTAATATCTATACAAACATAATATTTTATATCAAAGTTTAAATGTATTCTAAATCAAACTAATTTTAAGACATGGACTCTGATAATATTGAAATAGTTGATTTCTCGGGTGAGAAATCTCATGGTTTCACTATCCCATGTTCACTTGTCATATTCATTATTTCAATATTAATTATTTTAATTGTTACTTTCACATTGTTAATTCCTGGAGCTTTTATAACTACATTATTAAGTTTAGGAGTACTTTTCATATTTTTTGCTTACTATTATTATGTTGTAACAAAAGCTCCTGGTAAACTCAGAAAATTTAGTATATCACAATATGAAATTGAAATTATATTACCTCGAAAACCGAAATTTCACATTTCTTGGTTTGAAATCGAGAAAATTGAAGTAAGACTGAAAAACCTTGAAGTTAAACCTTATATAGTGTATCAATTTCTCTTTATTAAGAATGATTCTGAGAAAAGGTGTAATTTAACCTTAAATGATTTTCCAAAAGTAAAAATAAATGAGATCTTAACTTCTCTAAAAGAATTTACAAGTTTAAAGAAAAAGAAGTTCAGTGCGGTAAAAGAAACAAATGTATCAGGTATTATTCTTGTTGAAGATTTAAATATATAAGAATCAGCAATAGATTAGTCTAGATTTGCACCACATGTAGGACAAATAGTAACCGTACCTGATAATGTAGCCCCACATATTTTGCATAACTTTATCGTTCCTGGTGTTTTTTTTCTAGGTGGTTTTAAAGCTGTAATAGAAATAGGTTCTTCTCGCTCTTTACTTGCAATTGATCCCTTTGTGTGGGATGGTAATTCTTTTTTCAATTTTATTTCAATTTCTTTACCAAAAAATCCCCCTACTTTAACTTTTTTTCTCGCTTCGGGAGGTGGGTGAAGTTTTGATATGTCTGAGCTGTGTTCTTCCTGTTCTACTATTTGCTCTTCTACTTGTTCAAGTTCCTCTGTAAAGTCTATTTGTACAAGTTCTTCTTCAGGAAGTTCTTCAATTTCACTTACTGAAAGGTCAATATCTGTTAAATCCTCTTCTAAATCTTCTTCATAAACCATAATTACAAATTCTTCATCTAACTTTAATAACGTGTCACATTGAGGGCATCGAAAGATATGCTTAAATCCAATATTTTTAGCAAGTGAATATTTTGCCGCGCAACAATTATGAAATTTTGCACCACAATTAAAACATTTATGTATCTCATCAGAATAGGCTTCACAAATTGGACATAATTCTTGTTCACAAATGGTACATATCTCTACGTCTTCAGAAGATAGGCTAATTAAATCAACTGCTAAACGTTCATAAAAAACCTTGTCTTCTTCTAGAATCTGATCGGATCCTTCTACTTTAATAACATTAAATTCTCTTTTATTTTGAACTAAAGAACCAAGGATATTTTGCAATAACTTTTCGTCTTGACAATAAAACATACCTCCTTGAGTTTCACTAGATATTACTTTTAATTTTACATCATCTTCATAAAATTTCTCTGATCCAACTCGAATTATATCAATAAAAGTGAAAAATTTCTTAGCTTTGATAAGTAAATCATAAAGTGCGTTGTAATAATCTTCTGATAAGCTACTTGGCGTATCTGAAATAATAATTACGCGGTAATTTTTTCTTGTTTCTCTACTTTTTCGAAATATGTAAGCGAGAATCTCATATAATCCATTTTCTAGATAACTTTGTTCTGTTTCTCGAGTATCCCATGCCTTATTAACTATTTTCAACACAGTCTCAGAATCTTTTAAATCATAAACATTCACAGGATTTTCGTTTTTTTGAAAAATCACTATCCCATATGAGCTCAAAGCATTAAAATTGTCTTTTTCTTTAATGAAAGTATTAATAGCTTTCACTAGAACTTTCTTTTTTAAAAATTCTCCGGTTAAATCTAAGTAAAATATGAATTCTTCTGAATTAGTTGCATCTGATCCGGGTAACATTTTGTTATCAAATTCAGTATTTAAGTTAACTATAAAAATGGTAAAATTTTAAAAAAATAATAATAGAATTGTTATTTATTTTTATTTATATTCCTCAAATTTATTATTCTTACTTTAGCAGTTTTTTTTTTTAATATTTATATTATAAAGATGTTATAGTTGTTGATTCTACTTCTTTATAATCTTGAAAATAACCACTATAAAGTTATCTTATTAATTACAAGAGAGTAAATAAAGTAGATTTCCAATAATTATGACATATCATTATTTGGTTTAAAAGAAGTAGTCTTTGTTAATCTTTCATATACTATTTTATCACCATCTTTCTTTACTGTATACATTTTACCAAAAAAACCTCCAACTTTTATGGTTTTATTTTTTTTTTCTTCTGTACTATAGGTATTGGCTGGTAATGTATCTATATTTTTATTTATAGTTTGTTTTATCTCTGGTCTTGATACTGGTAATGGCTTTATTTTTGGTACTCTCTTAGATATTTTTTGTAAAACTTCTTCTTGCATAAAATCTTCCACAGATCTCACCTTTACTTCACCAGAAACTTTAATTATATCATCCTCGTTAATTTTTAATAGAACATCACAAGAGGGACCAGGGCATCGAAATATATTTGGTATACCAATATTATGATTTATTACATGTTTAGTAATACAACAATGGTGGAAACTCGCATTGCAATCTTTACATACTAACGGAATATCGTAGATGTCAGTACATACTGGACACAATTCTTCATTGCAGAGATAACACTTTAATCCTTGTTGGTTATCTGGTTTTTCTAATGATTTTGCCAAGTGGTTGTAGAAGGTGTAATCTTCTTTACTTATTTTAATTATATCTGATCTTTCAGCAAAAATACTGACAAATTGTTTAGATTTTACTAATTTCTTAATTCTTTCAGAAAATTCTTTTCTATTTTGAATATAAACGATAGATCCCTTCGTGTCAGCAGCTAACATATTCAATTTAACGTCATCACTGAAAAATCGCGTATCACCTTCAGATATGCGAATAATATCAATAAAAGTAGGGAAGTTTTTTATCTTTGATACCAAATTAAATAAAGCTTCTTGGTAATCTTCAGATAAATCAGATGGAGTATCTGTTATTATTATTATTCTATAAAATTTTGATTTTTTTCTTACAGTCTCAGCTATATAAGAAAATATATAAAATAAGCCATTCTCAAAATAACTCTGCTTTTTTGGTCTAAATTTCCAATTTTCTTCAATAGAATTAGCAATAATATTTGCATCTTTTTTATCAGTAATAAATATAGGATTGCCTTTTTCTTGGAAAATGAGAAGAGAATAATGTCCTTTTATATTAACCTTATTTTTTTCTTCAATGTAATATGTAATAGTTTTTATAATTTCTTTCTTTTTTAGTAAATCTTTTGTTAAATCTAGATAAAAGTAAACATCCTCATGCATTTCCTTCACATCTGATTATCCAATTTCAATGATTATCTAGCATTATATTATTAATCATAATAAGAGAACCTCCTTAAATATTTTTTTTGAAACACAAATAAATAAATACAAATAAAAATAACTTACGCATAAATATAACTAGCATAAATTTGAGATTCTAATTGGTGGAAAGTAAATGGAGGATTTTTTAAGAAAAATTCAGTTATCTAACTATGCAATAGAAATGTATATTAAATCTTTGGGAAAAAATCCATTAACATATTATGAGTTAAAAACAATAGTATCTAGTGCGACTCTTGAGGAATTCGAAGAAAGTTTGAATCAATTAGTCAATGGGGGTTTATTACTTCGATTAGTATCTGAACAACATGAAGTTCTAACACATTATTTAGCAATTCCTCCTATTCTTCCAATATTAAATTATTATGAAAACATCGAGTCAAGTTTATCTAATATTAAAGACTTAATACAAGAATTAATGATAAATTCTGTGAATCAAATCTTTCAACAAGATAATACTATTAATTTAGATGGAATTGTCAATACTTTTCACGAATTTAGAAAAGATATTGAAGAGGATACTATAATTCAGAAACAAGAAATAGAAGATATTGTTGAAGGAATGGAAGCTTTAACTAAAGCTAAAGAAGAAATGATTGATTTACATGAAAATATTAAATCAATTACTCAAACTCAATTTTCGAATTTATTGAAAACAATTACTACTATAAAAACTGAAATAATTACTAAACTTGATGAACTTGGCTTCAAAAAGCATAGAAAAGAAGTTATATCTGTTTTGAATCAATTATTTAAAGAACAAATGGATAAAATTATTGGAAAATTTACTAATAATTTGCATGGGTTAATAGAAAAAGAATTTAATGACTTTATAATGCCTTTAGATAAATTAATTGAGACAACATTTGAGTACCGCAATGATTTCAAAATGATTCTACTTAACATGCTAACTAACTTTGAAAGTAAAATGAATAAAATCTATGAAATGATCTCTGAGAATAAGGATGATTTGTCAGCTAGCTTAAAAAACCTTGAGATAAAAATTGCAGAAAATTTAAACGCAGTAATTCAAGATTCTGTAAATCAAATTTATAATTTAAACAAACCAATTGAAGATGTTATGAAAATATATTTTCATGATATTATTTCTAAAGATAAACCTGTAATTAATAATCTTTGGGTAATAAATAGCAGGATAAAAATAAATGAAGAAATCCAGAAATTTATAACTAATTCTAAAAAAAACCTTATTATTATTGTTCCAAATCTTGAAAATCATTTGGTAGTAGAACAATTTGAAAATATCTCCAAAGAATTAAAAATTCGAATTGCTTCTTCAGAACCCCATACAAATAGTTTAGTTAAGAAGTTTAAAGGTATAACTAATTTAACTTATAAAGTAAATCAAAATGAGAATTTAATTGCTTTAAAAGGAGATAACGATAAGATTGCTATTGGTATTATCCAAAATAATATTGAAAACCCATTAAATGACTTTGTTGGCATAGGAAGCAATTATAGACCTTTTGTTAAATTATTAGATTCAATAGTTAAGTCAAATTGGGAAGAAGCATATAGTGATACTTTTTATGCGTCTCAAAAAGCCAAAATTTCAGGTAATATTACTCCAGCTAAACCAGCAATGGGTACTGTTAAACCCATATCTCGTTCAACATCCGAAATTAAAAAAGAACCACAAAAAGTCAGTAGGACACCAACTCAAGTATTCGAAAGAATTGAGGAGATCAGATTTCCTCAAAGTGGGATAATTGCTAATACACTAAAGAAAAAATCTGAGGTCACACCAAAACCAGCTGAGCAAATAACTGATCTAACACAAAAATTGCAGGAAAAAATTAACTCTACAGCACCTAAAGTTCCTAAGGCTGGAGATGAAGTAGGTTTATTAATAAATGACGCTTTTAATAATCTAATTCAGAAATTAAATAATGTTAAAGGTGAAGATTTTAGTAAAGAATTACAAAAGATTGCTGATTTTGTCCTAGAGAAGCGTGGTTTTTCCGTAACGTTGCATAAATTAAGGAGTTTCATAAATAAATACAAGGAAGATTATAATCTTTTAGCTGAAAATGATAAAAATGAGATAATAGACGCTATTGAGTCTTGGAAAAAAAAGTTAGTATAGAAAGTAATTTGGCTTATTATATATGATATTGTTCTATTTATTTTAATGAGCTTTATTTAAGACAATTAATTTAAGATTTAAGCCTTGCGCTTTTTTTTAAAATGAATTAAAAAACCCCTAATAATAATTATAATTCCTAACAAAAACGAGCATAAGAAGAAAATAGATACTATAATTGAAGTAAGGAAATTAGGATTTAAAATGCCAATTATTCCAAAAATAGGACATAGCGGGGCAAAAATTATAAAAGTTAAGTATGTGGTTTTATCTTTTTCACCAAAACTTATGTAAGTTGTAATGTTAAACCATCCGATAAAAATCATTATAAATGGTACTAAATAAGATGCTATTTCTAGAAAATCACCCATCGCAAATGAGTAGAAATAGTTCGCATAGAAATAGGTAAGTATTAATAAAGCACTAACAGGAGTCGGAACTCCTGTATATCCTGAATCCTCAGAAATATTAAATCTTGCTAAGCGTAGAATTGCTCCAAATGCAAAACATATTGCTCCAATAATAATAAATATATCAAAAATTCCCCCTATTTTAAATGCTTGAAAAGTTAAAATTGCAGGAGTGATCCCGAAAGTTAAAGAGTCACTTAATGAATCTAATTCTCTTCCAATTTCATTTACTGTATTTGTTTTGCGAGCGATATAACCATCTACTAAGTCAATACCAAGGGCAATTGAAATTAAAAAAAAACCTAAGGATAGAAATTCATGCCTCCCTATACAAGCACAAATTAAGGCAATAATCCCTAAAGAAGTGCCTATAAGAGTTACATAATCTTTTAGTTTGAGGAGCTTAGGAATTGAAGACATTACTCTTTTCAACCTATTTTTATTTTTAATATTAATTAACCCTTATTCAATTAAAACATTTCCATGAGGAAAAAAATATATTTGTTGTATCCTAAACTTTATAACAGCAAGTAAACATTTTTAGCTTAATAATAACATACTTGTAATAAACTTTATTAGAGTCTTTATCTATTAATACCACAAAAGTTAATTTAGGTAAATAAGATGTCAAAAAGATTTTGTAATAATTGTGGAGCGGAAATAAAAGATTTGTCTCAAAACTTCTGCGAAAAATGCGGTTCACCAATACCTGCTAGTGTGCGACAAGGTGTACCTGCTTCAACTGCCCCTGCAACAAGTGGGCCAGCGACAACAATGCAACCATATAGTAGAGCAGGTGGTTTATTCGATATTAACCGGAACTATTACATATTAAAAGAAAAATACTGGGATTGGGGTTCTGGTGACATTTTAGACGAGAAGAATCAACCGATTGGAAGAATGAAGAGAATAATCTTAAGCATCAGGCGTAGAGTTGAATTACGAGAACTTGACGGTACTGTAGTTGCCACTATTCACTCAAAAATTATTTCAGCGAGAGGAGCACAAGATTTAAAAACACCAGATGGCCAAATGATAGCCAGAATTAAGAAAAAAATCCTTTCATTATTCAGACCTGTATTTTATCTTGAAGATCCTGAGGGGAATCAATGGTTTAGGGCTCAAGGTAAATTCATGGGTTTTAGTTTCAAAGTTTATGATGTAACAACGGGAAATGTTATTGCTGAAATCGAGAAAGCCGATAGATGGAGAGATGTTTTTCTTGGAGGATTGTTTGATTTTAAAGACACTTATGCGCTACGAATTCTAGATAACGTAACAGACAGAAGAATTCTTTTAGGTTTTGTTCTTTCAATTGATAATGTTCTTCATGATCGTTAAAGTACTAAATCATTAGGAAATGTACAGGAAACTTATGAATAAATTAATGGATTGAAATCTGTATAATTTCTAATTATTTTTTTTAAAATTTATTTTCCAAAATATTTTTATTAACGTAATTTAATATCTTCTTTAAAAAAGAATGTTTGAAAAGAAAATTCGAGTTATTTTATAAAAATTTAAATTTATTTCTTAAAGAATTTATATTGTCTGAAGTATTTTCCTTGAATAAAAATGACTGAAATTGAAACGTTTCTGGTCTATGAATTGGATGATTCTGGAGAAAAGAAACAGTTAAATATAACACAGGAAGAACTTGAGGCTAAATTACACCCAGAACAAGTTCTTGTAATAGTTCGAGAAGATTTAAGACGAATTTTTATTTGGAAAGGTGGAAAAAGTCCTGTTCGGAAAAGATTTATTAGCTCTAGAGTTGCTCAAGTTCTTCAAGTAGAACTCAGAAAAGATGTGAGATATCATCGATGTAAAATAGTATCGGTTGATGCAGGAGATGAACCAATAGAATTTTTAGATGCATTTCAACTAGAATCAATGGAAGTGACTGAGAGACTCGAAGATATGCGATATGTACGTAACATTGACCGAGATAGAGGAATAGTATCGAAATCTGCCATCATTGCAAGGGACCAAAAAGAAGCTAAAGAAGAATATTTTTCCCCTGCATTACAAGATACCGGTGAAAAAGTGATAATGTCATCTATTACTTCGGAGGGACTTAATCCGAAAGCTAAGATACAATATCAAAAATTTCCGATAAACTTACTTTCGGTGGGTTTATCAAAGGAACAACAAGATAAAATCAAAGAAAAGATTCTAAAAACAGAAGTTCCTGAAAATTTAAAGCGATTAAATTTAATTTTGGGACATACTCTTTTTGCTGCTATCTCTAAAAGTGCTAAAGTCTTTGAAGAAGATTTAGAAGAAACTGAATGGGAACCTGTAAAGAAATTACCAAAAACCATGATAGAATTAGATAATCACATTCTAAGAGTATATTTTGATGATAAAAATGGAATTGTTGAAGCTATAGAAGTATTAGCAAAGAAAGAAAAGCAAACGACAGAACCAGCTCCTAAGAAAAAACCAGCAACTAAGAAATCAGCACCAAAAAAAAAGCCAGCAACAACAAAATCAACACCTAAAAACGAATCTTCAATGACACCAATGCCTCCTAAGCCTGCTTCAATGAAATCAAAATCACCTTCAAAAGAAGAAAAAAATACGCCAACCAAAACTACGAATAGAAAGCAATTACCTAAAATTCCTAGCAAAGAAGATTGATTAGATAGGACTCAAAAACATATTAAAATAAAAGTTAAAATAAATTTAGATTTCAGTATTATTTTCTTTTGGTTCTCCTCTTTCTTCAGGTTTTCCCTTAATTTCTTCTTTGGGTTTTATCTTCTTTTTTATTTTTTTTAAACCCTCAATAGCTTCTTTCCTTACAAGTGGACTTTCATCTTTTAAGGCTTTAGATAAGGCATCCATACTATAAGGGTGATGAAGATCACCTAATTCATCTGTGGCTTCTCTTCTAACATTTTCATCAGGATCATTTAGCATAACATAAGTTAATACGCCTAATACTTTAGTATCCCCAAAATCTCCTAAGGTATCCACAGCTTCTCTTCTCACTTCAGGGCTAGGATCAGTAACAGCTGTTATTGCTAATTGTTTCGATATTTCATCCATTCCAATGGGTTCTATTGCACTTAAATCTACTCCACAATATTTACAGAAATTATATGACATCTGAATTGCTTTTCCACAACTAGGACATACCCTTTGAGTATTAAAATCAATGAAACCACTTTTTTGAGGAGGTGCTGCCTTTCCTACTCTATAAGGATTGAGATTAGGATCTACTCTTATTCTTTTATCTTTTCCCATAATAATCGTAAGAAATAATTATTTGTTTAGTTGAATAATGCATTTAATATTTTTAATTTTAATTTACTTGAGATAAAATAATGAAAAAAAAGATATTAAAATTTTTTTATGCTATTGTAATTTCCTTACATAAATACACATCTTGGACAGCATTTAAGATTTTAATTCCTTCAGGAGTAGGTCTTTTAAATGCCTTTCTTCCTAATATTAGACCCATTCCACCCGAACGCTTATTAATAACTGCTGATTTTACTGCATCCTGTAGATCATTCCCACCAGACTCCCCTCCAGAATTAATTAATCCTATTCTTCCCATATAGCAATTAGCGACTTGATATCTATTCCAATCAATTTCATTATCTGGAGCTAATTTTTCATAGACTAAATTATCCGTTCTCCCAAAATTTAAATCAAGAAAACCTCGATTTAAAGTAGCTATTTTTTGCTTAATTATATCTGCTTCAATAGTTACTCCCAGATGATTTGCTTGGCTTTCAAGATCACAAGCAGTATGATAATCTTTTCCGTCTTTAATAAACTCCTCTTTATTCCTTAAGTAACACCAAAGCACACAAACTAAACCTAACTCGTGGGCATATCTAAAAGATTCACTTATTTCTTGAATTTGTCGTCTAGATTCTTCAGATCCGAAATATATTGTTGCACCTACCCCTGCGGCACCCATTGACCATGCTTGCTCTACATTTGCAAATAATGTCTGATCTGAAAGAGCCGGTTTAGTTAATAATTCATTATGATTTATTTTTACAATAAATGGTATTTTTCGTGCATATCGCCGTGAAATTGAGCCTAAAACCCCTAATGTAGATACAAATCCATTACATCCCCCTTCAATTGCTAATTTCACAATATTTTCAGGATCAAAGTATAAAGGGTTTACAGCAAAACTAGCAGATGCAGAATGTTCAATACCTTGGTCTACAGGTAATATTGAAAGGTATCCTGTTCCTGCTAAACGTCCTCGTTGATTAAATAGTCTTTCCATGTTATTTAAAACCATATTACTTCGATCGGAATGTTCCATTACTCTCTCAATGAAATCTGGACCAGGGAGATGTATCAACTCTCTTGGAATTCCTGTACATTTGTGATTTAATAGATTATCCGCTTCAGATCCAAGTATATTTTTAATTTCTTCAAAATTCATTTTATAACTCATCAGATTATATTAATTTTATATTTAGTTTAATGAAAAAATAAGAGTCATAAAATAATATATTTTTGTTTTATAGGACTTACTCATGAATTCTGATGATATCCGAATAAAAATAAATTTTTTACTGGTCTTGATTAACTTTAAAAAATTCATTTAAAAGTTCAGAAAGAAGATGAAAATTGTTAGAATTCACATCGGAATTAGTACCTTCTAATTTTAATGAAATTCTTTTTTTCTCTATTCCTGAAGTCTTTAGCTTGATCGTTAATCATTTTGTGCCAAATTTATTATTTCGTTCAAGAGTGGATATATTTCTCAACAAACTTTTAATTTTGTTAGCTACTTTTTCTTTATTTTTCAAAAAGTCTTTCTATTCACCATCCAAATGATTTGAAATGTCTCTTGTTAATTTTGCATGTCTTTTCCATCAATTATCATCTTCTTATTATTTTTAATTATAAGGAGATTCATATAAAATTCAATACTAATATATAATAACTACTTACACTTTAAAGGAAAATTTTTTTTAAAAGAGGATTTTACATATCTATGCCAGATGAATTCGATTTTAAAAATTATAAGTCAATGGAAGAGTATGGAAAAACAGTAGAAGGTACAAAATATTTACACTCCTTATATCTTAAAGCAGTAAATCATCCTATTCGACGCGAAATATTATTACATGTTAATAAGACTAAGAAAATTTCCAGGGAACAATTGTTAAACTATTTATTAGATAATAAAATAATAAATGATGAGCATACATTTGACTATAATATGGATTACTTAATCAAAGCTTTTTGTATTAAAAAAATTGAGAATGAAAATATAATTTATTACGAAATCACTCAAAGTGGACAGGTAGTTGATTATCTGGGAGAATAGTGTTACTCTTTAATCAACTATCATTTTTTTATAACAATCACAACAAGGAACTCCCAAATTGAGATTGTAGTTTTTCAACTTGGTATTTTTATAGTTCATTAATCTAATTAACTCTTGTTTAAGAATTCTTTTTTCTTTGTTAAAGAATATCTGCTTTAGATTAAAATAATGGTTTTGATTTCCACATATTGGACATAAGCGATAGAACTTAACAAATTCAAAAAAAATTTCCTTTTCCTCCTTGGTTAATGATTCTATTTTTAAATCTGGATTGTTTGCTATAATATTCCTCAGATTATTTAATTCAATTAGCATCTCATCTCTCAGATAATTTGCATTAGGTTTATCTTCTCTCAATTCTTTATCTAGTACAATATCTTTTGTATTGAATTTCTCAAGATATTCAGCAGCTTCGTTAAAGAATTTTAAACTTTTGAATTCTCTACTATTATTCATTATTATAATTGATTTTTTTTTCAAAATTATAAACTCTTCACAAGATATTTAGATAGATCAATTAAAAAATTTTATCAGAAGAATTTTATTGTCTTTTCATTGCTATTAAACAAATCTTTTTTATTTTCTCCAGTTAATCTTCGAAAATTAATTATTTTTGATGGTGCAAAATACTCAAAATCAAATTCAACATCATCACCAATACTTCTTCCAGGTATTGGCATTAATCTGGCAGTTAATGGCTTATTTAAAGTAACAGAAATAGTGCAAAGGTCCAATAAAATATAAAACAATTCTTGTTCAGTTATATCACCTGGTAAAGGTACAACATCAAGACCAGCGCCGCACATTGTAGAATATAATAAAAGAGAATCTAAATTAAATTTATTTTCAGATAATCTTTTAGATAAAATGGAATCTTCTAGTACAGGTTGCATAAAACCAGAAAATCCTAAAACTTTTTCTTTATCGACGGGTATTGTGTTTTTTATTAAAGCAACTCCAGAAAGCGTACCAACTGCTCCAAAATACTCGAAACCTAATTTTTCTATAGCAGTTCCAATACTTTTTTGTATTTCAGGAAAAGGAGCAGGAGAAAGATCTATTCCTTTAAACTCTACATTATAATTACGTCCAATTTTCTCGCATGTTTTTGCTATATCGTCATATATTTTATTAAATCTTGCCAATAAGTTAAATTGAGCATCCTTTAGACTATTTGAGTTTTCTATAGCGTCTATTACTTCATCTGCCATCTCTAAAGCAAGAGAAAAAGCAGGTTTATCTGAAAAATGATAGGCTGCAGGGAAAAAGGGAAAATTCGGACCTACATTAGCAGATATACAAAAATTTAAATTTTTAAACGGATCTGGTTCAGAAAGTTGTTTTATTATTTTAGCACTAGATTTTAAAGCTGTTATATTAATTCCCTCTTTTGTAGAGGCAACGGGTAATGAAGTGAAAAAGATATCTGTATTTTTTATAAAATTTGAAACCTCACTTAATAATAACTTTTCAAAAATCCCTAACTCCTGAATTTGATCTCCTCGCATTATACAACATGCAAAATAATCAAAATTGTAATCTTTGAGAATGTCTTGTAAAAAACGCAACTGATCACTAATATCTACAAGAGTATCTTTTAAATTTTTTTCATAAAAAAGTTTATTATCATAACTAAAAAGTGGTTGGGAGCAAAACCGTTTTGTTTCAACGTCTATTCCAATTTGATCTAACATATCAATTAATTCTTTATTTAAAGTGGAGAAATTTTGCAGATTTTCTTGTAAGAAAGATAAAATAGTTTCATTTTTATATAAGAACGGTATTATATTCCCAATGGTAATCGCGCGGACCTTCATAAAAAACTCACTATTAGATATTTTGAATTCTAATTAGATATATTTATAATAATCTCCATTAATAAAAATAATAAGAGAAATACCAATAAAAAAATTATATTCATATGCAATAGATATTGAAATTATCTTAACATTTTCATATCTTAAGATTTTAAATTTCATCTAATCTTGCTTTATCTTTCACTTCTTCTTCATATGAGATAGATTTTGAATATTCATCTGGATGAATTGGTCCTAAAATATTTAATTCTTCTTTAAATTCTGTTATTGTCTGTGCAAATTTTTCACCTTCTCCTGCAGAGATGCTTGCGATTTTTAACCGTTTGTTGTTTATCCCCGCTTCTATCAACATCTTTTTAATACTTTCATACCTAATGCTAGCCTTGGTAAATCCCTCTTTATAATGACAATCTTGAGGATGACAGCCCGCAATAAGAACACCATCAGCTCCATAAAAAAAGCTCTCAAAAATTAAGGAAGGATTAAGCATAGCTGTACACATCACATGAATTATCCTTACATTAGTAGGATAGGTCAATTTACTAGTTCCAGCTAAATCTGCTCCTAAATATGAACACCAATTACATAAAAACGCAAGAATTAAAGGAGACTCTCCTTTTTCTTTTAATACAGTCTGTATTTGGGTAGATATTTGTGCTTTAGTAAATCCAGGAATATAAAGAGCATCTTCAGGACACATAGCAGCGCAAGCTCCACATCCAGAACAATTTACTTGAGTAATATTTAAATGATTATCTCTAATACTTAAAGCATTGAACATACAAATATTCTCACATAACCTACAGAGATTACATTTATCAGGATAAAAAAGTACTACATGAGGTTCAAGTTCAACTTTACCTTTAGCGATTAAAGAAATTGATTTCGCAGCAGCACTCTCAGCTTGTGCAATGCTACTCGGTATATCTTTTGGTCCTTGTATAGCGCCAGCTAAGAAAATTCCATTGACAGAACTTTCAGAAGGTTTTACTTTTAAATGTTTTTCTAATAAAAATCCATAAGGATCTTGGGAGATGTTAAGCAATATACTTAATTCATCAGTACCATCGGCAGGTTCAATACCAACTGCCAAAATTACTAAATCTGTTTTGTTTTCAAATAATTTGTCTTCAATTATATCTTCTCCCCGAACTAATAATTCATCTTTTACGTCACTTTTTAATACTGCGGAAATATTACTCTTAATAAATCTAATTCCAAACGTTTCTCGTGCCCTGTTATAAAATTCTTCACAATTTTTCCCAATAGCTCTAATATCATTGTAATATATATTGATTTCAGTTTCAGGAAGTTCTTTTTTAATTAAAACCGCTTGCTTAATTGACGAATTGCAACACACTTGACTACAATATTCACGATGGATTTGCTTATTGCGAGATCCTACACATAAGATAAAGGAAACCTTTTTTGGTGGTTTACCATTTGAAGGTCTTATAATTTTTCCACGGGTAGGGCCATCATTATTAAGTAGTCTTTCCATTTGCATTGAAGTTATAATATCGGGATGTTTTTGATAATTATATTCTCCTAACACAGACGGATCAAATGTTTTCAAACCAGTAGCAACTATAATTGAACCAACCTGAATATCTATAATCTCAGAATCTTGATTGAAATCAATAGCATCCCTATCGCAAGCTACTTCACATGCTTTACAACCTATACAATACTCTTCCAAAATGTTTGGGTACAATGGAATAGCTTGTGGATAAGGAACATCAATTGCTTTTCTTGGAAAAAATGTATCTTCTATATCAATAGGACAGACTTCTCGACAAATATCAACACATCCTACACAATCATCTTCCTTAATAAATCTTGGATTCTTCTTTATTGTTACATCAAAATTTCCAATGTAACCTTCTACCTTCTCTAACTCAGAATATGTTAGAAGTTCTATAAGTGGATTATCATTTACCTCAGACATCAGAGGACCCAAGATACAAATTGAACAATCTAATGTTGGGAATGTTTTATCAAAAAGAGCCATATGCCCCCCTATCGTTGGTTCTCTCTCGACTAAATAGACTTTATATCCAGCATCTGCAATAACTAAAGCAGCTTTGATACCCGCAATTCCACCACCAACGATCAAGGTAGAAGGTAGAACTTTAGAATATTGAACTTCTAAGGGCTCTAATAACTTTACTTGCTCTATACTCATATTAATTTGATCTATTGCTTTTCTAGTTGCTTTTTCTGGTTCATCAACATGGACCCATGAATTTTGTTCCCTTATATTAGCAAAAGATATTAAAAATCTATTAATACCCGCTTTTTCAATTGTTTTCCGAAATAACAATCCATGCAGTTTAAAGGAACATGCAGCTATTACGACTCTATCTATTTTTTTTTCTTTTATCGCCTCAATTATCTTATTAAGGCCTAATTCTGAACATAAATACTGATCTCCTATAACAGAAACTTCTGGATATTTTGGATTATTAGAATAAAAATCTATTAATTTTTCAGTGTCAATTGTACCCGAAATGTTTTTACCGCAATTGCAGATAAATAATCCTACTTTCAAATTTCTCTCCTCATTTTATATTAGAGAATTTCTCTATGTCTTATAAAAAATCTCTATTTTAATAATTATTCGTAATAAAAATAAACAATTAATTAATATAATCTTACAAAATTAAAAAGCAAAATTTTAAACTTAATCCTTTTCTTACTTGTTAGAATGTTTAGTTATTTGTTTATAAAGAGAAGGTAGCATCTTTATGTATTTATCTTTTTCTAAATTTTTTAATATTGTTTGAGAAATTTCCTGTAAAACTTCTTCATAATCATCCGGATTTTCGAGTATATTTAATATTAGTATAATAAAATAATCTAAATCTACCCCAGTATAATAAGTTATTATATTTATATCCCCTACAGTGAAGCTTACAATTCCCGCTTCTTCGCTAAATTCATGCAGACTAAAAATATTCATCAAAGTTCTACTACTTATATCTAATTCTTCTTGAGGAAAACTGGCTTTTATATCTGCCCCGCTTCTCTCATTATATTTCATTACAATTAGCCCTTTTGGCATCTTTATATCTCCTTATTAACCATTTCTTTTGGTAAGAAAGGATATACTTTAGAAAGATCAAAATTGTATTTCTTCATTTCTAAAAAGAATTTTCTTTCTATTTCATATTCTGCTTTTGCCCAACTCAATATTTCCTTCTTAGAATAAAATCTACCTTTTGAAATTTGTAAGCCTTTACATTTCTTTGTATAGTCTATAAAAGTTCTTCTACTTGAGACCATCATTTGCCAAAAGGGGAAACACCTACATTGGAATGGTCTATATTTATGTACACTACACGAATTATTTACTAAAAACTGGCAATGTTCATCATCTCCTGTAAACTTAAAGCCAAGAGTCTTAAACCGATATATTTTTCCTCTTTCTGCTTTTGGTTCTTTCCAATAAAAGGATGTTTCAATAATTTTAAGATACTTTAGTGCAAATTGTCTTAAACCTTTTTTATCCTTTAAATCTAAAAAATTGGCTAACCTAATGATATCCTCTTTGTACAAATATACTTCCCCTTCGTTTAATCCCCTACAACAAGAACCACACATCTGGCAAGAAAATTCAATTCCATTCTCAAGTTTCTTGGAAAGTTTAATTTCTATTGAGGTCAAAATTTCGATTCTTCATTTAATTTACGACTAATAAATAATATTGAAATATTTAATTAATATTTAAATATTAATTCATTGATTATGTTAGGCAATAATGAAAGAGGAGTTTTAGTTTTTGGTCAAAAATTTATCCAAAAATAACCATAAGAATTTAGATATACAAGTAATAGTCAATAGAATAAAAGAATTAGAAAAAATCTTAATCGAGAATGACCCTACTAACAAAATGGGATTTAAGCAATGGATTCAGGATTTTGATGATATTTATGGGAATGGTTATGTAAATACACAGCTATACATTGCTTTATCTTTACTTTTCTTATTAAGTCTTGAATTCATTTCAAAGTATATTTTAAAAAATGAATTTTATTTATTTGAGCAGGATAATTCTATAAAAAAGTACAAGGATATTATAGAAAAAATAGAAGATAATTATAAGAATGTTAAAATTTTTGAATTTAATTATTTCGAACCAATTTTAACGCTTTGTATTGAAAAGAATATAAAGAGCTTTAATAAACTCATTAAGACACTATATTTTCACCTATCATATTTGAAGATTGAACCTGAATTTTTCTTTGATTATTTTATCCAAAATTTTATTTCTCCAATAATACGCCATAAATCAGGTGAATTTTACACTCCACCTTTCTTAGTAAAAAAAATGGTTGAAACAACGTATGTACTTGGTGAAAGGGTTTTAGATCCTTGTTGTGGAACAGGAAATTTTTTAATAGAAATTGCTAAAGTCATAATCAGCTCAAATGCAAACAAAAAACAAAAAATTATGGCGCTTAATAATCTTTACGGCTTTGATATAAATCCCTTATCTATTTATCTTACAAAGATTAACCTTTTGTATGTATTAGAAGATATAATGCATGACATAAAAGTCAATTTATTAAAACTTGATTCAATATTCCCTATTCATAATAAATTTGTTAATTATTTTGATCTTATTATTGGAAATCCACCTTGGTATACTTATAGTGATATTCAATCAATAGAATATCAAGAAAAAGTGAAACATCTAGCTGATCAATTAAATATCAAACCTCAACCAAAAAATATTTTAAATATTGAGATGGCTTCCATATTTTTCTACCAATCAGCTAATCTATATCTAAAAATAGAGGGAAAGATATTCTTCGTGATTACTAAAGGAGTAATAACAGGTTCTCATACTTCTCGATTCCGCAATTTTGAGGGATTTATGAATATAAAAATCTGGGAATTTGATAAGGATATCGAAAAAATCTTCAATATAGATTTTATATGCCTTTTTGCCCAAAAATCCAATGGGTCTCAAGATTCCCTAGAATTAAAGATTCCAACTTTAAAATATTCAATAGAGGATAATGAACCGAGCCTTTATTATTTTAGTCATGTCAAATTAAAAATAAAAGATAAAGATTTACTGGTACCTTATGGTGTAGAAACAAAAAATAAGAAGCATTTCACTAAAAAATTTATTCCAATTGACGAAAGTAAGAAATTAATTGTTTCTAAAAACGGACACTATAAGAATTTATTTCATAAAGGAGCAGATCTCAACCCAAGAAATTTAATTTTTGTTATGACTGAAAAAGTCAATGACAGGTATGTATATATCACTCCTGATACTAGAATTTTTAAAAAAGCAAAACCTCCTTGGAATAAAATGGAATATAAGAGAGAGTTGGTTGAAAAAGATTTTATATTTAATGTGGTGAAAAGTACAGAATTAGTTAAATTTTTCATTTATGACTATTATCAAGTGTTTCTTCCACTCTCAAAAGATAATTTAGAATTTAAGCATGAGGTCTTACCAGAAAACGCTAAAAAGTTCTATGATAAAATTAATTCTATATATTTGGAGAAAAAAAAAGTTACTACAAAACATAAATCCTTAATGGAAAATCTGGATAGATGGGGGAAATTAATAAATTCCAGACAATTGTCGAAAATCAAAGTAGTATATAATAATTCAGGTTCCATACTAAACGCTGCAATTATACTAGGAGATTTCTTAATAACTGGGGATCTCAGTTTTTTTGAAACTAATAACCTTGATGAGGCTTATTATTTGTTGGCAATCCTGAATTCAGATCTTTTTACTAAACAAGTTAAAATAATGAAAAGTTCAAGACATATTTTTAAATTACCATTAGATATACCTATTAGAAAATTTAACTCAAAAATCCCTAACCATCAAAAATTAATAGTCTTAGGTCAGAAAGGACAAGAAATAGCAAAACGAGTAATCAACGATATATCTAAAAATGGCGAAATTAAAATTTCTAAATTTAAAATTCAAAATATCTTAGCAACGGAATTAAAAGTACTTTTCAAAAAAATTGATGATATATTAAAGCAAGAACTAGACCTTTAAAAAAAATCGAATTATAGTTGAAAAATAAAACTACAAAAATCTTTATCCATTAGAATAAGCATTAAAGATAGTGAATTTAAAATTGAAGGATATTTTTATATGTTAAAATAAATAGATGTTTTATTATTTATCACTTATTATAAATCTATTTATAATTCATTGCTAGGAAAACAAATGCGTAATTTTTTATTTAAGGTATTAGTGACGGGAGAAGGAGGTGTAGGTAAAACAAGTTTGTTACGTAGATATGTAGATGGATTTTTTGATGAAAGTACAATAATGACAATAGGAGTTGAATTTTTTATTAAAGAAATCGCTTTTGATGATTTCCATTGTTCATTGCAACTCTGGGACTTAGGAGGGCAAAAGAGGTTTAGATATCTTCTTGAAAATTATGTTATGGGCGCACGAGGGGCACTCTTGTTATTTGATATGACTAAAATGCCTAAAATTGGAGATATCCTTGAATGGGTAAATATAGCTAGACTTCATGATATAAATTTACCAATTGTATTAGTGGGTGCTAAAAACGATTTAGAAGATTTTATTGCTGTTGATGATGATAGTGCTCTTCATATTAAAAATGCTTTCAACATGATTGATTATATTAAAACTTCAGCTAAATCGGGGTATAATGTTGAGATTCCATTTGAAGTTTTAGCTAGAAAACTAGTTAATATAAGTAAGTATTAAACTTATTATACATAAATTTAAAAATCATGAACGATCAAATTATTATACTAGGATCTGGCGGAGGAAGGCATCATATACGGACTCAATATCGTGCTACTGGTGGTATATTATACAAATTTAAAAATATACAAGCCCATATAGATCCTGGACCTGGAGCTCTAGTGCGAATCAATCAATATAAAGAAGATCCAGTAAAAACTGAACTGTTCATTGTATCCCATGCTCATGTCGATCATTACAATGATATTAGTGCTATAATTGAAAGCTCAAGAGAAGTTTTACATGATAAGAACTATAATTATCATAAAAAAGGAGTATTAATCACTACTGATGAGGTAATCAATCTTATCTCCACATATCATTTAAATATGCTTGAAAAAATTGTGCGATTTAAAGCAGGTGATACATTTACTTATAAAGGTGTTGAACTCTTTGGAACGAAAGTCGTTCATTCTCCCTATAATGAAGGATTTGGTATAAGATTTAATCTTTCAGATTATTCTCTCGCTTATACGAGTGACACTATGGTTTTTAATGGTTTTTCAGAACAATTCTCTAATGTAAATATTCTTATTCTCAATCTTTTACGCCCTGATTCAGTCACTTGTAAAAGGCATGTATGTACTGATGAGGTTATTCCATATTTAAATAAAATAAATCCTCCATTAGATGGTTTAATTATTACGCATTTTGGGTCATTTATGGATGGCCCTCGGACTAATAAAAATCATGTGCCTAGTCAAGTAATAAAATTAAGAGAAAATACATCTATAAAAAAAGTTATAGCTGCTGAAGATGGTCTAAAATTAAGAATTTCTGACATATTAAATTAGGCTTGATAATCCATAAAGCTTCAGTATTTTAAATATATGAAATATTTGTAATTTTGTCATATATTTAGAATGAGTTAAAACTCAAAAATTTCGAATCCGTAAATACGTTCTATAAGAACATAATATTTTATAAACAATTAATTTTTATATTAAAAAAACCTAACAACATATAAGAAGGGAAACCTAACTACAAGAAAATTCGCATAAACATTGGATTTCAGAAGCCCGAACATCTCGTGCATCGATTACGCCCTCTATTAAACTCATAAGAGTTTAATTCTCTCCCTGATTTTATTACTTAAGTGCGGATTTCTTTTTTCCCTTCCCTTTTCTTTAAATAATTCCTACATTTAGTGATTCAATTCAATTTAACTAGGTGTATGGAAGTTCCGAATCTGAGCATAAGCTAAAAATCTCATCTAAGGTGGTGTCAAATTCCTATTGAAAAGTAGGAATAAATATTCTGAGCTTTCGGTAATGATAGATTCTACCGAATATTCATGGTACTTAGTAAATAAGAGTTATAATTGTCCCTAAGTTCCTCATTTCTATCTTTTAAATCCTACAAGAGAAGCAAACTATTGATTATAAACCACTCATCGTGATGAATCATAAAATATCAATGGATATTAATGAACTAAAAGAGGAGAACACGCAAAAAATAAAGAAGAAGATTATATAATTCTACTCTTTCAGAATTGAAATCAATACAATGGTTTTTAATATCCTGATAATTATGTGGAAAAAAAATAGATAGGCTACTTGGACACCTTATCTATACACATTTCCTTCACAGCAAAATATTAGATTTGTGTTTAAAGCTGTTACGAATAAGGAACCAATTTAAATATTTTGAGGAACATAATGCTTTATTGTGTAAAATTGAGGTTAACTGGACAAATTTAGTAGATTCGAATAAAAACCTTAAAAAAAATTAAGAATGTATTTATCTTGAGATTTATAAACATTTAAGATTATTTTCACAAATTAAGCTCTTAATTCTGAAGAAATTAAAGGGAACATTCTACTGTTAATCTTTCCATAGTTTCTCGCATTTCAGTAAGTTCTTTTTTTAACTCTTTTATTACAGCCATTATTTTTAATTCTCCTTTTTAACGTATATATAAATTTAATATTTTTTAAAATTAGTGAATATTAGTGAAAATTAGCCTGCTCTTAAAAAAAGAAAGAAAATAAAAAATTTAATTAGAAATCTTCTTCTTGAATACCCATGTTAAAGATTAAAAGCCGCTATTATAAGCAAGGCGCCCATGGATAAATGAATTCCTATAATCAATATTATTGGAAGTAAAACTTCCATTGGAAGACCAAAACCTGCAGTACCAATCATGACAGTAAATCCCGTAGTTATAGCAAACCCAAATAAAAAAATAACGATGATCACACAAATACTTCCAGGACCTAAATCATTTCTCATGCGAACAAGAGAAAAGATAAAAAATGCTAATATAGCTCCCAAAACAAGGGCTATAATGAGAGATCCAATCCACTCCCGAAATTCTAAGACATTTGTTATAAACTCTAAAAAATTCCCACCTCTAATAAAATTATAAATCCGCCATAGAATGTATAAATAAGCTAATAAGTCTATTCCAATACATATCAAGAACAGAAACAATAATTTATAATTAATAAAAACTCACTTACTTCTTTTAACAAATATGTAAATACTAATATGAAATCGTACTATTTAAGTGTTATATTACACAAAAATGTTAAATATTAAACTGTAATTTTTTTTTAGTGAAATTCAAAAAAAGGATAGTGATAATTATATGAAAAAAAGTAATAAAACGAAAATAGTTGGTCTTTTCACACTGCTTTTAACAGTGTTAACTTTGAGTTCGTGTATTACTATTGGAAGAGCCTCACCTGATGATATCATCTCGGAAATAGATCAATTTAAAGAAGAAATTTCAAATAATAATCATTCTAAAGCGATCCAGAAACGACATACAATACACTGCATTATCCTTTGAATTTCAACTTTACCATCATTAATAGTACGAATCGCTCTTCCAACCATAACATTACCGCACTTAGAACAAATGGTTAGATCTTTAGGTTTTAATTTACGTGCGGTCATAATCAGTACGACATATACTTGACTTTTTTAATCAAAATTTAATTAAAATTGTTATAAAAAAAGTCATTTATCAAAAAACAACCCTTTATATAAATAATCTTAATATTTTTATTTAAATCATTGTTTAAGTAAAAAGTTTGTTTTTTGAGTCTCTTTTTTCTCTTAATTCTGGATTCTTTAACACAGTAATAAGGATTGCTATAAAAATTAGACTACATCCAATCCATCCAAATAGAGTAAAGATCTCATTCCCGATCAAATATCCGAATAATGCTGCAAATACAGGCTCAAGAGTAAATATAATTGCTGTTTGAGTAGGTCCTTGATATTGTTGGCTCCAATTTTGGAATAAAATAGTGAGAGTCATTATACCGATTCCCATATAGATCAATATAACCCAAAAAGCTGGTTGAGTTGAAGTCCAATTATAATTTTCACGTAAAATTAAAGAACAAAGAAAGCTCATTCCAGAAATGACAGAAATTTGAATAATTGAATAAAGATATACATCACTTAATTTTACATATTTATCATTAAATATTATATAGAAAGCCCAGAAAAAAGCACAAATTAACACCAAGATATCACCAAAGACAAGTCCAGATTCACTTTCTAACAGCAAGAAAGCCATACCTATAGTAGACAATGCTACAGCACCCCAGACTCTCTTTTTTATAGATTTTTTAAATCCAAGCCATGCAACAAAAGGAACTATAATAGTGCTTAATCCTGTGATAAATCCGGCTTTTCCTGCTGTTGTAGTCTGTAGACCATAGGTTTGAAACGCAATACCAAAAAAGTATAACATTCCTGTTATAAAACTCATTAAAATTATTTTTTTATTAAGATTTTTTAAATGAGAAAAATAAGGGATGAATCCAAATAGAGCAATTAAGAATCTTAATCCAAGATAAATGAAAATAGGAATATCTTCAATTATGTATTTTGTTAAAATGAATGAAGACCCCCAAAGGATGGTAGTTAAAATTAAGAGTATTGTAGCAATTAGACTTTTAGATGAACTTAGGTTAGAAAATGTATCTTTTTCCATAGAACTTTGTTTTTATGAATGATATTATTGAAAAAAACATGATAAAACTAAAAAGGATTCTGAAGATTTTGATTTTGTATTTATTTTGTTTTTAATAAATATGCATTAGATGCATTTTTTATTCATCAATTATTTAAATTATACATACTCTTTATTTGTATTAATTATACTCCCATAAACTTGAAAATGTAAACACATATTTTTGTAAAAGGTGGTGGTAATTTGACTAAAACTTATTCTGAAATAAACAAAAAAATTAAAAATGGCGATGTAGTCGTAGTTACTGCAGAAGAAATGATTAAAATTGTAGAAGAAAAAGGGATTAAAGTTGCTGCAGATGAGGTTGATGTAGTAACTACGGGAACTTTCGGACCTATGTGTTCAAGTGGAGCATTTTTAAATTTTGGTCATACAGATCCTCCTATAAAGTTTGAGCATTTATGGTTAAATGATGTACATGCATATCATGGAAATGCTGCTGTAGATTGTTATATTGGATGCACTAGAATGGCAGATGTCCGTCCTTTTGAATATGGCGGAGGTCATGTTATTGAAGACTTAGTTTCTGGTAAGAATATTAGGTTGAGAGGTAATTCATACACAACAGATTGTTATCCTTTGGCTGAAGTGAACACAGAATTCTCAATTGAGGATTTAAATCAAGCAATTTTATGTAATCCGAGAAATGCATATCAAAGATATGTTTGTGCTGTGAATAGTTCTGATAGAACTTTATATACTTATATGGGAAAATTA
Source organism: Promethearchaeota archaeon (assembly GCA_048940925.1). Lineage (GTDB taxonomy): Archaea > Asgardarchaeota > Lokiarchaeia > Sigyniarchaeales > SOKP01 > Loki-b32. The sequence continues at coordinate 10,606 of JBHLOC010000002.1, read as the reverse complement.
TTACCTCATTATGGTAATGCTCATTTTTCTGGAGCTGGATGCCTTAACCCACTAAATAATGACCCAGATTACGAAACTATAGGAATAGGTACCAGGATATTTTTAGGAGGAGGAGTTGGTTATATTATGGGAGAAGGAACTCAGCACAATCCAATTAATAGACTAGGAACGTTGTTTGTTAAAGGAGATCTAAAGCAAATGACTCCAGAATATTTGCGTGGTGTATCATATGAAAAATATGGTACATCAATGTTTGTTGGTATTGGAGTTCCTATTCCTATTTTAAATGAAGACTTAGCAAAAAAAACAGCAATTAGAGATGATGAAACTCTAACAGAAATAGTAGATTATGGGGTTCCTCGAAGAAATCGACCGACAATTCGACAGGTAAATTATAAAGAATTAAAAAGTGGATATATTGAAATCAATGATAATAAAGTTAAATGTTCTTCATTATCTTCATTGTATTACAGTCGAAAGATTGCTGCAACTCTCAAAAAATGGATTCAGGACAGTAAATTTTACTTAAATCCTCCTGCTGAAACTATACCCACAGACACCACATTTAATCCTATGAAAATATCTTCCAAATTGCAATTTGTAAAAGATTTAAAAAAGAATGCAGAAATTTGTTATGAAGATTGCGATATAAAGATTGTTGCTGAAATAATTATTAAAAAAAATGTTAATCATATTGTTATCACAAATAAAGAAAAAACACTTAAAGGCATTGTAACCAGCTTTGATATTACAAAAGCTATTGCAGAAGATAAAGATGATTTAAGTTCTATTATCACTACACATGTAATCACTACACATGATAACGAACCAATAAGCAATGCCGCAAGAAAAATGAAACAGCATAATATATCAGCTTTACCTGTTATCGATGATAATAAGAAAGTAACAGGAATAATAACTTCGGAGGAATTGATGTAAATTGACTATTATAAACATTTCAATACCATTGGGGTTACTCAAAAATATCAATGATTACTCTAAAATTGTTAATGAGATCTTAAGACACGATATTACCTTTAATATTTTAAAGTTTACTACAGGATCAGATGGTGTAAATCTATTATTAGATATTCCAGAAGAAAAAATAAAAACCATAACAGAATCATTGAAACAAAATAACATTATTGTAAATAAAAAAGGGCGTGTAATCATTAATGATGATAAATGTATAGATTGTGGTGCTTGCATCTCATTATGTCCTACAGATGCGTTACATTTTAATGAAGAAGAAAGATTAGAATTCTCTTATGAAAAATGCATCGGTTGCCTTTTATGCCTAGATAGTTGTCCGCGATCTGCGATAGAAGAAATGTAATATTTAATCTTTATTTTGATATACAGGATTAAATTTTTTATTACTCATGAGTAATAATTTCAAAAATTTCGTCCAAACGTGGAGTTCTTCTTCTTAGAGTTATACATCGTTCTTCTTCACATCCCCTTAATATAGCAATCAATTCATTAATATGAATCGTAGGGATATCTAGTTTTTCACCAAATAAGACAGCTATCTCCTCTCTAAACTCCGGTTTACTAAGCGTATATAAACAAGTTGGACAAGGCATTAATAGAAAATCTGCTTCAACATTTTCAGCACTTTTTAATTTTTTATAAGTGCCCTTTAATGCTTCATCTGGATGTAATACTATCTGAGATGCACCCCATCCACAGCACGATTCTTTTTCCTGATAATCTATAGGTATACCTCCAAATAATGATACTAGCTCATCTAATTTTGTTTTATCTTTCAAATAACTTTCATATGACTTTTTGTCTCTTTCTAAATTTAAATAGTGACATCCATAATGTACAGCTACTTTTAATCCCTTCAAATCAAATTTTAGGGAATTAAGAACACTATTTTTGATTAAATATAAGAAATCTAAATCATGTAATACTTTTATTTTGGGATTATCTAGAACTTCATATTTTCCAGGATAATCTTCTCCTAAATTTTTTTTTTTTATACTATTTAAGATATCTTGAGTTTTCCTTTTAACTTCTGGAATTTTTAAAAAATCTCGACCTCGTAAAATGGAATTATAACATCCGTTACAACTAAATAAAACAATATCTGCCTGGCGACTCATTTCATTTAGATTTCTTTCATTTATTGCTGCGAATTGTGCTCTTGTTATTAAATTTCGTTGAAAAAACGTTCCACTACAACAAGATTGATTAATACAAGTAGTGACTTCTAAATCTAATTCTTCTAATAAATCCTGAATACCCCACCTGACTCCAGGGAAGAAAGATTCAAGACAAGCTTTAAATAAACACAATTTTTTATCCTTAAAAAATTCTAGAGGGTTTTCAGGATACTCTTTTTCAATTTTTTCTATATCTAAAGCTAAATTTTGACTTTCCATTATATGTTTTTTTATCTTAAATTGTTACTTGATTACTTTTTCTTTTTTTTCTTTTTATTTTTACTAGCTTTAAAGACATACTTTACTCTAGCAAAATCACATATTGCATTTAATTCATCAACACGATCTTGGGGAAGTTGTTGACCTAAAGGTTTATCTAATACAGTTCCATTTGTAAGAAATCTTTCTGACATTTCTACATATTTGCTAAGATCGTTATATTTTGGGCCATATCCTTTCTTAAATGATTCATTTCTTAAATTTAAAATAAATAATGGTATATTGATATTTTCTTTCGGGCAGACTTTTTTACACCTTTCACACAGAAAACAATACCATATATCTGAATCCTTTAATACACTCTTATCTCCTTTTAGAACTTTTTGAATAATCTTCCTTATATTAAAGTTAGAAATTTTAGATGCAGGACATTCTCCGACACATTTTCCGCAGCTGATGCAGGCAATAATATTCTTATTTTCTTCTACATCATCTACAAGTTCGTTGTAGAAATCCCAATTCCATTCTGAGTCTGTATATTCATCCATGATTTCAATTTTTTACAAGGTTTTAATTCATAACTTGTTTTTCTATGAGAGAATCATAATTCATAATAATAATTATGAGATAAAAATTATTCTTTATAATAATAATTATGAGAGAGAATATCTTTAATTTTGAAAATATTTTTATTTAATCTAATTCATAATTATTAGAGAGTAATAATTAAAGACAAAAAGAACATATATACTTTATAAAAATTTATTTTAAATATCACGAATAAAAAAAACAAATAACATTTTAAAAGTTAAAATATCAATAAAACCATAACTATTATTTATATAATTTAAGGTCTTGTAAATGGTCCAATATAAAGACGGTAGCACTTACCTCAAAATAGTATATTATGGCATGAACGGATCAGGTAAAACTACCATATTAAAAACACTTTACCAATTAACTAAAGAAGGTACTAGAGAAATTGTACCTGTTGGTGAATTAAGAAAAATTGATAGAGCAAGTGGTGCTACCCTTTATTTTGATAGAGGAATTTTTCAGTCAAAAAAACAAAAAAAGGTGTATTATAGAGTATATACCGTCGCAGGTCAAAAGGGTTTTACCCCCCTTAGAATTAAAGTTTTTAATAGGCTTGATGCTGAAACTGATGCTGTAATTTTTGTTGTAGACTCCCAAACCAAACATTTTGAGGATAATATAGAATTTCTATTAGAATTAAAAAGCATATCAAAAAATAGGTTAATTAAAGAAATCCCTTTTATAGTAATGCTGAATAAACAAGATCTTAAGGAAGTAATTAGTGTCGATGATTTTAATCAGATTTTAAAAAACGAGAAACTATGGTTTGAGCCCAAAAATGATTTATATATTTGGAATCCCTTAATCTATAAGACTTGTGCATTATTTGAAAAGGAAAAGGATATTTACCGTAGTTTTTATGAAATAGCAAGAAGAACTGCATTATATCATATTTATGGAGATGGAAAAGCACCAGTTGATAAAAAGATTTCAGATACTTCGATCTTAACTGTATAATGTAAAAGAGAAAAAAAATTGAATTATTTATTCACTTTTCATGAAAATTTCTTTCATCCATCTAGGTAAAAGAAAACCTCCATAGAACTCAAATGCGCTGAAAATTAGTAAAAGTCTTACAATAACAACCATAATTGATAAAAGTGGATCAGTTGGATCTTCAAAAAATGTTCCCAATAATGAATCTAACACTGCTGCTATTGTAAAAGTGATAAAAGCTGCTCGGAGCAGTTTACCTTTTAATCTCACTTCTCGATCTTCTGCTCTAATAGATTTTTGAGCAAACATTATACCAGTGATAAGCATAACTAAGATAGCTATCATTAAATAAATCGTTATGAAAATTCCGAAATCTACAGTGAAAGGTCTATCTGGATTAATAACTCCAATTAAATCAATATTTATAAAGAAGAAAAAAAAGAACACTATTTCAAATAGAACTGACAAAATGAGTGTAATTAGTAATATTTTCTTTTGAGCTTTCTTATAGAGCATGTCTGTGAATGCAGTTAACCACGTTAAAAGAGCTATTGGTATAAAACAGTTTCCTATTATGAAATACCATCCCACTGGGAGAGACTCTTGTACAAGTAAATTCATTAAGAAAGAAATTGAGTCTGGCATCCATGGATTCGCTACACCAATCCAAGAAATTCCTACTAAAATATATAAACGATTTTTATATTCGAAATATTTAGATAAGATTGTAATTCCAATAATTAGAGAAATAATTACAAAAATTAAACTAAAACTTCCTTGAAGATAGTCAACTATTTCAAGTGCCAATTGTGTTCACTTATTTTTTTTTGTAAATTATATTAAATTAGCTGTCCATGTTTATATATTTTCATACTATTTCATAGTCAAGATAACCATGGACTTCTAATTGCTCGACTATTAATTCTAAGTGGGTTAAATATTCATTTAAAGAAATTTCTTGGTTTTTATACCGCTCTTTCAATTTTCCAATAATATAGTAAGGTATAAATTTAATAAACCGAACATCTGAAAAAATGAAAACTAACCCTTTTGCTTCAAAAATAAATTTATTATTTAAAAGCTCATTGAATATTCCTTCTCTATTATTTAAAATATTCAAACTATCATTTACTGAAAGACTAGTTTCTCTTAAGGTTTTAATCAATTTAAATACATCTTTATCAAATAAGATTGTTTGTATAATAGTTTTACTCTCTGCTTCAATAGTTCTATCATAATCATAATCAAAATAAAAATCCTTGATGTTATCTTCATATTTTTTCATTATGGTTTGATCTTTTTGGTCAATTGTAAGATTTTCTGGGGGAATTCTTGTACATGAGAGATCAATTACTAAGAAATAACACTCCTCACTCCCTGGCACATTTTGTTTGACAATTAAGCTCTCCCGAAAGAATGAAGTTAAGATTAAATCAATATTTATTGTTGAAAAACCATAATCGTGGTGTAAAATATTTCTTAAATTCGATTTAGATATAACACCATTTCTTAGGATTTGTAATATCGTAAATTTAATTTTATCTTGGAAAAAATTAATTAGATTTTCTTCTCTATCTAATTTGGAGTAATTTTTTATAGTATTATAAGCTTCAGAGATAGCTCGAGTAATCTTATTCGTATTTATTAATTCTACTAAATTTCTACTTATAATTGCCAAAATATCAGGGGATACTTCTATCAAAAAGTGTTCTATCATATCTTTTTGTGGATATACTAATATTAGAAAATAAATTTCTCCTTCAAATTGCTGAGTTATTGATATATAACCATTCTCATCATCCTCATAAGTTATCATAGAATTTACTTTATTTAACTCATGTTTCGCCCATATTTTTAAAAAGATATCTTTTGCGGGGAACGGTTTTTCTGGGGGATATTGAATTATAGGCTCTGGTCCAGTTTGTTTATTCCAATGAGTAATAATGATTCTTTCCATAAGAGAAATCTACTTTTTTTTTAGAAGTTATAATTCTGAACTTCACTTTTAAAATATGAGAATCATTCTTAAAATAATTTCTCTTTCTAAAATCAAATTGATAATGCTTAACTGATTTTAGAAAATCAAATTTTAATAGCTTAGTATAAGAAACAAACCAGATTCTCAAAAAAAGGTAGAATTCTATTAGAAAAAATCAGGATATGTCTTTTCTAATCTGTTAAGCGTAACTGCCAGTAAATTTAATAATTGGTCATTAGAATTCATTTTTATATTGTCAACTACATTATCTAAAATACTGGTTGCCATCGTGATGTCTTTTCTTGTGCAATTATTCTTTTTATTTCTAAAGAGGAGCTCAAACTCTTGTTCTAGCCATTCCAATTCATCCTTAAGTGTTTCCTCTAAAATTTTATCATAATCTCCGCTAACATTCATGATGACAATTACTCTAAAATTGTTAAAATATATTCTCTATTAGGTCTATATTTCATATAGTCCTCAAATATATAAAATTTCTTTAATCGAAAAATTTTTATATTAATGGAACGAACAACATACCATATTACTTGAAATTCATATCTTCCCTAAACAATAGTTTTAAGAAAAAAAATAATAGAATAAGACATTCTGCATTTTTCCCACTTTAAGATGAACAATCTAAGTAAATCAATAAATAGGGTAAAGATTATTTTCTAATGATATTTCAGAAGAGGAACTAGAAACAAATGTAAATACTTCCCTAGGAAGTAAGAGAGTCTGAGTAAAAATTCTTAAATTAAAGCATCAAACAATTCAAATATTCAAAAAAGGTAATTTTAAATATTTATCAAAGAAATTCGGTAAAATATGAAAAGATTTTGGATTTATAATGCTTAGTTATTTAATTTTCTAAAATAATATCTTGTAAAAATTTTGCTAAGCCCATAGATTGATTGTGCATTTTTTTTGTGTATTGCGAAATCTAAAGCTTTATAAAATTCAGTCATGTTTAACTCATAATTTTCTTTGAATTCAAATCTTTTAATTGATTTATCTTTTTTATTCATAAGCAGAAATTAGATAATCGATATAAAAAAAAAAGAGTAATATCACAATAATATTATTATCTTCTAATTAGAGTATAAAATCCTTAAGATTTATCCTTTAATTTAATATCCAATATTTCATTATAACTTAATAAATTAACGATAAAGTATTCTGCTTATCTCTCAATTTAGGAGTCATGAAAACATATTAATCTATTAACTCTCGTAATTTGTGAGTCAGTTTCTATTCCAACATTCATAGTTACTGCACATTTAAAAGAAGGTCTCATTATTCAAAAAAAAATAATTATGCCTTTAGCAGAAAAGCTGCAAAAAATACTTTTTATAGAAATTAAAATTACTATTATTACTTAATTTTTACTTTATATTTTGAATGCTAAGGAACAAAATAATAAAAACGAAAAAAGTGAAGCTGATCAACCATTTTCAGCAAAATTTAAGAAATATATCAAGAATTTAATTGACTTTTCTCATTATGATACCAAAACAATTGTATATATTGTTATTTTTGCTTTTTTAATAGCATATCTCTATTCTTGCTTATTTATGTCTACTTTTTTAATAGGACTTTTCTATATAGACTTGTGGTTGAATGGTTTGTAAATCCTGTATACGCATTAGGGTTCTGGGGAGCTGCACTGTTTATAATTATTATGGGGCTTCAGGGACTAATTATACCTTTACCATCGGAGATAGTATTACTGGCAACAGGAATGATTTGGGGCTTAGTATTAGGCGGATTTATGGGAGTCATTGGTTCAATGTGTGCTGCAATTCTTTGCTTCTATTTAAGTAGACGAGGAAGAAGACCTTTAGTAAAAAGATTCATAGGAGAAAAAGCTCTCGGCTTAGCAGATAACTTTATAAAAAAATATGGAACAAGAGCTATAATATTAGCTAGGTTTCTGCCCTTTATAGCATTTGACCCGATAAGCTATGCATCTGGACTAGTAGAAATGGATATTAAAAAATATTTATCTGGAACTTTGTTAGGCTCCTTCCGAGAGCGTTCTTTTATTCTTGGTTAGGTGCATCTTTAGGGATAGTTCCGCCCATAGATTTTTCTGAATTTGTTCCCTCTGTAATTAGTGCTCAATCTGAACTTTTTAATAATATATTATTGATAATTTTAGCAATTATGGTTGTTATATTTTTGGTATATTACCTCTTTACAAAACGTTACGAAAAAAAGGTAAACAGTAACCAAAAAATGATAATCAGAAAAAATATTATTTTACTTAATTCTGGGTTTATTTAAATATTTATTCAAATATGTGGTACTTAAGAATTAACTTTACAAAAACATGGAAGGTAAAGAATTTAAAGTTAATGAGTTTCTTTCCTTAGAGCTACGGGGAGGTAAGACATTTATTTATGTTAATGGTAAGCGATTCAGGCAGTGTAAGTATGTACTACTACATATCCCTATCGATGATATTGAGAAGTACTCCAAGATAAAATCTATCGATGAAATTATAAATAAATTGGATCACTCATTAGAGGAGTTACCCGAAACAATACCTCCTGAAACGGAGTTCTGGGCACATTGTTCTAATTTACAAGCGTGGGCTGAATATGATTATAATACCGATTTATTAGATTCAACACTTTCTTTTCCTCTTCTGAAAAAACTAACACAGGAAGGAGATCCACAAGCTAAAAAAGTCTTTAAAGAGGAGATCGCGAAACGACTAATGAGGGGAGAAATTCAAACCGTAGGATACCTAATCGATGAAGGATACTTAAACTTTTTAACATATGAAGAAATAATTTCTATTTTCTCCTCGGAAGATTGCTGCTTACTTGAGCATATTTTTAGTGCCTACTTGAAGGATGACACTGATCAATTCCATGAAGCTAACTCTCTTTATAATAAAATTGGTAAATTTTTATTTATACCAATTGAGAAAAAAGTAAAACAAATCCTCGAATTAGAAGATCTAGTACACCTAAATATCTTTCTTAACTATCATATGTTAGATGTATTATCTGATGAGGAAATTATATCTTTATTTGATCCTCCTACTAATTTTCTAGAAAAAGCCCTTCAAATCCTAAATAAAATTAACTATGAAGAGACAAATATAGTATACATAGGACTTATCTCTGAAAGAGTCGAGAAGGCGCTAGGGAACAAAATCAGAGAAAAATTACTGAATTGTATTCGTAAGGGAAATATAAATTATGATTTATTATTGGGCTTAAACCTGATGAAATACATGAAAAATATGGATTGTTAAGATTGAAAATAATCATAAAGTGCCAGCATTCAATAACCGATAAATCTTTGAAAGATCTGTAGTGTGAAACATTAATTGTATAATAGTATTTAACCTACTAGTCATTATCGTATTAAAGCTATAATCACTCTAAAATTATGGACTGTAGATAATTATGGAGTCTACTTAGTACAAAAATATTGTGATGAAAAAATTGATTCTGATAGTTTATATCGATCTGAATTGTCTGTAATTACTCATAAAAGCGCTATTAAATTATATAATAAATTGAAAAAAGACATTAAAGCAGTAATAAAAGAAGATTTCGAAATAGGGATAAAATAAAATTTACTTTTAAAATTAAAATAATAAACATTCTATTAAAAAGTATAACCAGAATAAAAAACACTTATATTTAATTAGAGATCTCCAAATTTTTGAATTTTTTTTCATTTTACCGAAATTTTTTTATCTTTGAAGAAATTGAAGATTGCATCTTGAAAACCTAAATTGAAGAAAATGAATTTTTTTTATGTAAGACATTTCTTTACATATAACCAATACTATCACAATAATATTATTATCTTCTAATTAGAGTATAAAATCCTTAAGATTTGTTTTTTAATTTCTTTTTTTCATAATATTTTGCAAGAAAATAATATCCTAAGAACATCAATACTAATACACCTAATATTACGAGTAAAACTATATTAAATACTCCTGCTTGAGCTTCAATTAATTCAACATCTGTAGTATCAATAGGGGGATTAAATCCTAGAAGAAAGCCCCATATAGAATAAAAAAAGGCTCGAAATGTAGATCCTATTAAAGTTCCGATTGAATATGTCTTTAAATCTACATCCACTAAACCAGAAGCATATGAAATAACATCAAAAGATATAAAAGGGATAAATCTCGAAATAAGAATTGCCTTCATCCCATATTTTTGAATCAAATCATCAACCATATCAATTGCATTCTCACCGACAAATTTTTTAGCTAAAGGCCTTCCCCCTTTTTTACTTATATAGAAACATAATAATCCTGCACACATTGAACCGATTAATCCCATAATTCCTCCTAGAAGCCATCCCCAGATCATACCTGCTGCTAACAGAACCAACTCTGAAGGAATTGGTACGATTAATCCCTGAATCGCCATTATTACTACGAAAAGAAATATACCACTAATTCCTAATTTATATATTGGATTCACAAACCAATCTGCAATAAGGATATAAATAAAAGTCCTTTTGATAAAGTAATTATAGTAGAGAAGCCCTACAGAAATTATAATCAGTATTACAAAAATGACAATGTAGATAATAGTCTTTTTATCATACTGAGAAAAGTCAAAAAGGTTTTTTAAATAATCCTTAAGTTTTAATTTAAATGATTTTTTAGGCTCTTGTTCTGTTTCTGATTTATTATTCTCCATTCTTATCAATTATCTAGGTA